>NZ_JBQEOI010000003.1:0-357104 GCF_052045125.1 Paracoccus sp. 22332
TCGTTCAGCTCCTCGGTCATACGCGGCCTGCGCCCCGAGATCCTTCGGGTCTTCGAAGAGAACTGGCGGGTCTATGGGGTTCGGAAAGTCTGGCGGCAGCTTGGTCGTGAGGGCTTCGATGTCGCCCGCTGCACAGTCGCAAGATTGATGAATGATATGGGTATTCAAGGTATTATCAGGGGCAAGCCGCATCGGACGACGATCCCGGACAAGAAGGCGCCGTGTCCGCTGGACAAGGTAACCGCCAGTTCCGTGTTCCGGCACCGAATATGCTGTGGGTGTCGGATTTCACCTATGTCGCTTTCGTCATCGACGCCTATGCCCGCAAGATCGTTGGCTGGCGCGTCAGCAACTCGGCGCATACGGGGTTCGTTCTCGATGCCCTGGAACAGGCGGTACATAATCGCCGCCCCGGAAAGGGCATGGGGCTGGTTCACCACAGCGACAGGGGCTCGCAATACCTGTCTATTCGTTCCACTGAACGTTTGGCAGAAGCCGGGATTGAACCCTTGGTGGGCAGCGTCGGCGACAGTTACGACAACGCCTTGGCCGAGACGATCAACCATTACGGGGCTTACGCGGCCCCACTGGGGCCACGCTCCCCTTCATATGTTCAAGGCGGAGGTCATCCACCGCCGCGGCCCATGGCGCAGCTTAGAAGCCGTGGAGTACGCGACGCTCGAATGGGTGGAATGGTTCAACAACCGCCGTCTTCTCGAGCCAATCGGGAACATCCCGCCTTCGGAAGCAGAGGCAAACTTCTACGCAGCTCTGGAAACTGATCCCTGGCCGCGTAACTAACCGTAATCAGCCGCCGGAAAAACCGGTGCGGTTCAGGATCTAGGGGCGGCCGAAATCAACATAGAGACGGTCGAAATCCTCATCGAGGCTGGCCAGCGCATCGTTTACGACCTGTCGGATCTTGCGCAACGGGTGTCGCGCAGGGATGCGGTCCTCAAGATCAACATAGCTGAACAGCGACCCGCTCATCTCGTCCGTCCCGCGCATGATCACGCCCGCCGTCTTCCCGACGGTGCTGAAGCATGTTCTGCAAACCGCGTCGAGAGCCGACTATTTCAGTGGCCTGCTAAAGGTTTCCTTAAATTCCAGGGAAAAGAGACTGTTCCGGCGGCGCGGATTAGGGTTCTGTTAGACACCGCCCCAGAAGGGGGCTTGCTGCTGAAACGCGCATCCAACGGACAAGATGATCTCTTATCGTCACGTGGTCACCTATGGGACCACGCAGCATGGCTGGTTGTCTAACGTCGTCGATCTGGCCGTGGCCCGGATCGGCGCGGACTGGATGCTGTTTGCCTTGAATGCCACCGGCGGGGTCAGCAGCTATCGCATCGGCGATCCGCTTGCGCCGCTGCAACGCGCGTCGGATGCCGCCTTTCCGCTGACCTTCACCTATTACGCCAGGCCCGCCCTGACGGTCCTGAATGGCGACGCCGGGGGCAGCCTGCTGGTCGGGGGCATGTCCGGCGCGGGCGCCGCGGGGCTGGCCTTCGACGGCGCGGGCCGCCTGGGCGATCTGGGCCAGTTGTTCCCGGCCGAGGGGATCGGCGCGCGCCTGTCCGCCAGCGGCCAGTTTCAGGGCGACCACAGCCGGTTCCTGTTTTCCGCCCGCGAAGGCAAGCTGGCGATCGAGGTGAACCGGATCAATGCCGACGGCAGCCTCGCCCCGGTCTCGTCCGTCACCTTGCCGACCCCGCCCGGCGTGACCGAGGCGTCGCTGGACAAGATCATCCCCGTTACCGTCGACGGTCAGCGCCTGCTGGTGGCGATTTCGGGACTGGGCAACTTCATCTCGACCCATGCGATCGGCGGCGACGGGACGCTGGACGGCGGGGCGGTGCATTTCGCGGCCGAGGGGTTGGGCTATTACATCCCCTCGGACATCGCGGCGCTGCAATTCGGCGGGAACAGCTTTCTGGTGGCGGCGGGGGCGTCGTCGTCCTCGCTGTCGGTGTTCCGGCTGGACCGGACCGGCGCCCTGACCCCGACGGATCACATCCTGGACGAATTGACGACACGGTTCCAGTCGGTGACGGCCCTCGCCACGGCCGAGGTGGACGGGCGCGGCTATGTGATCGCGGGCGGCGCGGATGGCGGCGTCAGCATCTTCACCCTGCTGCCCGACGGCAGGCTGCTGCACCTGCAAACCATCGTCGACACCAACGACATGACCCTGGGCCGGGTCGGCGCGATCGAAGCTGTGGTGATGGACGGCCGGATCGTGCTGCTGGTCACGTCCAACGGGGAAACCGGGGTGACGCAGCTTGTCGTCGATCCGGGCGCCCTGGGCACCACCGGCTTTGCCGACGCGGGCATGGCCGTGGGAACGGCGCGCGACGACCTGCTGGTGGCGACCCTTGCCACGACCCATCTGCACGGCGGCGCCGGCGACGATATCCTGGTGACGGCCAAGGCCGACATCACCCTGACCGGCGGCGACGGCGCGGATGTCTTTGCCCTGACCCGCTTCGACGGGCGCGTGACCATCACCGATTACGAGGTGGGCAGCGACCGCTTGGATCTGTCCATGCTGGGTATGATCCGCAGCGTCTGGCAGCTGAATTTCGCGCCGCAATCCTGGGGAATGCGGATCGTCTATGGCAATTCCATCCTGGAAGTCCGCACCCGCGACGGCCAACCCCTGGCGCCCGCGGATTTCGGCAATGCCATGTTCCCCGTCGCCCATTACGGTCTGCCCGCGCTTGACCCGCTGGAGATCGAGACCCCGCCCGCGACGGTCGGCGGCTGGGTCTTTGGCAGCGACGCCGCCGATACCCTGCTGGGCGGGGGCGGGGACGACGCGATCCGGGCGGGGGCGGGCGACGATGTCGTCTCGGCCGGGGCAGGCGACGACACGGTGCAGGGCCAGGACGGCGACGACCTGCTGCGCGGCGGCAGCGGCGCGGATCAGTTGCTGGGCGAGTCGGGCCGTGACACGCTGTTCGGCGACGAAGGCGACGACAGCCTGCTGGGCGACGGCGGCGACGACCTGCTGTATGGCGGGCTGGATGACGACACCCTGCACGGCGGCGCGGGCAACGACCGCCTCTATGGCGGGGCGGGCGACGATCGCCTGTTCGGAGAGGCAGGCGACGACACCCTGTCGGGCGAGGATGGCAACGACCGGCTGGAGGATCTGTCGGGCAGCAACCACCTGCTGGGCGGGGCGGGAAACGACACGCTGATCGCGGGGCTGGGGGCCGATTTCCTGAATGGCGGCGACGGCGACGACCTGTTGCAGGGCGGGGCAGGCAACGACCGGCTGGAGGATCTGACCGGCAGCAACCATCTTCTCGGCGAGGACGGGAATGACCTGCTGATCGCGGGCCTGGGCCGCGACAGCCTGCGCGGCGGCACCGGCAGCGACGTGCTGCGGGCGGGGGCGGGCGACGACCTTCTGTGGGGCGACGCCGACAACGACCAGCTGTTCGGAGAGGCGGGGAATGACATCCTGGACGGCGGGACCGGCAACGACACCCTTTACGGGGGGACGGGGGACGACCGGCTGAACGGCAACCTGGGCAACGACACGCTGTATGGCCAGGACGGCAACGATTCGCTGTCCGACCTGCTGGGCAGCAATCGTCTGCTGGGGGACGCGGGCAACGACACTCTGCGCGGCGGCGCGGGGCAGGACTGGCTGTATGGCGGGGCCGACAACGACGACCTGCTGGGCGGCGACGGCGACGACCGCCTGTGGGGCGACGCGGGCAACGACCGCCTGCTGGGCGAAGGCGGCCACGACATCATGCTGGATCTGCTGGGCAACAACCGGCTGGACGGCGGATCGGGCAATGACCGGCTGACGGCGGGCACCGGCCGGGACACGCTGCTGGGCGGCAGCGGCAACGACACCCTGTGGGGCGAGGCGGGCAATGACATGCTGACCGACCTGTCGGGCAACAACTTCTTGTGGGGCGGCGCGGGCGACGACCGGCTGACCGCAGGCGCCGGTCACGACACGCTGTATGGCGATGCCGGGAACGATGTCCTGGCGGGAGGGTCGGGCAGTGACGCGATGCGGGGCGGCGCGGGCAACGACCGGATGCAGGGACAGGCGGGCAATGACAGCATCTGGGGCGATGACGGCAACGATTCGCTGTGGGGCGATGTCGGCGACGATGCCCTGGCCGGGGGGGCCGGGAACGATGCCATCTGGGGTGGGGCGGGATCGGACCGGCTGTGGGGCGATGCGGGCAACGACGTGATGAACGGCGGCGATCTGCGCGACACCCTGTCGGGCGGGCTGGGCAACGACACGCTGATCGGGGCGGGCGGCGCCGACGTGCTGGCGGGCGGATCGGGCGCGGACGTGTTCCGCTTCCTGTCCTGGCGGGACAGCATGGCCGCCGCCCCCGACATCATCCAGGATTTCAGGCCCGGCAGCGACAGGCTGGATCTGCGCGCCATCGGCCTGGGCTATGTCGACGATGCCCAGTTCACCGCAGCCCGCCAGGTCCGCTGGCAGCATGTCGGGTCCGAGACGCGGGTGATGGCCGACCTGAACGGCGACGGGCGCGCGGATTTCCTGCTGCGGCTGCTGGGCCATCCGGACCTGGACCGAGGCGACTTCCTGCTGTGACCCGTCAGGATTGCGCCAGCCGCCCGGCGGCCCAGCGGGCGGCCTCGGCCACGGCGGGATCGGTGTCCCCCGCCAGCCCGCGCGCCACGGGTGCCAGCCCCGGATCGCCCGAATTGCCTATCGCATACAGCACGTTGCGCACAAAGCGGTCGCGCCCGATGCGCTTGATCGGGCTGCCGGAAAACCGCTCGCGAAAGCCCGCGTCGTCCAGTACCGCCAGCTCTGCCAGGGGCGGCGCGGCGACGATGCCGCGATAGCGCATCTCGGACCCGGCCTGGGCGAACTTGTTCCAGGGACAGACCGCCAGGCAGTCGTCGCAGCCATAGATGCGATTGCCCAGCAGCGGGCGCAGCTCGGGATCGACCGGGCCCTTGTGTTCGATGGTCAGGTACGAGATGCAGCGCCGCGCATCCAGCTGATAGGGCGCCGGAAAGGCGCCGGTCGGGCAGGCATCCAGGCAGGCGCGGCAGGATCCGCAATGCGAGACCTCGGGCGCGTCGGCGGGCAGGGGGACGGTGGTGAAGATCGACCCCAGGAAGAACCAGCTTCCCAGATCGCGCGACAGCAGGTTGGTGTGCTTGCCCTGCCAGCCCAGCCCCGCCGCCTGCGCCAGCGGCTTTTCCATGACCGGCGCGGTATCGACGAAGACCTTGATCTCTTCGCCCGGCGCCTGCTCCAGCAGCCAGCGGCCCAGCCGCTTCAGCCGCTTCTTGACCAGGTCGTGATAATCCTTGCCCTGCGCATAGACGCTGATCGCCGCCCGGTCGGGCCGGTCGAGAACGGCCAGCGGATCGTGGTCCGGCGTGTAAAGCTCGGCCAGGACGATCACCGATTTCGCCTCGGGCCACAGCGCCGCCGGATCGCCGCGCCAATGCGTGCGTTCGGCCATCCAGCCCATCTGCCCGTGCCGCCCGGCGTCGAGGAACTGCTGCAACCGCTGGGCCACCTGGGGTACCGCATCCGGCGTCGTGACCCGCATCCGGGAAAACCCGACCGCCTCGGCTTCGGCGCCAAGGCGCTGTTTCATCTTCGCCCAAATATCCCGGGGGGTCCGGGGGGCTGGCCCCCCGGCCTTATCCGAAATCAAGCTCGGCATAATGGGGGGCCGGGTGGATGCCCGGCACCTGGTCGGCCAGGATCGACCGGAAGGCCGGGCGCGACTTGATGGTGGCATACCAGTCGCGCAGCACCTCGGAGCGGTCCCAATCCACGTCCGAGATGTAATCCAGGCAGGAAAAATGCGCGGCCGCGGTGAAATCGGCCAGCGACAGGCTGTTGCCCGCCAGCCAGCGGCGGGTTTCCAGCAGCGTCGTCAGATAGTCGATATGCTCCTTGATCGCGCGCAGCCCGTCCTTGACCACGCGGCTGTCGGGATAGCCCTGGCGGGTGATCTTCTTCCAGACCCGTTCGGTCAGGATCGGGACCGTCACCTCGTCGTTGAACTTGTCGTCGAACCAGGCGCAGAGCCTGCGCACCTCGTGCCGCTCCAGCGGGGTCGAAGGCATCAGCGCGGGCGAGGGGATGGCCTCGTCCAGGTATTCGATGATCGCCTGGCTTTCGGCCAGCATGTTGCCGCGATGGCGCAGCACCGGCAGTTTTCCGGCCGGGTTGCGGCGCTTCAGGTCGGGCGGGCTTTCCCAGTAACGCTCCTCGACCAGTTCGACCTCGATCTTCTTTTCGGCCAGCACCAGCCGCACCTTGCGGCAGAAGGGCGACAGGGCCGAATGGTAAAGCCGGGTGGTCTGGGTGTTGGTATTCATCGCCTGCTTCAAGATTCCTTGCCGTGCAATCGGGCCTTGATAAGCCTGCGCCCGCCCCGTTTCAACCGGAAGGCGCGGCCCTTACAGGCAATCGGCGCGCCCGTCGCGCGCGATCGTCGCCGCGCCGTCCGCGATGGCGCGGGACCGGGCCGAGGCCCGCGCGGGGCTGCGCGTCTTGGGCGCGGGCAGGACGGCGGCAAGACGCGCGGCCTGCACCGGCGTCAGCTTGTCGGGCGTGGTGCCGAAATATTCGCGCGCGGCGGCGCCGATCCCGAAGATGCCGGGGCCGAATTCGGCGACGTTCAGATAGACTTCGAGGATGCGGCGCTTGGACCAGAAGGCCTCGATCATCGGGGTGAAGGCGGTTTCCAGAACCTTGCGCGTCCAGCTGCGACCCTGCCACAGGAACACGTTCTTGGCGGTCTGCTGGGTCAGCGTCGATGCGCCCCGCGACGACCCCGAGGCCACGACGCGGCGGATTTCCACCATGTCGAAGCCCCAGTGCAGGCAGAAATTCGCGTCCTCGGCGGCGACGACCGACCGGCGCATGACCGGGGCGATGTCGTCGATGTCGGTCCAGGACCGGGGCGCCGTCGCCTCGGCCACGACCGTCCAGGTGGTCGGCGGATTGACCAGCGCATAGAACATCACCAGGGCCAGCATCAGCGCCAGGAACCGCAGGACCAGCCAGCGCGCCCAGATCAGCAGGCGCCGCAGCGGGCGCCAGCGCACCCGGCGCAGCGTCGAGGCCGGTTCCTCGGCGGGGGGGCTGAACAGGATGCGCAGGACCATGGCGTGCCATGTCCCACGCAGTCCGGCCCTGCGTCAAGCGCCCGTGGCGGGGGGCGCCGCCGGGGGCACGGGGGCGGCATCGCCCGACAGCGCGTCGCGCAGCCGGTCCTCGTCCTGCCGGGACAGGGATGTCTGCAAGACCCGGCCCCGGCGCTGGAAGGATTGCAGCCGGTCCAGCACCTTGTCGGCGGTCATCTTGCGCAGCAGCACGAAGACGGCCGATCCGCCCGGCGGCAGGGCGCGGGCCGTGTCGCGCATGAAGTCGTCGTTGATGCCGATATCGGTCAGCCGCCCGGCCAGCGCGCCCGAGGCCGCGCCGACCGCCGCCCCGATCAGCGGGTTCAGGAACACCAGCCCCACCAGCGTCCCCCAGAAGCCGCCGCCAAGCGCGCCGGCGGCGGTCAGGTTCACCGCCTGGTGCAACTGGATGTCGTCCTCGGCCGGGCGGGTGACGACGACCGCGTCCTCCATCTCGATCAGATAGTCGCGCTGCATCTTCACCAGTTCGGCGCGCAGCTCGAATCCGGTGGCTTCATCGTCGAAGGCGATCACGATCAGTTCCGACATGGCTTTCCTTTCCGTGCGGGATGTCCTTGCGCCGATCATGCTAGCCGCAGGTTTCACCACTGTGAACGACGAAGGCGGAAAAGGCTTGATCGCCGAAGCCGCGCTGCGGCATAGCGGGACCATCCGCAACGATCCGGCCCTGTTGGATGAAAGTTCTTGCCACATTGATGCTGATGGTCTCGCTTCTGGCGATGTCCGTCGCCGTGGCAAGCGCGGATATCGCGCGACCTTCGTGCAGTGCCCAGATCCGCGCCGACGGCATGTGCTATGCGGCGGGCCTGCCCGGCAGCCAGGCCGAGACGGTCAAGAAACCGGGCCTCTGCTTCGTCTGTCTGGCGCCCGGCGGCGGCGATGGCGCGGAACCGGCGCGGCCGGGGTCGCGGGTCGCCGCCGAGTTCGGCGCGGCGGTGCTGGCCGATGCCCGCTGGACAAGCCCCTGGCGCCCGCCGCGGGCCTGATCTTCCTGACCGCTTCAATCCTGCCCTTCGGGGCTGACGCCGTTATCCTTGCGCCGCATGGCGGCCGCAAGCCGCAGGAGATCGACAATGACCGATTACGACACCACCACCGACACCCGCTTCATCATCCCGAAACTGCAAGGGCTTTATGCCGCGCTGTCGCCGCTGACCGTGCTCTACATGCGCCTGATCGCGGGGATCGCCTTCATGGTCCACGGCTGGCCCAAGATCAACGCGCCGATGGGCGCCGTAGGCATGGTCGAGGGGCTGGGCTTCCATCCGGGCTGGTTCTGGGCCCCGCTGCTGGCCGCGACCGAATTTTTCGGCGGGCTGCTGCTGACCCTGGGCCTGCTGACACGCCCGGCGGCCTTCGCCACCTCGATCGTGCTGTGCGTCACCACCTATTTCCACTGGGTCGTCCAGGCCGAGGGCTTCGGCGGCGCGGAAAAATCGCTGCTGTGGCTGGCGATCACGCTGTATTTCGTGGCCCATGGCGGCGGCCGGTTCTCGGTCGACCGGGCCATCGGCAAGCAGTTCTGAAGACCGGCGGGGCGGGCACCGTCCCGCCCCCTGGACAAGGCAGGATCGGGGACAGGTTGGGCCCGTTCCTTGGGTTGGGAAAACGGAATCATCGAAGCCGAAACGAAAACACGTTCTTTCCGGGAATGGGTTGGCATGTGTTCTGATCTGCTGAGATGGCCGGAGAAAAGCGCCCGTGAGGGAACATCCTGCACTTTATCCCATGCGGGATGTGGCGGCGGTTGCCGAACGGTTGATGCGCGGCAGTGCGCGACGACGCCGGGGACGAAGCCACCACGGACATTCGCGCAGCGACCGGGGCGTTGTCCGAACTGTGACCGGATGCCTCTCTGGCGGGCCCGGATGAAATCGACGCGACGCTGTTGTCCTGGTGACGGGCAGGGCTGACTACCGTGGCGATCGGGTGGGTTCGAATCCCGACTAGTTTCCGGCGCGGGCGGGCTGTCGTCAAGGGACTATCTTGCCGTTGCACGCAAGGCTGCGGCCCCCATATGCCCGAGGCCGGGCTGGCTGGAACGTCAGCCGTCACCAAGACGCTGTTCTATTTCTCGCTTGCGTCCAATGCAGCAGGCGGCAGCGACCGTCCCGCGGGCGCAACTGCCGGATGCCGGTCGATTGCGACTGTATGAAGCTGGTGTCCTGCTATCCGTGCGAATAGCTGGTGTTCTGCCCAGGACCAAGAAAGCCGGTGGCATCGTTGGCAGCGTGAAGATCGTTACAGCACAAAGCCTTCCAGAAAGACTGTTCCCCGCATGCGCAGGGATGAACCGGTGTGGTTGGACAGGGGCAGGCAGCAGCCGCACACTCTGTTCCCCCCTTGCGCGGCTGATCCCGGACGGCATGCCGACCGAGGCGACGGTCGCCCATGTGCTGGTCAGCAAGCGTGCCGATCACCGGCCGCTCTATCGGCGGACCCATCTCTTCGCCCGCCAGGCGTCGACCTCGACCGATCCACGCTTGCGATCATGTCCTTCTCGATGCTCTCGCCCAAGTCCTGACACCATTCTCCGTCCCTCCATGACAAGCATGGACGGAATCAGAGGGATGAACGTCGATCAATATCTTGATCGGGCCTGGGGCTCAGACGTGGGCGGCCACGGTCTCTTTGCCCCTATCCCTGCCCGATTAATAGGATGATCAGCGGGACCGTGACGATGCTGCCTGCGGTGGACATCAGGATCGCCGCCGACACGCGCTGCTGCGCCACGCCGAAATATTGTGCCAGGATATAGACGTTGCCCGCGACCGGCAGGGCGGCGGCGGCGACCATGACGCCTGCGGCGAAGGGTTCGACGTGAAAGGCCCAGGCGGCCAGGCCCACGGCCAGGGGATGCAGGATCAGCTTGGCGACCGTCAGCCAGGCCGAGGCCGCAAGCCGTCCGATGCGCCGCCCCGCCAGGCTGGCGCCGATGGCGAACAGCGCGCCGGGGGTGGCGGCGGCGCCCAGCATCACCAGGAACTCGTCGAAAGGGCCGGGCAGGGGCAGGCGCATCTGCGCCCAGGTCAGCCCCGCCAGCATCGACAGGACCATCGGATTGGCGACGATGCCGCGCAGGATCGGAGCCGCCGTGGCAAGGCGCAGCCCGCCGCTGCGGCCCGCATGGATGATCAGGGTGATCAGCGTGGAAAACACCAGCATGTCGATGGTCAGGACCATCAGCACCGGCCCGACGGCGCGTTCGCCCAGCAGCACGACCAGCATCGGCACACCCAGAAACCCGGTATTGCCGATCATGCAGCACTGCGCCTCCATCGCGGCCTCGGGCAGGGACAGGCCCCGGCCTCGGGCCACGGCCATGCCGACCAGCCAAAGTCCCAAGGATCCCGCCAGATAGGCCAGCACGAAGGACCGATCGAACAGCGCCGCCAGATCCAGGCGCGCGGCAAAGCGGAACAGCATCGCCGACAGGGCGAAGTAAAAGACGAACTTCGTCAGCCAGGCCGCCCCCTCCTGGGGAAAGAACCGCGTCCGCGCGGCCAGCCAGCCCAGGCCGATCATCCCGAAAAAGGGCAGGGTCTTCAGGAATACGGCCAGCATGGCTTTCTTCTTTGCTCAAATATCCTCGGGGGTGAAGGCCGCTCTTGCGGCCGAGGGGGCGGAAAGCCCCCTTTCGACGATGAATTCCCGCACCCCGCCGCCGATCTCGCGCTGTTCGACCAGCCGGTGTCCGGCCGTCTCGCAGAAATGCGGCACGTCGATCGCCGCCATGGCGTCGGTTGCCCACAGCCGCACGCGCGTGCCCGGCGGATGGTCGGGCAGCAGCTTGCGCAACCGCAGGACCGGCAGCGGGCACAGCAGCCCGCGCGCGTCGATCAGCGGCAGATCGGTCACGCGATGCCCGTCACTGGACACCCGTCACCTGGACCAGGCACCATTCGGCCAGTTGGCCCGGCGGAACGCGCTGTCCCAGCCCCTCGCAGAAACGCTCGAAATCGGCGCGTTGTTCGGGGGGCACATGCAGCAGGACCGGCACGTCCTGGCCCACCGCCTGGGCGATCACGCTGCGAAAGCCCCGGCCGATGGCCTCTTGCCGGCCGAACTTGGGCAGGATCAGCAGTTCCGCCCCCGCCAGCCGGGCCGAGACCCGCGCCGCCGCCATTTCCAGCGCGCCGGCATCCAGGCGGCAGCCGGTCGATCCGCTGCCGAGCGACTGGGAAATGCGGATCGGCATGTCTTCCTCGCCCAGAACCAGAACGTCCATGTCGCAAGCGCAGTCGGCGCCTAGGTCGGTATTGACCTGGATGGCGCCCGCCAGCCGCAGGCCCGCATCCGCCAGACCGGCGGACAGGCGCGCCAGGATCCGGTCGGCCTCGCCCGCCGGCGCGTCGTCGTCCAGGCTGAACCATCCCAGCATCGTTGTCATACCCCGCTGTCCAGGGCGAATTTCATCAGCCCGTTGATGCCGTCCACGCCCAGCTTCTTCTTCAGCGCCGAAGACGTGTTGGCCGCCGTCTTGTAGCTGACCTCCAGGTGATCCGCGATGGCTTGCAGGCTGAGGCCCCGGCCGATCAGTGCCAGCACCTGCCGTTCCCGATCCGACAGCGCCCCCAGCGGATCGGCCGAGGCCCCGGCCCGCAGCGTCGCCAGCGCCATGGCGTGGCGGGGCGACAGATAGAATTCGCCCGCTTCCAGCATCCGCACCGCCTCGCGGAAATCGGCGGGGGGCGCGTTCTTCGACAGAAACCCCTGCGCGCCCGCCTGCAAGGCGCGGGCGGCAAAGCCGGTCTGGTCGTTCATGGAAAAGATCAGGATCGGCGCATCGGGCGCGGCATCGCGCAGCGGCGCCACCAGATCCAGCCCGCCCGTGCCCGGCAGGCTGATGTCCAGCACGATCAGATCCGGCGCGTCGCCGCCCGCCAGTTGCGACAGCGCTTCCTCGCCCGACATGGCCTGGCCGATGCGGTCATATCCCAGTTCGCGCAGCAGGCGGTTGGCGCCCAGATGGGTGATCGGATGATCGTCGATGACAAGCGCGGACTTCATCTGCGGTGGAGCCTTCATTCCGGCTGTTGCAAGGGCAGGCTGGCGCTGATGGTGGTCCCCTCCGCCCCCGAGGACAAGGACAAATCGCCGCCCAGCAGGGTGATGCGTTCACGCATCCCGGTCAAGCCGGTGCCTTCGCGCGCGTCCGGCGCCATGCCCCGCCCGTCATCGGACAGCACCACCCGCCAATGCGCCGGATCGGCCCACAGGCGCACCGTTACGCGCGACGCCCCGGCATGGCGCAGGGCGTTGGTGGTGCCCTCCTGAACGATGCGGAACAGCGTCAGGGCGGCCGCCTCGTCCGGTTCCGGCAGGCCGGGGGCCAGATCCAGGTCGATGTCCAGATCCGGGAAGCGCCGTTCCAGGTCGGCCAGATAATCGCCCAGCACCGCCGCCAGCGGCAGCTGCCCGATGGCGGCGGGGCGCAGGTCGCCCAGAAGGGCGCGGTTCACGCGGGCGATTTCCTCGGCGATGTCGGCGATGGCCTGGGCAAGGGCCTGGATCGCGGGGGTCGGGGCGGCCTCGCGCAGGGCGTCGGCCTCGACCCGCAGGCCGAACAGGCAGGGGCCCATCTCGTCATGCAGGTCGCGGGCCAGGGCCTTGCGTTCCTCGTCCCCGCGGGTGACGACGCGGCGTTGCAGCCGGGCGCGGTCGGCCTGAGCCTGCCCAAGCGCCTGCGCCAGGTCGTCCACCCCTGCGGCGATGGGGGCCAGGTCGCGCTGCGCCACCGGCCCGACGCGCGCCGACAGATCGCCCCGGCGCAGGTCGCCCAACCGGCTGGCGATGGCCGCGACGGGCCGCAGAGCCTGGCGCGTGGCCCACAGGATCAGCAGCCCCTGGACCACCGCCGCCAAGGCCGCCAGCCCCAGGAAGGCCGACAGGTCGCGCCAGGCCAGGGCGATTTCCGCCCCCGGATCGGTCGCGATGAAGACATAGCCGCGCGGTCGCCCCTCCAGCACCACGGGAAGGCGGGTTTCCAGCAGGTCGGGGGCGACCAGGGCCGCGAACCAGGGCGGCGCCGGGGCCTGCGCCGGCACCGGGGCGCGGGCCCGGCGCACCACCCCGTCCAGGATGTCGACGGTCCCCAGCGTGACATGGCGCGGCACCACCAGCCGTTCCGGCAGAAGCTGCATGATCCGATCCGGGGGGACCGCCCCCTGCATGGTCCCGATGGTCGCCAGCACCAGGGCGCGCGCGGTTTCGACCGCCAGCCGGGTCTCGGTGGCGATGTCGCGGCGCGCGCCCTCAAGGCTGGCCACGGCCAGGGCGGCGAACAGCGCCGCCTGCACGGCCAGGATCACCAGGAAGATGCGTTGCGTCAGGGTCAGGCGGTTCATGCCGCTCATGATTGGCCCAGCGGCGGGGCCGCGTAAATGCCAAGATCGCGGCTTTTCGCGCGGCGTCGCCCGGCGTAGAAAGGGGCATGACCGATTACGACGCCCTTGCCGCCCGCATCCGCGCCCTGACCGAAGGCGAGACCGACGAGGTCGCGCTGATGGCGACCCTGGCCTGCGAGATCCACCATGCCGACGACCGCTTCGACTGGACCGGCTTCTATCGCGTCGTGGCGCCCGAGCTGTTGAAGATCGGCCCCTATCAGGGTGGCCATGGCTGCCTGGTCATCCCGTTTTCACGCGGGGTCTGCGGGGCTGCGGCGCGCACCGGACAGGTCCAGCTTGTCCCGGATGTGGACGCCTTTCCCGGCCATATCGCCTGCGCCAGTTCCACCCGGTCGGAAATCGTCCTGCCGGTCCGGGGCAAGGGCGGGCGGCTGATCGGCGTTCTGGACATCGACAGCGACCGTCCCGATGCCTTCACCGAAGCGGATGCCGACCGGCTGGCCGCGATCCTTCACGAGGTTTTCGCCCATGTCTGATTTCACCGGGCGCTGCCTGTGCGGCGCGGTCACCTTTGCGGGACGCTGGACCGATGATCCGCTGCGCGCCTGCCATTGCGGCCAGTGCCGCCGCTGGTCGGGCCATGTCTGGGCCGCGGCCTCGGCGCGGGGCGTGACCGTGGACGGGCCGGTGCGCTGGTATCGGTCCTCGGACCAGGCCGAGCGCGGCTTCTGCCCCGAATGCGGCAGCAGCCTGTTCTGGCGGCCGATCGGCGCGGCCAACCCCGAGATCGCGGCGGGCGCCGTGGACAGCCCCTCCGGGCTGCGGCTGGCGGGCCATATCTATGTGGCCGACAAGGGCGATTACTATGACATCGCCGACGGCTTGCCGCAGGAAGCGCAGGGATGATCTGGGACACGATCGCCGCCATTCCGCTGGCCCAGCTGACCGCCTTCGTCGCGGGCGGGCTGCTGCTGAACGTCGCGCCGGGCCAGGACGTGTTCTTCGCCAGCGCCTGCGGCATTCAGGGCGGGCCGCGCGCGGGCGCCCTGGCGGGATTCGGCGTGGGCCTGGGCGTGCTGATGCATGTGACGCTGGCGACCGTGGGCCTGGGCGCGGTGGTCGCCGCCCACCCCGAGGCGCTGCGCGCGATCAAATACGCGGGCGCGACCTATCTGTTATGGCTGGCCTGGAAAAGCTGGCGGGCGGGGCCGGTCGATCCCTCGGCGCGCGGCAGCGTCAGGCCCTGGGCCATCATCCGGCGCGGCTTTCTGTCGAACGCGCTGAACCCCAAGCCGGTGCTGTTCCTGCTGGCCTTCCTGCCGCAGTTCACCAACCCCGCCTGGGGTCCGGTCTGGCAGCAGATCCTGGGCCTGGGGCTGATCTTCGCCTTTACCGGCACGCTGGTGACGATGGGTTACGGCATCGTGGCGGGCTATGCGGGCCATGTGATCGGGCGGCGGCTGGGCCTGATCAACAGGATCGCCGCCGTGATGTTCGCGGGCCTGGCGATCCGGCTGGTCGCGAAGTGACAGATTTCGTCTATGCTCCGCCGCCGGACGCGCCGCAGGTGATCCATGCCGATCACGAGATCCTTGTGGTGGGCAAGCCCGCCGGCCTGCTGTCGGTGCCGGGCCGGGGCGAGGGCAAGGACGACTGCCTGATCAACCGCCTGCGCGGCGCCTTCCCGACGGTGCTGCTGGTGCATCGGCTGGACCAGGATACCTCGGGCGTGATGGTCTTCGGCCTGACGCCGCACGCGCAGCGGGTGCTGTCCAAACAGTTCGAGGACCGGAAGGTCAAGAAGGCCTATGTCGCGCGCTTGGCCGGGCGGCTGGAACCCAAAACCGGCACCGTGGATCTGCCGCTGATCGTCGACTGGCCGAACCGCCCGCGCCAGAAGGTCGACCGCGAAGCGGGGCGCCCGGCGCTGACCGAATGGCGGGTGATCCGCGCGACGGATGACGAAACCCGCGTGCGGCTGTTCCCGCTGACGGGGCGCAGCCATCAATTGCGGGTTCACATGACCGAAACCGGCCATCCGATCCTGGGCGACCCGCTGTATGCGACGGGCGCTGCGGCCGATCATCCGCGCCTGATGCTGCACGCCGAAAGCCTGCGCCTGCGCCATCCCGACAGCGGTGTGCAGGTCAGCTTCAGCCAGGCGGCGCCGTTCTAGGCCCCGATCACCTGTTCCGCCACCTGTTCGGACCGCAGCATGTCCTCCAGCGTCAGCGATTCGATCAGGATCAGATAGGACCAGAAAATCTCGGCGAAGACCTTGCGGATGCGGCAGGACGCCTCGTCCCGGCAATCCTCGCAGCGTTGATAGGCGCGCCGCGACAGGCAGGGCAGCGGTGCGATGGGACCGTCGATCAGGCGCAGCAGTTCGGAAATGGAAATGTCGCTGGGCCGCTTGATCAGCAGATAGCCGCCCGACCGGCCGCGGATCGAGCTGACCATGCCCGCATTCCTGATCTCCAGCAGGATCTGTTCCAGGAACCGCTTCGGCGTGTCGGACCGGCGGGCGATCTTCTCGATGGTCAGCGCCTCGGGGTGGGGCTGGGCGGCCTCGTCCCCCAGGACCAGCATCGCCTTGAGGGCGTATTTCATCTTCTGCGTGATCATGGCCCACCCTATGGCGATAAAATACCCGCTTCAAGGTCGACATTTGCCGCAGGTCAAGGCAATTCCAAATATACGACAATAACGGTGGACATTTGCTGTTTTTATGGCAGTCTGTGGCCGATGCCGACCCCGAGGAAAGACCAGATGGCCAATTTGGACCTGATCGACCGCAAGATCGTCGCCGCCCTGATGCAGGACGCCACCCAGCCGATCGCGCAGATCGCCGATCAGGTGGGCCTGTCGCAAACCCCCTGCTGGAAGCGGATCCAGAAGCTGGAGGCGACGGGAGTCCTGACCGCGCGCGTGGCCCTGGCCGATCCGGCGAAGCTGGGCCTGGGCCTGACCGTCTTCGTGGGGATCGAGGCGGCGGACCACGGCGCGGCCTGGCGCGACGCCTTCCTGGCCGCCGTCAGGAAGTTCCCCGAGATCATGGAAGCCTATCGCATGGCCGGGGAAATGGACTATCTGCTGCATGTCGCGGTGTCCGACATGGCCGCCTATGACGACTTCTATCGCCGGCTGACCGACGCCGTGCCGATCAAGAACCTGACCTCGCATTTCGCGATGGAACGGCTGCGCCATACCACCGCCTATCCGATCAACACCCGCGACCGTTAGAGATCCCCGTTCTCTTTGGACCGGGATCTTTGGGAACAAAATCACGACAACGATTGTAGTCTTATCGGGACGGATGAAAGGAATCGCGCCATGTCCAAGACTCTGATCGTTCCCGGTCTCGACGGATCGCCAGCGCCGCATTGGCAGGACTGGTGGGCGCGCACCGATCCAAGCGCGGTGATCGTCGATTTGCCCGACCCCCGCCGCCCTGTGCGCGAGGCGTGGGAGGCGACGCTGGCCGAAATGATCCTGCGCCATCCGGGCAGCATCCTGGTCGGCCATTCGCTGGGATCGGTGCTGATCGCGCAGATGCTGGGCCGCTGGGCGGGGCTGCGGGTGCGCGGCGCTGTCCTGGTCGCGCCTGCCGACCCGCTGGCGGGATCCGAGGATTGCAAGCGCATCCGCCGCTTCGGGCCTTTGCCCGAACGGGCGCTGGGCGTGCCTGCGGTCGTGGTGGCCAGCCGCAACGATCCCTGGATGTCCTTCGGCCGCTGCCAGGATCTGGCCGACGACCTGGGCGCGGACCTGATCGACCTGGGCCATGCGGGGCATATCAACGTCGCCTCGGGCTTTGGGCCGTGGCCGGGGGGCAAGGTGATCCGCGACCGGCTGCTGGACCGGACTGCCCGGCCATCGATGCTGCGCAGGCTGCTGGGCCAGTCGACGGCCCCGCGCCGGGCGCCGGTGGCAGGTGCATGATGCCCGCCCGCAGTTTTGACCGCCGCGCCGAACCCTGCCCGATCATCGACTTCGGGGTGCCCTTCATGTTCGACATCCAGACCGAGCTGCACCTGCGCCGCATCGGCCAGGACGCTCCGGCCGCGGTTCACGGCCGGATCGGGGCCGCCGCAGTGCTGGTCATTGCCTGCGTGTCCGGCCTGACGGTGCTGGCGGCGGGGATGGGCTGAACGCCGGGCGTCAGTAAACCGCGCAAGACCTGCAATTTGGCGGCAGCAATGTCGGCGATGCTGTCGGCCGACATGCCGTCGTCATTGGCCCAGATGCGGAACGTGTCGGCTAGGGCGTGGGAAATCGCCTCGGCCAGCAGTTCGGCGTCGGCGCGAGCATCCTCGCCCAGGCGCATGACGGCCAGATCGGCGATCTGGTCGCGCAGGCGTTTCAGCGATCCGTAAAAGATCGGCAGCAGATCGGGCGACCTGACCAGCAGCCGGTCGATCAACTGCGAGGTGGAGCGGTCAAGGTCGCTGTTCGACAGCAGCCGCCGCAGCGCCTGCAACAGATCCGCCAGCAGCGGTCCCGACGATTCGCGGAACCGGGCCACGGTATCGTCGTCGAAGCTGGGCGCGTTGCCGATGATCGCGGCATCCTTGTTCAGGTAATAGTTGAAGAACGTCCGCTGGCTGATCCCCGCTTCGGCCGCGATGGCCTCGGTGGTCACGCTGTCATGGCCGTGGCGCAGCGCCAGCGTCAGCGCCGCCCGCTGGATCTCGCGCGAGGTCTGCAACCGCCTTCGATCACGAAGCGACGATTTCACGGTCATGGCGCATTTCCCCCACCCATTCACATCAGGCAAATATTGCACACTGTGCATTGATGTGCAACAAGGCGGCAAAGCCCCTCCGCCTGTCCGAAGGAACGATTCCGATGCCCCTTTTCCGCCCGCTGGCCTGCGTGGCCCTGATCGCCGTCTGGTTTTCGTCGCTGCCGGCGCTTGCGCAGCAGGACCAAATGCCGCCTCCCGCCGTCGGCGTGGTGACGGTGCAGCCCCAAGAGGTGCCGCGCATCGTGACCCTGCCGGGTCGCGCCGTGGCCCAGTCCCAGGCCGCGATCCGTCCCCGCGTCGGCGGGCTGGTGACGGAAATCCTGTATGAGCCGGGGGCGGCCCTGGAACGGGGCGCGCCGATGTTCCAGATCGACCCGGCGACCTATCAGGCCAATCTCTCCAGCGCCGAGGCGCAGGTCAGCTCCGCCCGCGCCGCGCTGACGCAGGCGGAAACCTCGTTCGGGCGGACCGAGCGGCTGCTGGGATCGGGGACGACCCAGGCGCAGGTCGACGAATCGCGCGCCACGCTGGAACAGGCCCAGGCCGCGCTGCAATCGGCCGAGGCCGCGCTGACGCTGGCGCAGGCGGAACTGGACTGGACCACCGTCACTAGCCCCATCGACGGCGTGGCCAGCGTCGCGGCCGTCTCGGTCGGCGATCTGGTCATGGCGGGGCAGGCCGATGCGCTGGCCACCGTCACCAGCCTGGATCCGATCGACGTGGACATGTACGAGCCCTCGGCCCGGCTGCTGTCCCTGCGCGAGGACATCAGCGCGGGCCGGCTGCGGCTGAACGAAACGCTGCAAGCGACGCTGACGCTGGAAACCGGCGAGACCTATGAGGCGACGGGGACGCTGGTGGCGCCGGGCGTCACCGTCTCGACCTCGACCGGGTCGGTGGATACGCGGTTCCGCTTCGACAACCCGCGCCGCCTGATCCTGCCCGGCATGTTCCTGCGCGGCCAGATCGAGATGGGCACGACCCAGGCCTTCCTGGTGACGCAGAACGCCGCGACCCGCGACAGGACCGGCCAGCTGACGGCCTGGGTGATCCGCGACGGCAAGGCCGCGCAGGTGAACCTGACCGACGACGGCAGCTATCGGAACCACTGGATCGTGACGGACGGGCTGGAATCCGGCGACCTGCTGGCGGTCGACAACCTGGCCGCGCTGACCGAAGGCGCGACCGTCACGACCGTGCCCGTCACCCTGGACGACAACGGCGTGGTCCGCGAAGCGGCATCCGATGCCGCCGCCACCCAACCCGCCCCGGCCCCGGCAGAGTAACCCATGGCACGCTTTTTCATTCATCGTCCCGTCTTCGCCTGGGTTCTGGCCTTCGTGACCATGCTGGTCGGCGCGCTGGGCCTGCAAACCCTGGCGATCGAGCAATATCCCCAGATCGCCCCCACCACCGTGCGGATCAGCGCCACCTATACCGGCGCCTCGGCCGAGATCGTGGAAAACTCCGTCACCACCGTGATCGAGGACGGGATGACCGGGATCGACGGGCTGATCTACATGACCTCGAATTCGACGCCGGGATCGGCCTCGGTATCGCTGACCTTCGACGATACGGTCGATCCCGACATCGCGCAGGTCCAGGTCCAGAACAAGCTGCAACTGGTCACCAGCCAGCTGCCCGACATCGTGCAGAGCCAGGGCGTGAACGTGTCGCGGTCGACCTCGTCGATCCTGCTGGTGGGCGCGCTGACCAGCACGGACGGCAGCTTCTCGTCCGTGGAACTGGGCGATCTGGTGGCGCAGATGATCGAGGATCCGGTCAAGCGGACCCCCGGCGTCGGGTCCATCAACACCTTCGGGTCGGGCTATGCGATGCGCATCTGGCTGGATCCGATGAAGATGGCGCAATACCAGGTCACGCCCGCCGATGTGACCGCCGCCGTGTCGGAACAGAACACCAACGTGACCGTGGGCGACCTGGGCGCCGAGCCGTCGGCGGAAGGCCAGCGGCTGACCTTGACCCTGTCGGCGCAGTCGCAGTTCAGCTCGGTCCAGGAATTCGAGCGGATCCTGCTGCGCGTGGATCCCGACGGATCGACGGTCTTTCTGGGCGACGTGGCCCGGATCGAGATCGGCCAGGAATCCTATGGCGGGGCGGCGCGATACAACGGCAACCCGGCGGCGGGCTTCGGCGTCAACCTGGCGACCGGCGCCAATGCCGTGGACACGGCCCATGCGGTGCGCGCGGTGATCGACGGCATCGCGCCGTCGCTGCCCGCGGGCGTGCAGGTCGTCTATCCCTATGACACCGCGCCCTTCGTCGAAAAATCCATCCACCAGGTCTACAAGACCCTGGCCGAGGCCGTGGTGCTGGTCTTCCTGGTGATCCTGGCCTTCCTGCAAAGCTGGCGCGCCACGATCATCCCGGTGATCGCCATCCCGGTGGTGCTGCTGGGCACCTTCGGGGTGCTGGCGGCGGCGGGCTTTTCGATCAACACGCTGACCATGTTCGCGCTGGTGCTGGCCATCGGCCTGCTGGTCGACGACGCCATCGTGGTCGTCGAAAACGTCGAAAGGGTTATGGAGGAAGAGGGCCTCGGCCCTGTCGAGGCCACCCAGAAGAGCATGGAGGAGATCACCTCGGCCCTGGTCGGCATCGTCATGGTGCTGTCGGCGGTGTTCCTGCCGATGGCCTTCATGTCGGGCGCGACGGGGGTGATCTATCGCCAGTTCTCGCTGACGATCATCACCGCCATGGTGCTGTCGCTGGGCGTCGCGGTGATCCTGACGCCCGCCATGTGCGCCAGCCTGCTGAAGCCGCGCAAGCATGGCGACGGCATCGCGCCGGCCCGCTGGTTCAACCGCAACCTGGACCGGGCGACGAACGGCTATGGCGGCGCCGTGGCCCGGCTGGTGCGCCGCCCGTTCAGGATGCTGCTGGTGCTGGTCGCCATCGGCGCGGGCGCCCTTGTGCTGTATGAACGCCTGCCCGGATCGTTCCTGCCGGACGAGGATCAGGGCGTGATGATGGTGATGATCGAGACGCCCGACGGATCGACCACCGCGCAGACCCTGGCCCTGGTCGAGCGGGTCGAGGACTATCTGCGCGTCCAGGAAGCCGATACGGTCGAATCGACCTTCTCGGTCCTGGGCTTCAGCTTCGGCGGCGCAGGCCAGAACAACGCCATGCTGTTCGCCAAGCTGCGCGAATACGAGGATCGCCCCGGCCTTGACGTGGCCTCGCTGGTGACGCGGGCCAACGGCTATTTCTTCATGAACAACCGCGCGGGCCAGGCCTATTTCCTGCAACCGCCGGCGATTCCCGGCATGGGCGCGTCCTCGGGCTTTTCGATGTATCTGGTCGATCAGGCGGGTCGCGGGCAAGAGGCGCTGACCTCGGCCGCCGACCAGCTGGTCGCCACCGCCCAGGCCGACGGCCGCGTCACCAACCTGCGCGGCAACGAGGCGCCGTTCCAGACATCCTTGCGGCTGGACATCGACCAGCAGAAGGCCGCCGCCTTCGGCCTGTCGATCTCCGAGGTGAATGCGATGCTGTCGGTGATCTTCTCGGGGCGCGACGTGAACGATTTCGCACTGGGCACCGAACTGCGCCCGGTGATCGTCCAGGGCGAGGCCTATGCCCGGTCCCAGCCCGAGGATATCGACCGCTGGTTCGCCCGCAACGCGGCTGGCGACATGGTGAATTTCGGCGCCTTCACCACCCGCGTCTGGGACCAGGAACCGCAGGCCCTGGCCCGTTACGGCGGCACCCGCGCGCTGGAACTGTCGGGCGCCGCGGCGCAGGGCCTGTCGTCCGGCGCCGCCATGACCGCGATGGAGGAGATGGTGGCCGACATGCCCGGCGGCTATGGCACCGCCTGGACGGGCCTGTCTTATCAGGAACGGCTGTCGGGCAACCAGGCGCCGCTGCTGTTCGCGCTGTCGGGGCTGGTGGTGTTCCTGGCGCTGGCTGCCCTGTACGAAAGCTGGACGGTTCCGCTGGCGGTGATGCTGACCGTGCCGGTGGGCATCCTGGGCGCCTTGGCTGCGGCGCTGTTCTTCGACCAGACCAACGATGTCTACTTCAAGGTGGGGCTGCTGACGACCATCGGCCTTGCCGCGCGGAACGCCATCCTGATCGTGGAATTCGCGCAATCGCTGGTGGCCCAGGGCCGTCCGCTGATGGAGGCCGCCATCGAGGCGTCGAAGATGCGCCTGCGCCCGATCCTGATGACCACCTTCGCCTTCATGCTGGGGGTGCTGCCGCTGGCCATCGCCTCGGGCGCGGGGGCGGGGGCGCAGAACTCGATCGGGATCGGGGTTCTGGGCGGCATGGCGTCCTCGGCCGTGATCGGGATCTTCCTGGTGCCGGTCTTCTATGTGGCCGTGCTGAAGGCGGTCGAGCTTGCAAGAAGAAGAAAGGGGAAGCCCGCATGACGACGACGATGCGCCGCCGCGCGCTGCTGGGATCGGTTCTGGCGCTTGGCGCCTGCGCGGCGGTCGGCCCGGACCCGGACGCCTTGCCCACCCCTGCCGTTCCTGCCGGGTTCCAGGAAGGCGAGGGCGCGGCGACCCCGGCCCAGACGGCCTTCTGGTCGGGATACAACGACGCCAATCTGAACCGGCTGATCGGGCAGGGTCTGGGCCAGAGCTTCGAAATCATGGCCGCCAACGAACGCATCCGCGCCGCCCAGGCGGATCTGGCGGGGACCGGCGTCCTGGCCAGCCAGATCGGCGGCACGACCACGGCGGGCCGCGAACGGGCGGGCGGCGACGGCATCGCCGCAGCCACGGCCAATACCGCAAACCTGTCGGCCAGCCTGGTCTTCGACCTGTTCGGGGGCGCTCGCCGCGCCCGCGAAGGGGCTGCGGCCAGCCTGCGATCGGCCCAGGCCCAGGCCGAGACCGTCCGCCTGGCCTGGCTGGCCGAGGTGATCGCCGCCTATGCCGATGCGCGGTATTATCAGCAGGCGCTGGCGCTGACACGGGACACGATCAGCACCCGCGAGGGCACGCTGGAGGTGACGCGCAACAGCCTGTCCGTGGGCATCGCCACCGAATACGACCTGGCCCAGACCGAGGCGCTGTTGCAGACCGCCCGCGCCGACCTGCCGAATTACGAGGCGCAGTTCACCGCCCAGGTCTATCGGCTGTCGACGCTGCTGAACCTTCAGTCTGCCCCGCTGATGGCGCAGATGCGGCGCGGGTCGGCACCGTTGCGCACCCCGCCGGGGCCGGGCACGGGCGTTCCCGCCGACCTGCTGCGGTCGCGCCCCGACATCCGCGCGTCGCAGGCCGATTACGCGGCGGCGCTTGCGGCGGTGGGGGTGGCGACGGCCGATCTGCTGCCCGCCGTCTCGCTGACCGGGACGGTTTCGGACCGGGGCGGCGCGACCGCATGGGGCTTCGGTCCCGGCCTGTCGCTGCCGGTCCTGAACCAGGGCACCTTGCAGGCCGCCCGGTCGCGCCGCCTGTCCGAGGCGCGCCAGGCCGAGATCGCCTGGAAATCAGCCATCGCGGCGGCGGTCGAGGATGTGCAGACCGCGCAATCGAACCTGCGCCGGTACCGGCAACGGGCCGCGACGCTGGACGGGGCGGCGGCGTCCTATGACCGCGCCTATACCCTGGCCCGCCAGAACTTCGAGGAAGGAGCCCTGGCCCTGGTCGATCTGCTGGAGGCCGACCGATCCCGCGCGGCGGCCCGGCTGGCTGCGGCCCAGGCAAGGAACGCCGCCGCGAAGGAATGGGCGGTCTTGCAGATCGCCACGGGGGCAGGATCGCGCTAGGCTGGGCTGGAACGGCGAAGGCCATCGCCCTCGCCACGCGACGGCCCATCCCTCTGAACCGTCGGGCCGGGCGCCTGCCTTCCGTGGCCGTGGGGTGGCACCGTCTTTAATGGCAAGGTCGCGCGAACGGCGGGGAAAACGTGGGGCGTTTCCCCGTCCCGCCCCGCCGCCCAGCAAGACGGGCCGAGTGCGTGCAGTTTTAAACCACCCGTGTGACCAGCGGCGTCAGCCCCTCGATCTCGACCTTCACCACCTGGCCGCGCGCGACCGCGCCGACCCCCGCCGGGGTGCCGGTGAAGATCAGATCCCCCGCCGCCAGCCGCACCGATTGCGACAGATGCGCGATCACGTCGGCGACCGGCCAGATCATCTGCGACAGGTCGCCGTCCTGCCGCAGGTCGCCATCGACCGTCAGCGCGATGCGGCCCCGATCCAGCGGGCCGGTCTGTGCCGCCGGATGCAGCGTCCCGCAGGCCGCCGACAGATCGAAGGCCTTGGCCAGATCCCAGGGCCGTCCGGCTTTCTTCGCCACCGCCTGAAGGTCGCGCCGGGTAAAGTCGTTGCCCGCCGCATAACCCCAGATCAGCCCCTGCGCATCGCCGGGCGCGATGTCGGTCCCGCCGCCGCCCAGGGCGACGACCAGTTCCGCCTCGAAATGCAGGTCGCCGGTCTGCGGCGGATAGGGCAGATCGCCGCCATCGGTCAGCAACGCGTCGGCGGGCTTTCCGAAGAAGAACGGCGGTTCCCGGTCGGGGTCGTGGCCCATTTCCCGTGCATGGTCGGCATAGTTGCGGCCCACGCAGAAAATTCGCCGCACCGGAAAGCGGCGGCTGTCGCCCGACACGGGAACGGACGGGATGGCGGCGGGCGGGATGACGAAATCGGACATGGGCCGGACCTTTGCTGGTTCGCGGCGGACTGTTCCGCGCCCGTCGCGTCCCGTCAAGGCCGTCTTGGATCGCCCCCCTTACAACCGCGTGACAGCGGTCGAACAAGGGCTTATCCAAGGCACCGAAGCCCGCGGGATCGCCAGCCGGAACCCTTTGGAAAGGACAAACGATGTTCATCGCCATGAACCGCTTTACCGTGCCGGTCGAGAATGCCGAGGCGTTCGAGGCCCTGTGGCTGTCGCGCGACAGCAAGCTGAACGAGCTTCCCGGATTCGTCGAATTCCACATGCTGAAAGGCCCCGAGGAAGACGGGCGGCGCCTTTATGCCTCGCATACCGTATGGGAAAGCGAGGAACATTTCCGGGGCTGGACCCGCAGCCAGCAGTTCCGCGACGCCCATGCCCGCGCGGGCGACACGAAGAGGCTGCACGAAGGCGCGCCCCGATTCGAAGGCTTCACCGCCATCCAGGCCATCGGCCGCGCCGGATAGGATCGAGAAAAGAGGGAGGGGGGACATGAGCGACACCATCTATGACCGGGGGCTGGACGCCTGCGCGGCCAATTTCGCGCAGCTGACGCCGCTGGATTTCCTGGCGCGCACCGCCGCGATCCATCCCGACCGGCTGGCCCTGGTCCATGGCCCGGTGCGGCGGACCTGGGCGCAGGTTCATGACCGGGCCGTCCGCCTGGCAAGCGCCCTGGCCGCGCGCGGCATCGGGCGCGGCGATACGGTCGCGGTGATCGCCCCCAACATTCCCGAACTCTACGAGGCGCATTTCGGCGTGCCGATGCTGGGCGCGGTGCTGAACGCCATCAATACCCGCCTGGACGCCGAGGCCGTCCGCTTCATCCTGCGACACGGAGAGGCCAAGGCCCTGCTGGTGGACAGCGAATTCGCCCTCCTTGCGGCCGAGGCCCTGCAAGGCTGCGACATCGGGCTGGTGGTGGACATCCTGGATCCGGCCGTTCCGCATGGCGATCCGATCGGCGCACTGGATTACGAGGCGCTGCTGGCCGAGGGGGATCCCGCCTATGACTGGCAGCCGCCCAGGGACGAATGGGACGCCATCGCGCTGAACTATACGTCGGGGACCACCGGCAATCCCAAGGGCGTCGTCTATCACCACCGGGGCGCGGCGCTGAACGCGATTTCGCAGTTGCAGGACTGGGGGATGCCCGCGCATTCGGTCTATCTGTGGACGCTGCCGATGTTTCACTGCAACGGCTGGTGCTTCCCCTGGGCGATGGCGGCGAATGCCGGGGTGTCGGTCTGCCTGCGCGCGGTGCGGGCAGAGCCGATCTTCGACCTGATCGCGGACGAGGGCGTCACCCATTTCTGCGGTGCGCCCATCGTGCTGAACATGCTGGCGCAGAACGCGCATCTGAAACGCTTCGACCATCCGGTCAAGGTGATGACCGCAGGCGCGTCGCCCCCCGCCGCCGTCATCCAGGCGATGGAGGACATGGGCGTCGAGGTGACGCATGTCTATGGCCTGACCGAGGTTTACGGCCCGTCGGTCGTCTGCGTCTGGAAGCCGGAATGGAACGATCTGCCCCCCGACCGCCGCGCGCGGCTGAAGGCGCGCCAGGGGGTGCGCAACGCGGCCCTTGCCGGGCTGATGGTGGCCGATCCCGACACGCTGGCGCCGGTTCCCCATGACGGCCAGACGATCGGCGAAATCTTCATGCGCGGCAACAACGTCATGCGCGGATACCTCAAGAACCCCGAGGCCACGGCCCAGGCATTCCGGGGCGGCTGGTTCGCGACCGGCGACCTGGGGGTGATGCATCCCGACGGCTATGTGGAAATCAAGGATCGCAGCAAGGACATCATCATCTCGGGCGGCGAGAACATCTCCTCGGTCGAGATCGAGGACGTGCTGTATCGTCATCCTTCGGTGAACGAAGCCGCCGTGGTCGCCCGGCCCGACGCGAAATGGGGCGAAACGCCCTGCGCCTTCGTCGACCTGCGGCCGGGCAAACAGGCATCCGAGGCCGAGATCATCGCCTTCTGCCGCGATCACATGGCCCATTTCAAGGCGCCCAAGACGGTGGTGTTCGGACCGCTGCCCAAGACCTCGACGGGCAAGATCCAGAAATTCGTGCTGCGCGATCAGGCCCGCAGCCTGTCGGGCTGAGACGCGGGCAGCACCGTCGCGGCAAAGCCGTCCGCGGCGATGTCGCGGCACAGATCCGCCCAGTCGCAGCCCGCGCAGGCGCTGCGGATGCCGCCCTGGGCAAAGGCGCGCCGCATCCGGTCAAGGACGGCGCGGTCCAGCACCAGCCGCTGTCCGGGCGCGACCGGACGCCCCAGCAGGGCCGCCACGTCGCGCGCGGCCTGCGCATCGCACCGCACCACGCTGTCGCCCCGGCAATGGCAGGCCGGGTCGTCCAGCATCGGCGCGCAGACATCGTCGGGGCCTTCGGTCATCACCACCGCCTCGCCCGCCGCGATGCGGGCGGCTATGGCGGTGAACCCCGCCGTGAAGGCGGGGCTGTAGCCCTTGCCCGCATAAGTCAGCAGGCACAGCAGGTGATGCGCGCGCAGGCGGATCGTCATGCGCGGCGCGGACGGCCCAGTTGCCGCAGCGCCAGCGCGCCCACGGCGGATTTCAGCGCCGCTCCCAGCAGGAAGGGCAGCACGCCATGGGTGATGGCCGCGTCCCAGCCGATGCCGCGCGACAGCCAGGCCGCGCCAAGGACCAGGCACAGCAGGTTCCCGGCCAGCATCGACAGGAAGGCCAGCCCGGCGCGGCTGCCGTTCCAGCCGCGTTCCGCCAGCCAGCCGATCAGCGCCGCCATTACCGGGAAGGCGGCCAGATAGCCGCCGGTCGGCCCCGCGAAAGGCGCAAGCCCCGCGGCGCCCCCCGCCAGCACGGGCAGGCCAGCCGCCGCCTGGCCCAGCCAGGCCAGCACCGTCAGCGCGCCCAGCCGCCAGCCATACAGCGCGCCGACCATCGCCACGGCGAAGGTCTGCATGGTGATCGGCACCGGCACCATCGGCACCTCGATCCGCGAGGAAACGGCCAGCAGCACCGTGCCGAAGGCGACGGCCAGCAGGCGGACGGGCAGCGACCGGGATTGCAGGTCCACGGGGCTGAAGGCGGATGATGTGGTCATGGATGTCCCTCTTGTTGAATTATAGATAATCATGGATTCGTCGTGACCAGATACTCCATGAATTATCTATCGGATCAAGAGAAAGGTTTCACCGGCGCGCTGAACGCGGTCTTTGACCGCTGAACTGGATATGCCGCGCCAGCACGGATGCCGCCCGGTCCACGTCGCCGGATCGGAGGGCGTGCAGGATGGCGCGGTGGTCGCGGTCGGTCGGCGCTTCCCATTCGGCGCGCCAGCCGGAAAACAGGAAACGCGCGCTTGCGGTATGCAGATCGGCGATGGATTTCAGCAGGCGCGGCATCCCGCAGGGATCCAGGATCAGCCGGTGGAACTGCCAGTTCGCCTGTTCCCAGGTTTCCACGTCGCCTGCATGATCGCCCGCCCGCGTGGCCTCATCGGCCTGGTCCAGGATGGCGCGGGTCAGGTGCGGCGCGGCATGGCGCAGGGCCAGCACCTCCAGGGCGGCGCGCATCTCGGCGACCTCGCGCACCTCGGCCAGTGAAAAGCCCGCGACACGAAAGCCGCGCCGGGGTTCGCTGACGGCAAGGCCCTGGCTTTCCAATTCCCGGAACGCCTCGCGCACCGGGACATGGCTGGCGCCGAATTCGGCGGCGACGTGATCCTGGCGCAGCCGTTCGCCGGGGGCGATCCGGCCAGAGACGATGCGGGCGGCCAGTTCGCGGCTGATGCGATGGGCAAGGGGTTCCTGGGTCATGGATTATAGATAATCCGGCCCGAACCCGGCGTCCAGCCGTCAGAAGCCGTGATGGGTTTTCAGGAATTCATCCTCGTCCGGGGTGTTCGGCCGGTCCAGGGCGGCGTTCCTGTGCGGGAAGCGGCCGAATTGCTGGATGATGTCGCGGTGCTGGATGGCGAAGTCCAGGCTTCCCGGATCGCCCAGGGCCTCGTACAATTCGACCGAACGGGTCTGATCGGGCAGATCCTCGCTGTGCATGAAGGGCAGATAGAAGAACTGCCGCCGCTTGGCGTCCACCTGCTGGTCGAAGCCCGCATCGACGGCGGCGCGGGCATGGTCCAGGGCCAAATCGTTCGATTCGAAGGCCCGGCCGCTGCCCCGAAAGATGTTGCGGGGAAACTGGTCCAGCACGATCACCAGGGCCAGCGCGCCTTCGGGCGTGGCGGCCCAGTCGTCCAGCTCTCGCCGATGGGCGGCCTGGTAGGTGGCGGCGAAGCGGTCGCGGATGGCCGCGTCGATATCGTCGGATTTGGCGAACCAGTTCGGCTCCATCCGGTCCGAGAACCAGAAATCCAGCACGTCGGCGGCAGTGGCGGGTTCGGTCGTCATGTCAGTTCCTTTCCGGCAGCGGAATATGTTCGGCCCGGTCGGTGGGCGGCAGGTCGAACAGACCCGTGCCCCAACGCCCGGCCCGCCATTGGCGTTTCGCCTCGTCAATGCGGTCGCGGGACGATGCCACGAAGTTCCACCAGATGTGGCGCGGCCCGTTCAGCGTCGCCCCGCCCAGGGCCATCAGCCGCGCGCCCCGGTCGCCCGCCTGCACGGTGATCGCGTCGCCGGGGCGGAACACCATCATCTGCCCGGACTCGAAATCCTGCCCGGCGATGCGGACGCTGCCCTGGGTGACGTAGAGGCCGCGATCCTCGTGATCGCCGGGCAGCGGAAAGCGCGCGCGCGGATCCAGCGTCACGTCCAGATAGAAGGTGTCGGAATAGATCGTCGCGGGCGCGGTTTCGCCATAGGCGCGGCCCAGGATCAGCCGGGCGTCGATGCCCGCGTCGCGGATCACCGGCAGCGCGTCGCGGCCGTGATGCTCGAACGAGGGGGCCATGTCCTCGTGCGTCTCGGGCAGGGCGATCCAGGTCTGGATGCCGAACAGGCTGCTGGGGCCGCGGCGCGCCGCTTCGGGGCTGCGCTCGGAATGGGTGACGCCCTTGCCTGCCACCATCCAGTTCAGCGCGCCGGGCGTGATGACCTGGTCCGCCCCGGTGCTGTCGCGATGCTGGAAGCTGCCGCGATACAGATAGGTCACGGTTCCCAGCCCGATATGCGGATGGGGACGAACGTCGATGCCCTGATTGGTCAGGAACTCGGCCGGGCCCATCTGGTCGAAGAAGATGAAGGGGCCGACCATCTGGCGCCTCGGTGCGGGCAGGGCGCGGCGCACCTCGAACCCGCCCAGGTCGCGGGCGCGGGGGATGATCAGCGTCTCGATGGCGTCTGCGCCGATCTGGTCGGGACAGCCTGGGGCCAGGGCGGGGTTCCAGCTCATGTCGTTCCTCCTGTCGCCCCAGGATAGGTCCGGTTGCCGCAGGGTGCCAAGCCCGCAGGCGTTCGCGGGGACCGAACGCCGGGTTGGTGCGCAGGACGGTGGCGCGGATGCGCGCGGAACCGCATCTTGGGGCGAAAGTTTTCCAAGCTGGGGGAAGGGCGATGACCAGCGGACTGCATCATGTGACGGCGATCACCCGCGACGTTCAGGCGAATGTCGATTTCTGGATGGGCTTTCTGGGCCTGTCGCTGGTCAAGCAGACGGCGGGGTTCGAGGATGCCGAGCAGCTGCACCTGTTCTATGGCGATCCCGCCGGGGCGCCCGGCAGCCTGGTCAGCTTCCTGGTCTGGCAGGACGGCGCGCCGGGCCGCACCGGCCATGGGCGGGTGGCGGAAATCGCGCTGGCGATCCCGCGCGCCCGGATCGGCGACTGGCTGACCCGCGCCATGCAGCGGGGCCTGCGCATCGAAGGCCCGGTCCGCGAATTCGGCGAATCCGTGCTGCGGCTGAAGGATCCCGACGGCATCATCGTCAAGCTGGTGGGCATCGACCTGCCCGATACCGGCTGGCCCGCGGCGCCCGCCGCCCTGCGCGCCGTGACGATCTGGTCCGAGGTGCCGGACCGGACCGCCGCTTTCCTGCGCCCCTTCGGCTATCGCGACGGCGGGGCCGAGGGCGGGCTGAGGCGGCTGCTGTCGGACAGCGACGCCATCGACATCCGCGACGCCTCGGGCTTCGTGCCGGGCATTCCGGGAACAGGGGTCGTCGACCATGTGGCGCTGCGGGTGCCCGATGCGGCGGCATTGCAGCGCCATCACGATGCCTTGAAGGCCCGCGACGCGGGCGATGTGACGGTTCACGACCGCAAGTATTTCGTGTCGCTTTACGTCCGCGAACCGGGCGATACGCTGATCGAGCTTGCGACCGACGGACCGGGCATGGCGGTGGACGAGGATGCGGACGGCCTGGGGCGGATCCTGATGATCCCGCCGCATTTCGCCGGGACCGAGGATTTGCCCCTGCGACTGCCTCAATTCGCCCGGCCGGGCGAGGAAAGGACAAGGATGAGAGAGCTTCCCTTCGTTCACCGGCTGCGCCAGCCCGACGCCCCCGACGGATCGGCCATGGTGCTGCTGCACGGCACCGGCGGGTCCGAGGCCGACCTGATGCCGCTGGCCCATCGCATCGCCCCCCATGCGACGCTGCTGGGCGTGCGTGGCCGTTCGGCCGAGGAAGGCGTGGCGCGCTTCTTCCGCCGCACCTCGATGACCAGCTTCGACCAGGACGACATCCGCGCCGAGGCCGAGGCTTTCGCGGCCTTCTGGCAGGGCGCGCTGTCGGCCTATGACCTGGATCCGGCGCGGATCACGGTGATGGGGTACAGCAACGGCGCGAATTTCGCCGCCGCCGTGATGGGCCTTCATCCCGGCCTGATCCGCCGCGCGATCCTGATGCGGCCGATGGCGGTGCTGGAGGATCTGCCGCAGGCCGACCTGACCGGCGTGTCGGTGCTGACCCTGACCGGGGCGCGCGATCCATACGGCCCGCACGCGCCGCGCCTGAACGACTGGCTGGCGGCGCAGGGCGCGACGCTGGACGCGCGGGTTGTCGCCGGCGGGCATGAGCTGTCGCCCGACGATCTGGCAGAGTCTGCGGATTGGATGAAAGGGGCGCGGGATGGCTGAGATCACGGTTTCCAGAGAAGACATCGATGCCCGGCACGGCCGCTATGTCGCGCGCGTGGCGGGCATCGACGCCGAGGCCGAACTGACCTTCACCCATCGCGGCCAGGATCGGATCAGCGCCGATCACACCGGCGCGCCCGAGGCGCTGCGCGGCACCGGCGCGGCGGGCGCCCTGGTCGAGGCGATGGTCGCCGACGCCCGGAAGACGGGCTTTCGGATCGTGCCGCTGTGTTCCTATGTGGCGGCGCGCTATGCCAGGAACCCGGACTGGGCCGATGCCTTCGCCACCGCGCCGGGGGAACAGGCGTAGGGTGGGGTTCCACCCCACCGTTCGCCGGGGCGTGGTGGGGTGAAACCCCACCCTACACAAAACGGAACCGCGTTCCCCACGGATCGGCGATGGCCTGCCCCGCGCGGGCGGGATCCTTGATCGCAACCTCGGCCAGCCCGGTCATGCCCCGGTCGCGCGGACCTGCGCCCCGGCTGTTCCAGACGTTCCCGGCCAGGTGGTGGTGATAGCCGTTCCAGCCGTACCAGGCCCCACCCGGCCCGTCGAAGGTCCGCGTCAGCGCCAGATCGCCCGCGAAGAAATCCTCGGCCCGGTCCAGGTCGCCCACCTGCAAATGGACATGGCCGACGCTGCTGCCGTCGGGCGCGCCGGACCAGGGCCGGTCGGCAAGGGTCAGCAGCCCGTCCAGATCCAGCCGCAGCGTGACCATCTGGATCCGGTCGCCGTCGCGATGCCATTCCGACGCCGGGCGGTCCCAGTAGATCTCGATCCCGTTGCCTTCCGGGTCGTCCAGATAGATCGCCTCGCTGACGCCGTGATCGCTGGCGCCGGTCAGGCGGACGCGGCTTTCGGCGGCGTGGCGCAGCCAGCGGGCCAGGTCGGCGCGGTCGGGCAGCAGGAAGGCGGTATGGAACAGCCCCGCCTGGCGCGGGTCGCGGGGCCGGGCGGCGGTGTCGCCGCGCAGTTCCAGCAGCGTTCGCCCGCCCGCGCCCAGCCGCGCGGTTTCGCCGTCGCCGCCCAGCGGCGCCAGGCCAAGGGTGTCGCGATAGAAAGCCGTCATGGCGGGCAGGTCGCGCACCGTCAGGGCAACGTGGTCGATGGCAGGGGTCATGATGTTTCCTGTCCTGTCTTCAGGCTGGCTGCGAAGCCCGCGATGAAATCGGCCAGCATTTGCCGGGTCTTGTCGTCGGTCAGGGTGCCGTCCGCGTCGAACAGCCCGCCCGCGCGCGACACCATCAGCCGCCCGTCCCACCAGGGCCGGGTCCGCAGGGTCCGCAGCACCGGCAGCCAGTGCGCCTGCGCCAGCGTGGTCCCGAACCCGCCGGGCGAGGCGCCGATGACCGCGACAGGCTTGTTCGCGAACAGCGCCAGGCCGTCGCCGCGCGACATCCAGTCGATGACGTTCTTGAACACGCCGGGGATGCCGTTGTTGTATTCGGGCGTCACCAGCAGCAGCCCGTCGGCCTGCGCAAGCTGGCGGTTCAATTCGGCGACCGCCGGGGGCGTGCCGTTGGCGGCTTCAAGATCGCCGTCATACAGCGGCACGCCGGAAATGTCGCCGATGCGGATGGTGACGCCTTCGGGCGCCCCGTCGCGCGCGGCCCGCAGCAGCCCGCTGTTGAGCGAGGCGCGGCGCAGGCTGCCCGACAGGCCGAGGATGGTGGTCATGATGGGATCTCCTGTGACGATGCCGGGGGCAGGGTGCCCCCGGCGCCGGGGTCAGTCCAGCGGTTTCAGCCCGGCTTCGATGGCCGCTCGGCGACCCTCGAGGAAGGGAGGCAGCGACAGGCCCTGGCCCATCGTCTCGCGCGGTTCGTCCACGTCGAAGCCGGGACCGTCGGTCGCCAGTTCGAACAGGTTGCCGCCCGGTTCGCGGAAATAGAGCGAGCGGAAGTAATACCGCTCGACCTCGCCGGAATTGGGCACCCGCAACCCGCGCAGCCGGGCGGTCCATTCGGTCAGCGCCGCTGGGTCGGGAACCCGGAAGGCGACGTGATGGACGCCGCCCGCGCCCTGCCGGGCCACGGGCAGGCCGGGCTGGACCGCGACATGCAGTTCCGCCGCCGCCCCGCCGTCGCCCATCTGGAAGACATGGACCTGGCCTTCGCCGTCCGGGCTGGGATAGTCGCGGACCTTCCGCATGTTCATCGCCTGGGTCAGCACGGCCTCGGTCGGAGCCAGGTCGGGGACCGAGATGGTGACCGGCCCCAGGCCCCGGATCTGGTGTTCTGCCGGAACCGGGCTTCGGTCCCAGGGCTGGCCCGCCGGATCGGGGGCGGCGACCAGGCGCAGGCGCTGGCCTTCGGGATCCTCGACATCCAGGCTGGCGCGGCCGTCCAGCGCGGCCACCCTGCCGGTCGACACGCCCAGGTCGGCCAGGCGCGCGGCCCAGAACTCCAGGCTGGCTTCCGCCACCCGCAGCCCGGTCCGGCTGATCGAATGGGTGCCGCGCCGTTCGCGGGCGGCGGGCCAGTCGAAGAAGGTGATGTCGGTGCCGGGCGTGCCCGCGCCATCCGCGAAGAACAGGTGATAGGCCGAGGTGTCGTCCTGGTTCACGGTCTTCTTCACCCGGCGCAGGCCCAGCGTTTCGGTATAGAAGCGGTTGTTGCCGGGCGCGTCGGCGGTGATGGCGGTCAGGTGATGGATGCCGGTCAGTTGCATGATGCGGTTCCTTGTCCTTGGTCGACGCCAATATGGCGCGGTGGTCCCGTTCGGAACAGCCGCCCCCTGCGCAAAGCGGCGTTCGCTTCTTGCGAACGGGCGGGCGGCGGCTATGGTTGCGGGATGAACTGGTCGATCAGCGACATCCAGACCTTCCTGTCCGTGCTGGACGCGGGCAGCATCTCGGCCGCCGCCGCACGGGCCGATCTGTCGAAATCCGTGGTCAGCAAGCGCATCAGCGATTTCGAGGCCGCCCTGGGCGTGGCCCTGTTCGTCCGCAACGCGGGCCGCATCGCGCCCACCGACACCGCCCTGACCCTGGCCGAGCGGCTGCGCCCGGCGCTGGCCGAACTGATCGCAGCCACCGAAAGCGTGGGCGCCCAGGCCGATCTGCGCGGACGGCTGGCCATCGCCGCGCCGATGAGCTTTGGCATCCGCCATCTTGGCCCGGTGATCGCCGGTTTCGCCCGCGCCCATCCGGGGCTGGAGATCGTGCTGGATTACGACGACCAGCTGGCCGATCTGGGCCGGGCGGGTTTCGACGCGGGTCTGCGCATCGGCGAGTTGAAGGACAGCAGCCTGATGGCCCGCCGCGTCTGCGAGGATCCGCGCGTCCTGGTGGCCAGTCCCGATTATCTGGGCGTGCATGGCCCGATCCGCGCGCCCGCCGAACTGGCTCGGCACCGCGCGATCGGGTATCTGAACGCCCGGCTGGGCGACATCTGGCCCTTCGACGGCCTCGCGCCGCCGCCGCTGGGGCGGATCACCGCGAACAACGGCGATGCGATCCGCGACATGGCGGTGGGCGGGCTGGGGCTTGCGCTGCTGCCGATGTTCATCGTCCACGACGCGCTGCGCGACGGGCGTCTGGTGCGGCTGCTGCCCGGCCTGCCGCAGCGGCCCCTGCCGATCAGCGTGGTCTGGCCGCCGGTCCGGCCGATGCCGCGCAAGACCCGCGCCTTTGTCGACCATGTGGCGGATGCCTTTGCCGGGGCGCCGCCCTGGCTGGAGGGGTTGTGAAAGGCCGGGGGTTTCACACCCCCGGACCCCCGTGGGATATTTGAAGTCCAAAGCAGGAGCCGTTGAGATGCTGGTCGATCCGAACGCGCCGTTTTTCCGATCCCTCTGGGTGCGGATCCTGTGTGTCTTCGTGCCGCTGGCCTGGGCGGGGGTCGAGATCTGGACCGGCAACCCCTTCTGGGCGCTTCTGTCGGGCGCCGCCGGTCTTTATCTGGCCTATGAGTTGTTCCTGCGCCGCGATCCAGGCTGAGGTCAGGCCAGCAGGCCGACCGCGCGGTCAAGCCAGGCAAAGCCGTTGGGCGGCAGGCTCAGCACCCGGCCCGACAGGGTGGCGTGCGAGGGGCCGGTCAGGTCCGCCTTGTCCGACAGCGTCAGCGTCGCCGGGGTCTTGGACAGGTTGAACACGCAGGTCAGCGCCTGCCCGCCGTCGCCGCGATGGAAGGCCAGCAGCGGTTCGGGCAGGTCCAGGAACGACGTCTCGCCCACCCGCAGCGGCGGCTGGGCCTTGCGAAAGGCGATGGTCGCGCGATAGGCCGACAGCACGCTGTCATTGTCGGCCTGCTGGCCCGCCACATGGCGCGCGGCCTGGGGTTCCTTGACCGGCAGCCAGGGCCGGGCGTCGGAAAACCCGGCATGGGCGCTGTCGTCCCAGACCATCGGCGTGCGGCAGCCGTCGCGGCCCCTGACCTCGGGCCAGAAGCGCAGGGCCGGGGGGTCGGTCAGTTCGTCATAGGAAAGGTCGGTTTCCGTCTGGCCCAGTTCCTCGCCCTGATAGAGACAGATGGTGCCGGGGAAGGACAGCAGCATCGCCGCCGCCTGCCGGGCGATGGCTTCGGGCGATTCGGCATGGGGCAGCCAGCGGGTGACGTGGCGGAACACGTCGTGGTTGGAAAAGGACCAGCAGGCATGGCTGTCAGGCGCGCCGTTATGGACGCCCTCGATCGTGTGGCGGAAATGCCGGGCGGAGAATTGCGGGCTGAGCATCTCGAAGCTGTAGCACATGTGCAGCCGGTCGCTGCCCGCCGTGTATTCGGCCATGATGCGGATCGAGGTGTCGCCGCCGTCGCCCACCTCGCCCACCATCATGCGGGCGTCGTATTCGTCGGTCAACTTGCGCATCCGCTTCAGGAAGGGAATGTTTTCCGGGCGGTTCTTGGAATAGATGTGGCGTTGCAGGTTATAGGTGTCCGGCCCGGCATGGTCGGGATTGGGCGGGTTGTCGCGCAGCCGGGCGTCGTGGAAGTAATAGTTCACCGTATCCAGCCGGAACCCGTCCACGCCGCGTTCCAGCCAGAAGCGCATCGTGTCCAGAAGCGCGTCCTGCACGTCGCGGTTCCACAGGTTCAGGTCGGGCTGTTCGATCAGGAAGTTGTGCAGGTAGTATTGTCTCCGCCGTGGCTCCCATTCCCAGGCAGGGCCGCCGAAGACCGAGGGCCAGTTGTTGGGCGGCGTGCCGTCGGGGTTCGGGTCGGCCCAGACATACCAGTCGGACTTGTCGTTGTCGCGCGACCGGCGGCTTTCCGCGAACCAGGGGTGGCGGTCGCTGGAATGGCTGATCACCTGGTCGATGATGACCTTCAGCCCCAGCTCATGCGCGCGGGCCACAAGCGCGTCGAAATCGGCCAGCGTGCCGAACAGCGGGTCGATGTCGCAGTAGTCGCTGACATCGTAGCCCATGTCCTTCATCGGGCTGGTGAAGATCGGCGACAGCCAGATCGCGTCCACCCCCAGCGAGGCGACGTGATCCAGCCGCCGGGTGATGCCGGGCAGGTCGCCGATGCCGTTCCCGTCGCTGTCCTGAAAGCTGCGGGGATAGATCTGATAGATCACCGCGTCGCGCCACCATTCGGTCATAAGGGTCTCCTGTCCGTTCGGTCTTGGGCCGATAGAACACGATGACGGTGGCACCGGAAAGGCGGTTTCCGCGTTATGAGACGGATTGCCCCGAGTGATGGGCCGGTTAAGGTGGGTGCATGGGACAGACGCCGGAACGCTTGCGCCTGACGAACGACGACATCGCCGCCCTGTCCGGCGGGCGCTGCGACCGGCCGTTCGACATCCTGGGACCGCATGACGGCTGGCTGACCGTCCTTCATCCCGACATCGCCGCCCTGTCCGCCATGACCGAAGCGGGCGAGATCCCGCTGGAGCGGGTGTCGGGCGACCTGTTCCGGGGCCGGGTGGGCGGGGCCTATCGGCTGAAGGCGCGGTCGGCAGGCGGGGTGGAATGGGTTTTCGAAGATCCTTACCGCTTCGCCCCCGTGCTGGGGGACATCGACCTGCACCTGCTGGGCGAGGGGACGCATCGGCGCCTGTGGCAGGCGCTTGGCGCGCATGTCATCACCCATGAAGGCGTCGCGGGAACGCATTTCGCGGTCTGGGCGCCGAATGCGCGGCGCGTGTCGGTGGTGGGACCGTTCAACGCCTGGGACGGGCGGCGCCATCCCATGCGCCGGGTCGGCGGCAGCGGCGTGTGGGAGATTTTCCTGCCCGGCGTGGCGGAAGGCGCGCTGTACAAATACGAGATCCTGGGCGCCGATGGCGGGTTGCTGATGAAGGCCGACCCGGTGGGCTTCGGCAGCCAGCATCCGCCGGAAAAGGCCAGCGTCGTGCGCGATATTTCCGGCTATGGCTGGAAGGACGCGGCCTGGATGGAGGGGCGGGTCCAGGCGCAGGACCGCCGGGCGCCGATCAGCATCTATGAGGTGCATCTGGGATCCTGGCGCCGCCGCCTGGATCAGGGCGGGCGGCCCCTGTCCTACAAGGAACTGGCGCGCGATCTGGTGGCCTATGCCCGCGACATGGGCTTCACGCATCTGGAACTGCTGCCGGTCAGCGAATTTCCCTTCGACGGATCCTGGGGATACCAGCCGGTCGGGCTTTATGCGCCCACCATCCGCTTCGGCCCGCCGCACGAATTCCGCGACCTGGTCGAATCCGCGCATGAGGCGGGCCTGGGCGTGCTGCTGGACTGGGTGCCCGGCCATTTCCCGACCGATGCGCATGGGCTGGCCCGTTTCGACGGGACCGCGCTTTACGAACATGCCGATCCGCGCGAAGGGTTCCACCAGGACTGGAACACCCTGATCTACAACTATGGCCGGACCGAGGTCCGCAATTACCTGATCGCCAACGCGCTGTATTGGCTGGAGGAATACCATATCGACGGACTGCGCGTGGATGCGGTGGCATCGATGCTGTATCGCGACTATTCCCGGCGCGAGGGTCAATGGATCCCCAACAAGCATGGCGGGCGCGAGAACCTGGAGGCCATCGATTTCCTGAAGGCCATGAACGTCGCGGCCTATGCGGAATCGCCCGGCATCATGACCGTGGCCGAGGAAAGCACGTCATTCCCCAAGGTTTCGGCCCCCGTGGACGCGGGGGGCCTGGGCTTCGGGTTCAAGTGGAACATGGGCTGGATGAACGACACGCTGCGCTATATGAGCCGCGATCCCGTCCATCGGCGCTATCACCACGACCTGATGACCTTCGGGCTGATGTATGCGTTTTCGGAAAACTTCATCCTGCCGATCAGCCATGACGAGGTGGTCCACGGCAAGGGATCCATGCTGCGCAAGATGCCGGGCGACGAATGGCAGCAGTTCGCGAATCTGCGGGCCTATTACGGCTTCATGTGGGGCCATCCGGGCAAGAAGCTGCTGTTCATGGGCTGCGAGTTCGCCCAGCCCGAGGAGTGGAACCATAACGGCGAACTGAACTGGCCCGCCGCCGCCGAAGCCCGGCATCAGGGCGTGCAGGCCCTGGTGCGCGACCTGAACCGGCTTTATCGCGACACGCCCGCGCTTTACCGCAAGGATGCCGATCCCGACGGTTTCCAGTGGGTCGCGACGGATGCGGCGCAATCGACCTATGTCTGGATCCGGCGCGGCGATCCCGGCGATCCGCCGGTTGTGGTCGCCTGCAACTTCACGCCCGTGCCGCGCGCCGATTTCCGCATCGGCGTCCCGCAGCCCGGACCCTGGCGCGAGGCGATCAACACCGACGCGGCGATCTATGGCGGCAGCGGCAAGGGCAATCTTGGAGGAGTGACGGCCACCGAAGCGCCGCAGGACGGGCAGCCCGCGTCCATGGCGGTGATGCTGCCGCCCCTGTCGGTGGTGATCTTCGTCGCGGGCAAGGACGAACATGGGGAGGATGTTTGAATGGCCGAGAAACGATTGACCCGCCGCGCGATGGCCTTCGTGCTGGCCGGGGGACGGGGCAGCCGGTTGCGGGAACTGACCGACCGCCGCGTCAAGCCCGCCGTCTATTTCGGCGGCAAGACCCGCATCATCGACTTCGCGCTGTCGAACGCCATGAATTCCGGCATCCGCAAGATCGCCATCGCCACCCAGTACAAGGCCCACAGCCTGATCCGGCATGTGCAGCGCGGCTGGAACTTCTTTCGCGCGGAACGCAACGAATTCATGGACATCCTGCCCGCCAGCCAGCGATACGACGAATCCATGTGGTATCGCGGCACCGCCGACGCGGTGGCCCAGAACATCGACATCGTGGACAGCTATGATGTCGACTACATCATCATCCTGGCGGGGGACCATATCTACAAGATGGATTACGAGATCATGCTGCGCGAACATTGCGAAAGCGGCGCGGACGTGACCATCGGCTGCCTGACCGTTCCCCGGATGGAGGCCACGGCCTTCGGCGTGATGGCGGTGGACGATGCGGGGCGCATCACCTCGTTCCTGGAAAAGCCCGCCGATCCGCCGGGGATGCCCGACGATCCCGACAGCGCCCTGGCGTCGATGGGGATCTATGTGTTCAACTGGCCGTTCCTGCGCGACCTGCTGCAAAAGGATGCCGAGGATCCGAATTCCAGCCATGATTTCGGCCACGACCTGATTCCCGCCATCGTCAGGAACGGCAAGGCGATGGCGCACCGCTTCGATACCTCTTGCGTGCGCGATCCGGGCGCGCCCGCATACTGGAAGGACGTGGGCACGGTGGACGCCTTCTGGCAGGCCAATATCGACCTGACCGATTTCACGCCGGAACTGAACCTGTGGGACCGCGAATGGCCGATCTGGACCTATTCCGAAAGCGTGCCGCCCGCCAAGTTCATCCATGACGAAAAGGACCGGCGCGGCATCGCCGTGTCGTCGATGGTCTCGGGGGGCTGCATCATCTCGGGGACCGAGATCCGCAATTCGCTGCTGTTCACGCAGGTCCATACCAACAGCTATGCGCAACTGGATCATGTGGTGGCGCTGCCCTATGTGACGGTGCAGCGGCGCGCCCGGCTGACCCGCGCGGTGATCGACCGGGGCGTCGTCATCCCCGAGGGTCTGGTGGTGGGCGAGGTTCCCGCCGAGGACGCCCGCTGGTTCCGCGTCAGCGACGGCGGCATCACCCTGATCACCCAGGACATGCTGGACCGCCGGGCGGCCAGTCTGTGAAGGAGGGCCTGTGATGCGGGTTCTGTCGATCGCGTCCGAATGCGCGCCGCTGGTCAAGACCGGCGGGCTGGCCGATGTGGCGGGCGCGCTGCCCGCCGCCCTGCGCGCACAGGGGGTCCAGATGCGCACCCTGCTGCCGGGCTATCCGGCGGTGACGGCCGCCTTGCAGGACGGGGCCGAGGTGGCGCATTTCGACGACCTGTTCGGCGCGCCGGCCCGCGTGATGGCGGGGCAGGCGGCGGGGCTGGATCTGCTGATGATCGACGCACCCCATCTGTTCGCCCGGCCGGGAAACCCTTACCTTGGCCCGGACGGCCGCGACTGGCCGGACAATCCGGAACGTTTTGCCGCTTTGTCCTGGGTGGGGGCGCATCTTGGGGTGCATGGCGCGGGCGGCTGGCATCCGCAGGTGCTGCACGGCCATGACTGGCAGGCGGGCTTCGTCACCGAATACCTGCGCCAGATGGGCGGCGGCCCGGCCACGGTGCTGACCATCCACAATATCGCCTTCACCGGCAGCACCGATGCCGGGCGGATGCATTCGCTGCGCCTGGATCCGGGTCGCTTCACGGTCGACGGCTATGAATTCTATGGCGGCATTTCCGCGCTGAAGGCAGGGCTGATGGGGGCCGAGGCGCTGACCACCGTGTCGCCGACCTATGCCGAGGAGCTGATGAACCCCGAATACGGCATGGGCCTGGACGGGGTGATGCGATACCGGCGCGAGGCGCTGACGGGGATCCTGAACGGCATCGACACCGACGCCTGGAATCCCGCCACGGATCCCGCGATCCAGCCCTATGACAGCCTGGCGGGCAAGGCCGCGAACAAGGCCGCCCTGCGGGCCGAGATGGGCCTGCCCGATGCGGATGGACCGCTTTGCGTGATCGTGTCGCGGATGACCCATCAGAAGGGCCTGGACCTGGTGCCCGAGGCCCTGCCCGCGCTGTTGGACCATGGCGGGCAGCTGGCGCTGTTGGGATCGGGCGATCCGGGGCTGGAATACGCCTTTCGCGCGCTGGCCGAACACAATCCCCATGTCGCCGTCCGCATCGGCTATGACGAGGCGTTGTCGCATCGGCTGATCGCCGGAGCCGACGCGATCCTGGTGCCCTCGCGGTTCGAACCCTGCGGGCTGACGCAGATGTACGGGCTGCGCTATGGCACGGTGCCGGTCGTGGGCCTGACGGGGGGGCTGGCCGATACCGTCATCAACGCCTCGCCCGCCGCACTGGCGCGGGGGGTGGCCACGGGGATCCAGTTCTCTCCGGTGACGGCGGATGCGCTGCGCGGCGCGCTGGCCAGGCTGTGCCTGCTTTACAAGGACGCCGAAACGTGGTCCCGGCTGGTGGCGAACGCGATGGCGCATCCGGTCGGCTGGGATCAGTCGGCACGGGCCTATGCCGCGCTTTATGCAGGGCTTGCGACGCAACGATGACTGATCCGATCACGGCGGGACATCCTTTCCCGCTTGGCGCCTGCTTCGACGGGGCGGGCGTCAATTTCGCCATCTTCTCGCAGCATGCGGACCGGGTGGACCTGTGCCTGTTCGACGACCAGGACCGGGAAACCCGCATCCCCCTGCCCGAGCGCGAGGGCCATGTCTGGCACGGATATATCGCCGGCCTGGCGCCGGGCCAGCGATACGGATACCGCGTGCTCGGACCCTATCGCCCCAGGGACGGCCATCGCTTCAATCCCAACAAGCTGCTGATCGACCCCTATGCGAAGCGCCTGACCGGCAGTCCGCGCCCCCATGACGCTTTGTTCGGATACCGGGCCGGGCACGCGGATGCCGACTTGTCCTTCGACCGCCGCGACAGCGCCGCCCACATGCCGCGCTGCGTGGTCGTGGACCCCGCCTTCAGTTGGGGCGACGACCGCCCCCCTCGCCGCCCGCTGACCGAAACCGTCATTTACGAGGCGCATGTGAAGGGCCTGACCATGCTGCATCCGGGCGTGGACCGGCCCGGCAGCTATCTGGCGATGGCCTCGGATCCGATCCTGGACCACCTGAACCGGCTGGGCGTCACGACGGTGGAATTGCTGCCGGTCCATGCCTTCGCCGACGACCGCTTTCTGACGGACCGGGGGCTGACGAATTACTGGGGCTATATGTCCTATGGCTTCTTCGCGCCCGAGCCGCGTTATATGCGCGACGGCGACATCGCCGAATTCCAGCAGATGATCGCCCGCTTCCACCAGGCCGGGATCGAGGTGATCCTGGACGTGGTCTACAACCACACCGCCGAGGGAAACGAACTTGGCCCGACGCTGAGCTTTCGCGGCCTCGACAACGCCGCCTATTACCGGCTGGCCGAGGACCGGCGCTTTTACGTCAACGACGCGGGGACGGGCAATGTCCTGAACCTCGACAATCCCTTCGCGCTGCGGCTGGTGATGGACAGCTTGCGTTACTGGGTCGAGGCGATGCATGTCGACGGCTTCCGCTTCGACCTGTGTTCGGTGTTGGGCCGCACGCGCGGGGTGTTCGACCGCGACGCGCCGCTGTTCCGGGCGATCCGGCAGGATCCGGTCCTGAACCGCGTCAAGCTGATCGCGGAACCCTGGGACCTGGGGCCGGACGGCTATCAACTGGGCAACTATCCGGCGCCGTTCTGCGAATGGAACGACCGCTATCGCGACCAGGTGCGCGGCTTCTGGCGCGGCGATCCGGGCATGGTCGGCAAGCTGGCCAAGCGCATCGCCGGATCGGCGGCGCGTTTCGACCATGACGGCCGGGCGGCCACCTCTGGGGTGAACTTCATCGCCGCCCATGACGGTTTTACGCTGATGGATACCGTCAGCTACAACCACAAGCACAATCAGGCGAATCGCGAAGGCAACCGCGACGGCCACGACCACAACCTGTCCGACAACATGGGCGTGGAAGGCCCGTCGGGCGATCCGGCCATCCGCGCGCGCCGCGACCGCCGCCGCCGCGCCCTGTTCGCCACGCTGATGCTGAGCCAGGGCACGCCGATGATCCTGGCCGGGGACGAGCTGGGCAATTCCCAGGGGGGCAACAACAACGCCTATTGCCAGGACAACCCCTTGGGCTGGGTGGACTGGCAGGGCGCGGATCCGGATTTCCTGGAGTTCTGCCGCCAGGCGATCGCCTTTCGCAAGGCGCATCCGATCCTGCGCCAGCGCCGCTTTCTGCACAGCCAGCCCCGAGAACAGGACGGGCTGCCCGACCTGTTCTGGCGCCGCGCCGACGGCGCCCCCATGACGCCCGAGGATTGGGCAGATCCCGGCCTGCGCCTGCTGGCGGCCGAGATGCGCATGGCATCGGGCACCCCGGCCTATGCGGCGCTGCCGGGCGCGATCTTCGTCGTGTTCAACAACGGCTCCGAAACGCCGGTGCGCCTGCCCGATCCCACCCAGGGCGGACATTGGCGCAGGCGTCTGGACAGCGCGCGCGACCGCCAGCCCGACGCCCCCGCAGGCCCGGTCGAACGGATCGAGGCGGAAAGCGTGGCGGCCTTCGTGCTGTGCGATCTGGGCGGCGACTGACCGGATCGCAGGCAGGACCGGCATCGCCGCGTCATAAATCCGGCGCGGCCCTTTCCATCGGCCCGCAAAGCTGGCAACAAAAATCAACCCTTGGGCGGTAATCTGGCCGTTCGACGGCAGCCCCCGATTCCCCCCGCTACGAGGCTTGATTTGCAGAATGTCCCCTCGGCCCAGGCCCTGCACGACCAGATCCTTCATCACCTGACCCACAGCCAGGGGCGCGGGGCGGAATTCGCAACGCCCTTCGACTGGCGGATGGCCGTCAGCTATACCGTGCGCGACCTGATGGCGGGCACCTGGGTCGATGCCTTCCGCGCCGCGCGGGACCAGGGGGCCAAGCGGGTCTGCTATCTGTCGATGGAATTCCTGATCGGGCGAATGCTGGGCGACGCGATCATCAACCTGCGGCTGGAAAAGCCGATGGCCGAGGCGCTGCGGATGTTGGGCCTGGACCAGCAGCAGATCCTGGACAACGAACCCGACGCGGCACTGGGCAATGGCGGGCTGGGACGGCTGGCGGCCTGCTTCATGGAATCGCTGTCATCCTTGCAATGCCCGGCCTTCGGCTATGGCATCCGTTACGAACACGGGTTGTTCCGGCAGCGTTTCGAAGGCGGCCAGCAGGTCGAGACACCCGAGGACTGGCTGAACCAGCCCCACCCCTGGGAATTCGTCAAGGTCGATTACAGCTATACCGTGGGCTTCAAGGGCCATGTCGAAACCGTCGATGGCCGCGCCGTCTGGCGTCCGGGCGAAAGCGTGATCGCGCGGGCCTATGACACGCCGGTGATCGGCTGGGGCGGCAACTGGGCCAACACGCTGCGGCTGTGGGGCGCGCATCCGACCACGCTGCTGGATCTGCACCGCTTCAACGCGGGCGACCACACGGCGGCGGCCGAACCCGAGGCCTTGGCCCGCACCCTGTCGCGCGTCCTTTATCCCGACGACACCACCGAATCGGGCAAGGAACTGCGGCTGAAGCAGGAATATTTCCTGACCTCGGCATCCTTGCAGGACATCCTGCGCCGCTTCATGCAGGAACACGGCGACCTGCGGCTGCTGCCCGACAAGGTGGCGATGCAGCTGAACGACACCCATCCCGCCATCGCCGGGCCGGAACTGATGCGGCTGCTGATGGACGACCACGGGCTGCCCTTCGACCAGGCCCGCGACCTGGCGCGGGGCACGCTGAACTATACCAACCACACCCTCATGCCCGAGGCGCTGGAACGCTGGTCCACCTGGCTGATGGGCGGCGTGCTGCCGCGCCACATGCAGATCATCCAGATGATCGACGACGACCACCGCAAGACGACAGCCCGCCCGCCGCAGGTGGGCATCGTCCAGCACGACCAGGTGCGGATGGGCGAACTGGCCTTCATCATGGCCGGCAAGGTGAACGGCGTGTCCGCGCTGCATACCGAATTGGTCAAGGACACGGTATTCGCCGACCTGCACCGGCTGCATCCCGACCGGATCGTGAACCAGACGAACGGCGTCACCCCGCGCCGCTGGATGCGCATGTCCAATCCGGGCTTGGCGCGGCTTCTGGACGACACCATCGGCGAAGGCTGGACCACCGATCTGGACCAGCTGCGCGGCCTTGAACCCCATGCCGGGGACGCGGGCTTTCGCAAGGCGCTTGGCCAAGTCAAGCGCGCCAACAAGGTCTGGCTGTCGAACGGCCTGCTGGCCGATCTGGGCGTCAAGGCCGACCCAGAGGCGATCTTCGACATCCAGGTCAAGCGCATCCACGAATACAAGCGCCAGTTGTTGAACATCCTGGAGGCCATCGCCCTGTGGCAGCGCATCCACGACGATCCGAACGGCGACTGGACCCCGCGCGTCAAGATCTTCGGCGGTAAGGCGGCGCCCGGATACTGGCTGGCGAAATCGGTGATCCACCTGATCAACGACGTGGCCGCGACCATCAACAACGATCCGGTCACCGCGCGATACCTGCAAATCGCCTATCCGCCGAACTACAACGTGTCCATGGCCGAGGATCTGATCCCGGCGGCAGACCTGTCGGAACAGATCAGCACAGCGGGGAAAGAGGCCTCGGGGACGGGCAACATGAAGTTCACCCTGAACGGCGCACTGACCATCGGCACGCTGGACGGGGCGAACGTGGAGATCCGCGATCTGGTGGGGCCCGAGAACTTCTTCCTGTTCGGGCTGAAGGCCGACCAGGCCGCGGCCGAGGCCGCAAGCCCCGGCCATGCCCGCCGCGCGATCGAGAAAAGCCGGGACCTGAGGGACGCGCTGCACCTGATTTCGGAAGGCCGGTTCGGGCGGGCGGAATCCTATTACACGCTGCTGGACCGGACCTGGAACGACGATCCCTTCCTGGTCGCCAGCGATTTCGACGATTATTTCGCCACGCAGCGCCGGATCGACGCCGCCTATCGCGACAGCGCGGCCTGGGACCGGATGGCCTGCCTGAACATCGCGCGGGCGGGGTTCTTTTCGTCGGACCGCACCATCCGGGGCTACATGAACGACATCTGGCACGTTCTGCCGGTGGCGATCTGACGGCGCGCGCGGGTCAGGCCAGCCCCATCCGCCCCCGGACCCGACGTTCGGCCGCCTGGAAGCCGTGGTGGATCAGAACCGCCAGGATGCCGACCACCAGCCCGCCTTGCAGCACGAAGGCGGTGTTCGAAGACAGCAGCCCGGCGATGATCACCTCGCCCAGGGTGCGCGCGGCCACCGTCGATCCGATGGTCGCCGTTCCCAGCGAAATCACCGCCGTCAGCCGCATCCCCGCCAGCAGCAAGGGCAGCGCCAGCGGCAGGTCGATCTGCCACAGCCGCTGGGTCGGTGTCAGGCCCATGGCCCGCGCGGCCTCGGCCACGGGCGGGGGCTGGCCGGTCAGCCCGGCCAAGGCGTTCTCGAACACCGGCAGCAGGCCATAAAGGAACAGCGCCACCAGCGTCGGCCCGCTGCCGAAGCCCAGAACCGGCACCGCCAGGGCCAGCACCGCGACCGGCGGAAAGGTCTGGCCGACCGCCGTCACCGTGCGCGCCAGGGGCAGGAACTCTCGCCCCGCCGGGCGGGTCACAAGGATCGCCAGTGTCACGCCCACCAGCGTCGAGGCCGCGACGGCCAGGGCGACGATGGCCAGATGCGACAGGGTCAGCGACAGCAGGCTGGTCTGGGTATAGATCGCGGGCGCGTCGTTGCGGGTGAAGGGCCGGAACAGCGGCGCGAAGGCCGTGGGCGCAGTCAGGAAGGCCAGCAGCGCCAGCCCCGCCAGAACCGGCAGGATTCGCCCGGTCATCGCCGCCCGGCCCGCGCGCGCAGGGCGTCCAGCGTCACGACCCCGCCGCCCCGGACGGGCAGGGCGTCCCGACCGCTCCACAAGCATTCGGCCAGGGCGTCGCGCAGGCTGGATTCGGGCGGGATGGGCGGGCCGCTGGCGTGGCCCGGCGCGGCGATCTCGGCCACCCGCACCAGCGACAGAAGCCGCAGCGCCCGGTCCGAGGGGCCGATCAGGTCGGCCACGAAGGGCGTGGCCGGGTCGGTCAGGATCCGTTCGGGCCGGTCGTATTGCAGCAGCCGGCCGCCGTCCATGACCGCGATGCGGTCGGCCAGATCCACGGCCTCGCGCATGTCATGGGTGACAAGGATCAGCGTGGTGCCCAGCCTGCGCTGGATCAGGCGCAGGTCGTCCTGGGCCTTGGCCCGGATCAGCGGATCCAGCGCGCCGAACGGCTCGTCCATCAGCAGCAGGTCGGGTTTGGCGGCAAGCGCGCGGGCCACACCCACCCGCTGGGCCTGTCCGCCGGACAGCTGATGGGGCATCCGGTCCCGGAACAGCGCCGGGTCCAGCTGGAACAGGTCCAGCAGTTCGTCCACGCGGGCGGCAGTCTGGGCACGCGGCCAGCCCAGCAGGCGGGGCACGGTGGCGATGTTCTGGGCGACCGTGCGATGCGGGAACAGCCCGTGGCCCTGGATGGCATAGCCGATCCGGCGGCGCAGCAGGTGCGGGGCCAGCGTGGCGGTATCCACCCCGTCGATCAGCACCTGTCCCGCCGACGGCGCCACCAGCCGGTTGATCATCCGCAGCAGCGTCGTCTTGCCCGACCCCGAGGTGCCGACCAGCACCGCCAACTGCCCGGTTTCCACCGTCAGGCTGACATCCTTGACCACCGCCACGCCATCATAGAGACGCGTCAGGTTGCGGATCTGGATCATGCGGCCCCCTTGCGCGCGCCCTGGACCAGCAGGTCAAGCGCAATCCCGGCGACAAGCGCCAGGGCGATGGTGGGCAGCGCGCCCAGCAGGACCAGATCCATGGCCGTCTGGTTCAGCCCCTGAAAGACGAAGGTGCCGAAGCCGCCGCCGCCGATCAGCCCGGCGATCACCGCCAGGCCGATGTTCTGGACCAGCACGATCCGCACCGCCGCCAGCAGCACCGGCAGGGCCAGCGGCACCAGAACCTGCGCCAGCACCTGCATCCGCGTCATGCCCAGGCCCAAGGCGGCATCGCGGACCGCTGCGGGCACGCCCGACAGCCCGGACAGCGTGTTCGACACGACCGGCAGCAGCGAATACAGGAACAGCGCCACAAGCGCGGGAAAGGTGCCGATGCCCGATACTCCGGCCCAGGCCGCGCCGGGCAGGGTCGCCGCGACCCAGCCCAGGACCGGGATCATGATGCCGAACAGCGCCAGCGACGGGATGGTTTGCAGGATATTCAGCACCCCCAGCACCGGCCCGCGCCAACGCGGCGCCTGAAAGATCGCGATGCCCGCCGGAACGCCCGCCAGCAGCGCCAGGCCCAGCGATCCGAAGGCGAGGGCCAGATGGGCCTGCGCCTCGCGCAGGAACAGGTCGCGGCGGCTGGCATATTCGCGCATCACCGACACCCCGTCCAGCAGCCCCGAGGTCAGCATCCCCGCCGCCAGCACCATCGCCCCCGCCAGCAGCAGCCACCGCAACGACAGGGACGGGCGCAGCCGGTTCACCGCATCGGCCAGCATCAACCCGAAGGCCAGCAGCAGCAGCCAGAAGCCCGAGGACGGCGAAACCCGCGTCAGGCTGTTGCCCTCGGGCGTCAACTGGCTTGCCCCGACGCCCAGCGACAGGGTGACCGCGACCAGTCCCGAAACCGCCGCCGCCATCCTTATCGCTGCGGACCACCGCGCCCAGCAGGCTGCGGCCAGGATCGCGCCCGACAGGACGGCCGCCCCCCAGCCCTGGGGCAGGTCGGCCAGCCCGATCCCTTCGCCCGGCACGATCCGGTTCGCCTTGAACTGGACCAGCGGCAGGGCCAGCCCCGCGCCTCCGATCAGGGCGAACAGCACGGCCGGGGGCGACAGCCGCATGGATCAGTCCAGGAAGCCCGCCTGGGTCAGGTAATCCTCGGCCACAGCCGCCGCCGGTTCGCCACCGATCTGGATGCGGCCGTTCAGGGTTTGCAGCGTTTCCAGGGTCAGGGATGCGAAAATCGGCTTCAGGACCGCAGAGATTTCGGGATGTGCCTCCAGCACCGGGGCGCGGACGATGGGGGCGGGCTGATAGACCGGCTGGACGGCCTTGTCGTCCTGCATCACCACCAGCCCCGCCTCGGCGATGGCGCCGTCGGTGCCATAGACCATGGCCGCATTCACGCCCGAAGTCTGCTGCGCCGCCGCCGCGATGGTCGCCGCCGTGTCGCCGCCCGCAAGCTGGACCAGCTGGTCGGGCGTCAGGGTGAACCCATAGGTCTGCTGGAAAGCGGGCAACGCGGCGGGCGAGGTCACGAATTCGCTGGACGCCGCCAGCTTGACCGCGCCGCCGCCCGCGATCCATTCGCCCATCTGCGACATGGTGGCCAGGCCGTTCGGTTCGGCCACATCCTGGCGCAAGGCGATGGCCCAGGTGTTGTTGGCGGGCGCGGGATCCAGCCAGACGATATCGTTCTGGGTCTTGTCCAGTTCCGCCACGCGGGCATAGCCCTGGGCGGCATCCTTCCAGACATCGCTGTCGGCCTCGTTGAAGAAGAACGCGCCGTTGGCGGTGTATTCGGGATAGATGTCGATCTGGCCCGCAACGATGGCGTCGCGCATGATCGGCGTGCCGCCCAGTTGCAGCCGGTCCTGCACCGGCAGGCCCGCATCCTTCAGCGCCAGCAGGATCATGTTGCCCAGAAGCCCGCCCTCGGTGTCGATCTTGGACGAGACCACGATGTCCTGCGCGGCAAGCGGCGTCGCCGCCATCAGCAGGGTCGCGGCAAGCGGGGCAAGACGGGGCATGGGGAAACTCCTGCGAAAAAGGGGCAAGGCAAGACGCCCCGGCCCCCGAAAGGTTCCGCCTCAGCCGCCGAAGCCCCGGCTGCCGCCGGTCGATCCGAACCCGCCGCGCGACGCGGCGGTGGCGCGCGACATGGGCGGCTGGCCCGCCGTCGCGGCAGGGCGGGCGAACTGGCTGCTGTTCAGCGCCGCCCGGCCCGTATTGCTGGAAAACGTGCTGGTCCGCGCGGCGTTGGTATAGCCGCCTTGGGGCGTGCGGTACATCGGCTGGGACCGCGACAGCCCGCCGCCGCCCAGCATCGACCCGATCAGGTATCCCGCCAGCAGCGGCATGAAGATGCTGCCTGCGCCGCCGCCGGTCTGCTGCGCCTCGGAGCCGCAATTGCCGACGCCGTGCTGTTCCTCGCAAACCTCAAGGCTGTCATAGCGGGGGGCGGATTCGACGTGAAGCTGTTCGGCCTCGGCAAAGGACTGGCGGCACTCGTCGGGGGTGAACAGCCCGCCCTGGTCGGCGGCGGCAAGGCAGGCGTTCAGGTCGGGAAAGGCCTGCGCCTCGACCTGTTCCTCGCGGCAGCCCGCGATGGCAAAGCTGGCGGCGCCCAGGATGGTCAGCGCGACGGTTCTGGAACGTTTCCTCATGGCTTTCCCCCTTTAGTCCGCGATGAAATGCGGCTTGAAGCGCGACAGATCCTGCGTGATGCGGGATTTGTCCTCGCGGATGCCCATGCCGACGCATTGATCGCCGACGATCCAGGCGCCGAGGATGGGCCGGAAGCCGTCGAAGTCGGGCAGCGGCGCATAGGCCTGGACGATGCGCGGATGGGCGTCGTAATCGCCCGCAGGCGAGGCGTCTGTGACCGCGCCCCCTTCGACGATGCTGACCCCCGCGCCCTCGCGCGAGAAGATCGGCTTGACCACATGGGCGCGCCGGAACTGGTCGGCCACCTTGTCGAAGGCCGGGGCCACGTCCGGCACCGCCCGGCCCCCGGCGACAAGCGCATCGGCAATGTCATCCGCGAAAAAGGCGGGCAGCAGGTTCGGATGGCCTTCGAACATCTGCCACAAGACCGGCAGGATGCCCTTGTTCGACACAAGCGCCTTCCAGGCCGGTTCCAGGAACAGGCAGCCCGACCCGGCGATGTGCCGCGCGTAATCGTCGCGCAGCAGATCCTCCCACGGGTACAGCTTGAACAGGGTGCCGATCACCCGGTCCTGATCGTCGACGAACTGACCGTCCCTGGTGACGCCCAGCTTGTCCAGGTCGCTGTATTGCGCGCCCATCCCGGCTTCGCGCGCGGCCCAGGCCATCGCCTCGACGGTGGCGTAATCCTCGGGGTTGCCCGCCGCTGCCGTGAAATGGATGTCGGTATTGGGGTCGAACAGCGCGCGGAAGCGTTCGACAAGCGCCTCGTGGATGCCGTTGAACTGGTCGGCCCCGCGCGGCACCACACCCGCCGCCAACTGATCCTCCAGCCACTGCCACTGAAAGGACGCGCTTTCGTAAAGCGAGGTTGGCGTGTCGGCGTTGTATTCCAGAAGCTTAGCCGGGCCGGTGCCGTCATAGGCCAGATCCAGGCGGCCATAGATTTCGGGCTCGTTGCGCCGCCAACTGTCGGCGATCAGGTCGCGGTGTTCGGGCGGAATGCCCAGCCGGTCCATCATCCGTTCGCTGACGACGATCTCGGCCACGGCGTCGCGGCACATGGCGTGCAGGTCGGTCGAGGGATCCTCGATATCCTCCTCGATCTCGCGCAGCGAGAAGCGATAGGCCGAACTTTCGTCCCAATAAGGTTCGCCATGCATGTCGGCGAAGGTGAAGCCCACCTCTTTCGCGGTGTCGCGCCAATGGGGCCGTTCGGGAAGCGTGATCTTCTGCATGGTGAATCTCTAGCGCGACCAGCCCGGCAGGGCCAGACGAAACGCAATCACGATGCGCCCAGCGGCCCCGGCCTGCGTTCCTCGGACAGCATCACGTTCGCCTCGACCTGGCCCACGCCGGGCAGGGTCATGATCCGGCGGCGCAGGATGCGTTCGAAGTCGGAAATGTCGCGCGCCGTGATGCGCAGGCGATAGTCGAACTGGCCCAGCACGTGCTGGACGGTCTGCACCTCGGGGATGGCGGTCACGGCGCGTTCGAAATCCTCCAGGCTGGTGCGGCCCTTGGCGGCAAGGCGGATGCCCAGAAAGACCGTGACGCCAAAGCCCAAGGCGGCATTGTCCACGATCACCCGCCGCCCGGCCAGGATGCCGCTTTCGGTCAGCCGCTTGATGCGGCGCCAGGCGGCGGGCTGGCCGAGGCCGACCGCGCGCCCGATCTCGGCCGCGCTTCGGGTGGCGTCATTGGACAGGATCCGCAGGATCGCCAGGTCGGTGGCGTCAAGGCCGCTCACAACGCCAGTTCCCCGCTGTCCTTGATGGTCGAGACCAGCATCAGCGCGTCGCTGTCGGCGACATGCGGCAGGGTCAGGATCCGGTCGCGATAGATCTGCTGCCAATGCGCCATGTCCCGCGCGATCACCGACAGCCGCAGATCCACGCTGCCCAGAAAGGTCTGGATTTCCGTCACCTCGGGCACCTCGCGCGCGGCGGCCATGAATTCGTCGAAGGCGCGGGGGCTGGTCTTGTCCAGCGTGAAGCGCAGGCTGACCTGGACCTCGTATCCCAGCTTGCGCCAGTCGATGCGGTTCTGGATGGCAGCGATGACGCCCGTTTCCCGCAACTTTTCCAAGCGCCGCCACAGGCTGGCGGGCGCCACGCCGGCGCGTTGGGCCAGGACGGCATTCGGGGCCTGAGGGTCGGCCATCAAGTGGCGCAGGATGCGATGATCGGTTCTGTCCGGCATGATTTTTTCAGTATGCCGCATTTCAGGGAATGTCTATCGTAGCCATGACCCTGATAGTGAGAAAAATAGATGCTATTTCGTGCGGCGCCGACGCTAGAACAGCCGCCATCGGAGAGGAAAGGAACCATTCCATGCGCGTTTACTATGACCGCGATTGCGACGTGAACCTGATCAAGGACAAGAAGGTCGCGATCCTGGGCTATGGGTCGCAAGGCCATGCCCATGCGCTGAACCTGCGCGATTCGGGCGCCAAGAACGTCGTCGTCGCCCTGCGCGAGGGCAGCCCGTCCGCGAAGAAGGCCGAAGGCGAGGGCCTGAAGGTCATGGGCATCGCCGAGGCTGCCGCCTGGACCGACCTGATCATGTTCACCATGCCGGATGAATTGCAGGCCGAGACCTACAAGAAATACGTCCATGACAACCTGCGCGAAGGCGCGGCGATCGCCTTCGCGCATGGCCTGAACGTGCATTTCGGCCTGATCGAGCCGAAGCCGGGCGTCGATGTCATCATGATGGCGCCCAAGGGTCCGGGCCACACCGTCCGCGGCGAATACGTCAAGGGCGGCGGTGTGCCCTGCCTGGTCGCGGTCCACAACGACGCCACCGGCAAGGCGCTGGATCTGGCGCTGTCCTATTGCTCGGCCATCGGCGGCGGGCGTTCGGGCATCATCGAGACCAACTTCCGCGAAGAATGCGAAACCGACCTGTTCGGCGAACAGGCGGTGCTGTGCGGCGGCCTGGTCGAGCTGATCCGCATGGGCTTCGAGACGCTGGTCGAGGCGGGCTACGAACCCGAGATGGCCTATTTCGAATGCCTGCACGAGGTGAAACTGATCGTCGACCTGATCTATGAAGGCGGCATCGCCAACATGAACTACTCGATCAGCAACACCGCCGAATACGGCGAATATGTCAGCGGCCCGCGCATCCTGCCCTATGACGAGACCAAGGCGCGGATGAAGGCGGTGCTGCGCGACATCCAGACCGGCAAGTTCGTGCGCGACTTCATGCAGGAAAACGCCGTCGGCCAGCCCTCGTTCAAGGCGACCCGCCGCATCAACGACGAACACCAGATCGAGAAGGTGGGCGCCAAGCTGCGCGAGATGATGCCCTGGATCTCCAAGGGCAAGATGGTCGACCGCGCGCGGAACTGATCTATCAGGCCAAAGCCGGGGGCTGTCTGCCCCCGGACCCCCGAGGATATTTTGCCACAGAAGATGGCAGTGGCCTTTATCTTCTGTGCGCAAATATCCTGGGGGGAGTCCGAAGGACGGGGGGCAAAGCCCCCCTTTTTCATTCCGTTCCGATCTTGTCCTGCGTCCGGTTCTGGAAGTCGCTGGCATCGTGGCGTTCCCACAGTTGCTGCGCCGGATCGCCCGAGGTCTTGTTGACCATGATTCCGCGCCGCACGGCGGGACGGGCGGCGATCTCGTCATGCCAGCGGCGGACATTGCCATAGGTTCCGGCGTCCAGGAAGGTCGCCGCATCGCCATAGATCTTGCCTGCCACGACCTGCCCGTACCAGGGCCAGATCGCCATGTCGGCGATGGAGTATTCCTCACCGGCCATGAAGCGGTTGTCGGCCAGATGGCGGTTCAGCACATCGAGCTGGCGCTTGGCTTCCATCGTATAGCGGTCGATGGCGTATTCGATCTTGACCGGGGCATAGACATAGAAATGCCCGAAGCCGCCGCCCAGGAAAGGGGCCGATCCCATCTGCCAGAACAGCCAGTTCATCGCCTCGGTCCGCGCCGCGGGATCGCGGGGCAGGAAGGCGCCGAATTTTTCCGCCAGATAGACCAGGATGGATCCCGATTCGAAGACCCGGCGCGGCGGCGTCGCCGAATGGTCCATCAGCGCGGGGATCTTGGAGTTCGGGTTCACCGCGACGAAGCCGCTGCCGAACTGGTCGCCTTCGTTGATGCGGATCAGCCAGGCGTCGTATTCGGCATCGAAGCCCGCCTCCAGCAATTCCTCCAGCAGGATCGTCACCTTCTGCCCATTGGGCGTGGCCAGCGAGTAAAGCTGCAAGGGATGCTTGCCGACCGGCAGATCCTTGTCATGGGTCGGGCCTGCCATGGGCCGGTTGATGCTGGCGAACTGGCCGCCGTTCGGGGCCTTCGGCGCCCAGACCTTGGGCGGGATGTAATCGTCGGACATGACGCCTCCTGACATGCGTTCGGGCGCAGGATGGGCGCGGCCGGAGCGAACATCAACCGCCAAAAACGCTGGCGGTTGTTCCTGTATTGTTCTAGTCTGGCGGAATGCTGCCGCCCCGCAATCCCGACGAACGCCTCAGGGCCAGAGGCGCCGATACCCGCCCCGACGGGCGGTTCGAACCCCATGCGCGGATGCGCGAATCCGACGGCTGGGACATCCCCGAGGACGAGCGCCTGTTGCGGACCGAGGTCGTCGCCGAACGCCCGCGCAGCATCATCACGCGCAACACCTCGCCCGATATTTCCTTCGACCGCTCGATCAATCCCTATCGCGGTTGCGAGCATGGCTGCATCTATTGCTATGCGCGACCGACCCATGCCTGGCTGGGTCTGTCGCCGGGTCTGGATTTCGAGACGCGGATCACGGCCAAGCCCGAGGCGGCTTCCCTGCTGGCGCGCGAACTGGCGCGGCCATCCTATCGCCCGGCGCCCATCGCATTGGGCACGAATACCGATCCCTACCAGCCGGTGGAATCGAAGCTGGCGATCATGCCGGGGATCCTGCGGGTGCTGTCGGACTGGAATCATCCGGCCACGCTGGTCACGCGGGGGCAGACGGTCCTGCGCGATGTCGCGCTGTGGGCGGAACTGGCGGCCAAGCGGATGGCGGCGGTGGGCGTCAGCATCACGACCCTGGACCCGTCCCTGGCCCGCGCCATGGAGCCGCGCGCCCCCGCCCCCGCCACGCGGCTGCGGATGATCCGTGAACTTGCGGCCGCAGGGGTGCCGGTGCGGGTGATGGTCGCCCCCGTGATCCCGGTCCTGACCGAGCCCGAGATCGAGGCGATTCTGACGGCGGCGCGGCAGGCGGGCGCCACCACCGCCAGCATGATCCCCCTGCGCCTGCCCTTGGAGGTCGCGCCGCTGTTTCGCGACTGGCTGGACCGCCATCGCCCCGGCATGGCTGCCCATGTCATGAACCGCGTGCAGGCGATGCGCGGCGGGCGCGACAACGACCCGCGCTTCGGCCACCGCTTCCGGGGCCAGGGGGCCGAGGCGCAGCTTGCCCTGCAACGCTTCCGCCTGGCGCGCAAACGGTTGGGCTATCATGGCGAATCGGCGCCGCTGGATTGCAGCCGCTTCGGCCCGCCGCCCAAGGCGGGGGACCAGTTGTCGCTGTTCTAGGCGCCTCCGGTTTAAGCGCCCCGGTCCTGTTCGTTCTTGGCCCACAGGTATCCTATGAAGGCCCCCTTCACGAGGCGCAGCAGGATCAGCGTCAGGACCGTGGTGATGACGCCGGTGATCGCCAGCAGCATCACCGGCGAGGGGCGCAGCAGCACCCAGGTGAAGCCGATCAGCGGGATCAGCAGCAGAAGCATGATCGTCATCGCGAAAAAGGCGGGGCCGTCGGCGGCGGGATAGCGGCCAAGGGGCGCGTGGCAGACCTCGCATTCTGCGGGCACGCCCAGATATCCGCGCAGCAGCCTGCCCTTGCCGCAATTCGGGCAGAGATTCATCAATCCCCGGACGATGGCCGTCCGGCTGTCTCGGTCTTCGGTCATGGTTCGCGCGTCCTGATGATGGATCCTTCCTTATCGATGGCCCGGCCGGGGGACCATGCGTCCGCCTGCCGCGCCGAAGGTCGGCAGGGCCAGGGCCAGCAGCAGCCCCGCCAGCGGCAGCGAGAAATAGAAGCCGACGACCGCATAGCCCAAGGCACCAACGATGCCGCCCACCACATAGGTTCCGATCAGAGACAGCAGGATGCGCAGTTTCGCCCCGTCGGGGCGCACGGCGCGGCGCGGCTGGACCAGCCGATACAGGGCGCGGCCGCATTCGATGCCCACATCGGTGATCATGCCGGTGGCATGGGTGGTCCTGATGCGCGCGCCGGAAATCTTGGTGATGGTGGCGTTCTGCATGCCCATGATGAAGCACAGGCAGGCCAGGGCGAACATGCGGCCGGGCAGCGTGGTGAAGATGCCGCCGAAGGCGAAGCAGGCCAGACAGGCCCCCTGAACCGCCAAGGGCAGCGCGAATTGCCGCCGCCCCATCCGGTGCCGCGCCCAGTTCACCAGAAAGGTGCTGAAGGCCGCGCCGGTGGTGAAGGCGCCGATGGCCAGCAGCGCGGTCGCCGTGACCAGCAGGTTGCCGATCACCAGGTTGTCGGCGATCTGCGACAGATAGCCGGTCATGTGCGACGTATACTGCCCCAGGGCGAAGAACCCGCCCGCGTTGGAAGCCCCTGCGATCCCCGCCAGGAACACCGCCAGCACGAAATCGCTGCCCTGCGAACGCCGGTGGCTGACCAGAACCCTGGCCGCCGCGAAGGGTCGGGACATGCGATTTCGTCTTGCCATGACGGCTGGTCTAACGCGCCCGGCGGCGACTGTCAGCCGTCACATGCGGCCTTCAGTAATCGCCGACCGCGCTGAAACCGCCCAGCCGGGACGCGATCTCCTCCAGCGAGGGGCGGGGGCCGGGGGCTCGGGTCTCCAACGCCTCGCGCATGGCGCGCAGATGGTCGGGCGTGGTGCCGCAGCAGCCGCCGATGATCCGTACGCCCATATCGCGGGCCAGGCAGGCGTAATCGGCCATGATCGCGGGCGTGCCGTCGTAATGCAGATGCCCGTCCTCAAGATGCGGGATCCCGGCATTCCCCTTGGCGATGATCGGCCGTTCGTTTCCCGATGCGACGAAATCACGCACCGTCCGCAGCAGATCCGCCGCGCCCACGCCGCAATTCGCGCCATAGGCGATGGGCGGGTTCGGCAGCCGTTCCACCAGGGCCGACAGCTGCGCCGAGGTGACGCCCATGATCGTGCGCCCGGCGGTGTCAAAGCTCATCATCCCGCACCAGGGCATGTCGGCCAACCGCGCGGCCTCGGCGGCGGCGCGGAACTCCTGCTCGGAACTGATGGTTTCCACCCACAGCACGTCGGCGCCGCCGTCCTTCAGCGCCTCGGCCTGTTCGTGGAACATCTCGACCGCGCGGGCTTGGGACAGGCTGCCGATGGGGGCCATGATCTCTCCGGTGGGGCCGATATTGCCGGCGACCACAACCTTGCGCCCGGCGGCATCGGCGACCTCGCGCGCCATGGCGGCGCCGGCCAGATTCAGCTCCCGCACGCGATGGCCCGCGCCTTGCAGGCGCAGGCGGCTGGCGTTGCCGCCGAAGGTGTTGGTCAGGAACAGGTCGGCCCCCGCATCCACCGCGTCCTGATAGAGACGCCGCACCAGGTCGGGGCGGTCGGTGTTCCACAATTCCGGCGCGACATTCGACGCCAGGCCCATGTTGAACAGGTTCGTCCCCGTCGCCCCGTCAGCCATCAGCCAGTCTCGGCCGGCAAGAAGCTGGGAAAGGGGATCGGCCATGGTCTGTCCTTCGGCGTAATGCGCAAGCTCCGTCCAGGGACGGCTTCCAATCATCAGGTCCATGATATGTCCGGTTCGGGCAGGAAACAATTTGCCCCGGAACGAAAAAAAGGCCGCATCGGTTTCCCGCTGCGGCCTGAACTTTGCGTGTGCGGAAGGATCAGTTCCGGTCGTCGCTGTCGTCGTTCGCGGCGCCGATGTCGTCGAACAGTTCGGCGATCTCGAATTCGGCGGCGGCATCGGCTTCGGCGGCCAGATCCTGGATCGACTTGCCCTGCGCTTGCAGTTCGGCTTCCTCGGGCGAACGGGCGACGTTCAGCACGATGGTCGCGTCGACCTCGGGGTGCAGCACGACGTTGACGTTGTGCAGGCCCAGTTCCTTGATCGGATGGTTCAGAACCACCTGCTTGCGGTCCAGCGTGAAGCCGGCCTCGGTCGCGGCGTCGGCGGCGTCGCGGGTGGTCACGGACCCGTACAGCGCCCCGGCGTCCGAGGCCGACCGGATGATCACGAAGGTCTGGCCGTCCAGCTTGTCGGCGATCTTCTGCGCTTCGGCCTTGGTTTCGGCGTTCTGCGCTTCCAGTTGGACCTTGCGGTTCTCGAAGGACTTGATGTTGGCCTCGGATGCGCGCAGCGCCTTGCCCTGGGGCAGCAGGAAGTTGCGGGCAAAGCCCTCTTTCACGTTGACGACTTCGCCCATCTGGCCAAGTTTCGCCACGCGTTCCAGCAGGATGACTTGCATGTCCTTGTCCCCTTACTTCACGACATAGGGCAGCAGGGCCAGGAACCGGGCGCGCTTGATGGCGCGGGCCAGTTCACGCTGCTTCTTGGCCGAGACGGCGGTGATGCGCGAGGGCACGATCTTGCCGCGTTCGGAAATGTAACGCTGAAGCAGGCGCGTGTCCTTGTAGTCGATGGCCGGGGCGTTTTCGCCCGAGAAGGGGCAAACCTTGCGGCGGCGGAAGAACGGTTTGTTCGCCATGATCAGATCCTTTCAGTCCGCTCGCGGCGGTCGCCGCGATCACCACGGTCGGCGCCACGGTCACGGTCGCCGCGCGGGCGGTCGCCGCGATCACCGCGGTCGCCACGATCCCCACGCTCGCCGCGTTCCTCGCGCTTCTGCATCTGGACCGAGGGGCCTTCCTCGTGCTTGTCCACGCGCACGGTCATGACGCGCATCACGTCGTCATGCAGGCGGGCCAGGCGTTCCATTTCCTGCACGGCGGCCGAGGGCGCGTCCGAACGCAGGAAGGCGTAATGGCCCTTGCGGTTCTTGTTGATCTTGTAGGCGAGGGTGCGGACACCCCAGTATTCGTTTTCGACCACCTTGCCGCCGTTATCGGCCAGCACGGTCGAGAAATGTTCGATCAGCCCTTCGGCCTGCGTGTTCGACAGGTCCTGGCGGGCGATCAGCACATGCTCGTACAGAGGCATGGCATCCCTTTCGTTTCAGGCGCATTTCATCGACGGGCGACCCCTTCCGCACCCGTCACGAGAGGCTGCGCCGGTGATGATGTCCGGTCGGAAGGATGGGGTCTTATAGCGGCGAAGGCGCAGGATGCAAGGCGATTCGGGGGCGCGTACTGGCTGTTATGCGGGACGAAGCGGACCTTGGTGCGCTATGTCTCGATGATCTGAAACAATCACGGGAAGATAACGATTGGCAGATACGACAAGGCGGTCAGGAAGCACACGGGCGTATGTCGCTGATACGCTGGCTTTGATCCTGTTCTTCACCACAACCGGCATCATCAACGAGCGATTTATTGCGGGGATGACTTGGGAGCAGGTTCTGCAAGCACGCCTGATCGGAGGCGTTCTGATGGTCCCAGTAGGACGCCCATACGGTATGTGGCGCGATTGGATGATGGGGCACGCCAGCGAAAATCGCTTTTCGCAGGTCTTTTGGGACAGCTTGGCACTAATGAGCTTTCAGGTGCCCATCTACGCTGCGATTATCGCTTTCAGTGGTGCAACCGGGGATGGACTGCTGCGGGGTGTGCTTGGCGCAGCGGTGATGATGCTCGTGCTGGGCCGCCCGTATGGAGCATTCCTCAACTGGATAAGGCACCTCTTCGGCCTACCCCCTGGTGGCGACAAACCCATGTCACTGAATGCTTAAGCTGAAGGTCCGCCATGGGCTCAAAGCGTCGTTCGGCAAACCGGCATTTGTCCGGCGCATCGCGTGGCGGGCAAAAACCAGCCCATGGCGAAGGCCGAGGCCCTCGCCATGGGCTGCGGGATTTACTGCACCATCGGCTGCGGCTGCGGGGTTTCCGCGTTGCGGACCGGCAGGATCGGGTGGACGATCTGCGGCTGCTTGCCGGTCAGGCTGCCCAGGAAGGCCACGATCTCGTCCACCTGGGGTTCGGCCAGTTCGGTGCCAAGCTGGGACGAGGACATGATGCTGACCGCCTCGCGCAGATCCCAGACGGCGCCCGAATGGAAATACGGCGCGGTCAGGGCCACGTTGCGCAGCGGCGCGGCGCGGAAGACGTATTCGTCGTCCGCCGTCTGGGTGACGGCGAAGCGGCCGCGGTCGCCTTCCGGCAGGACCGATCCGCCCGGCCGCTCGATCACGCCGAAGGGATAGTAATCCTGCCCGCCGACGTTGCGGCCCGCGTGGCAGGCGGTGCAGCCGGTGTCCATGAAGGCGGCCAGGCCGCGTTTCTCCTGGTCGGTCATGGCGGCGTCGTCGCCCTTGAGGAAGCGGTCGAAGGCGCTGTCGGGGGTGATCAGGGTCGCCTCGAACGCCTCGATGGCGCGGGCGAAATTGTCGAAGCTGACCGGGTTCTGGTCATCCGGGAAGGCCGCCTTGAAGGCATCGACATAGCCCGGCATGGACTTCAGCGTGCCGATCAGGTTTTCGGGGGTATTGTTCATCTCGACCCCGGCCTGGACCGGACCCTTGGCCTGGGCGGCCAGGTCGGGCGCGCGGCCGTCCCAGAACTGGGCGATGTTGAAGATGGCGTTCAGCATCGTGGGAGAGTTGCGCGGCCCCTGCTGCCAGCCATGCCCGATCGAGGTGGTCAGCCCGTCCACCCCGCCCAGGCCCACGTTGTGGCAGGACTGGCAGGAAAACACCCCTGACCGCGACATGCGCGGGTCGAAGAACAGCATGGCGCCCAGATCCACCCGCTCGGGCGTCAGGACGTTGCCGGCGGGGATTTGCGGCGTGTCGGGGATCGGTTCGAACCATTCCAGCGCGGCGCTGCGCAGGTCGGCATCGGGGGGCAGTTCCGTCTGGGCAAGCGCGGGCGCCGCAAGGGCGGCGGTTGCGGCGATGGCAAGAAGGGATGTCTTCATGGCTGTCTCTCTTGTCGTATTCGTCGCGCGTCCTTGCGCATGATGGACCAATCGCCGGGCCGCCGCCCTGATGCAGATCAAGATCCGACGCTTGAGGTCGGCGCGCCGTTGCGTCACGATCGCGGCGACGGGCGGGGAAAGGACCGGCAATGGCATTGGAGGACGCAGGAACGCAGGTCGATCAGGCCTTTACGCGAACCGACCCGCGCGGGCTGTCCTTCGAGAACGCCTTTGGCGGCGCGACCAGCTTCCTGCGGCGGCGTTACAGCAAGGATCTGGCAGGCGTCGATCTGGCCGTGACGGGGATTCCCTTCGACCAGGCGGTGACGCACCGGCCCGGCACCCGCTTCGGCCCGCGCGCGATCCGCGAGGCCTCGGCGCTGCAACCCTATGACCCGCCCTATGGCTGGGGCTATGATCCCTTGTCGCTGCTGAACGTGGTCGATTACGGCGACGTGGCCTTCGATTACGCCAAGACCCGCGAGGTTCCCGCTCGGATCGAGGCGCATGTCGGCGCCATCATGGATGGCGGCGCGGCGCCGGTGACGCTGGGGGGCGATCATTCCATCACCCTGCCGATCCTGCGCGCGGTGGCGGCGCGGCGCGGGCCGGTGGCGCTGATCCAGTTCGACGCCCATTCCGACACCTGGGTGGACGACGATCCCGACCGGATCGACCACGGGACGTTCCTCTACAAGGCGATCCGCGAGGGGGTGGTGGACCCGACCGCCAGCGTCAGCGTCGGCATCCGCACCGAGAACCTCGACACGCTGGGCGTGACCATCCTGGATGCGCCGGGGGTGCATCGCGACGGGGTGGAGGCCACGCTGGCCCGGATCCGGCAGGTGATCGGCGACCGGCCGGTCTATGTCACCTTCGACATCGACGCGCTGGATCCGGCCTTCGCGCCTGGAACCGGCACGCCGGTCTGGGGCGGGCTGGCAAGCTGGCAGGCGGCGGCGCTGTTGCGCGGGCTCGCCGGTGTGGATCTGATCGGCGGCGACGTGGTCGAGGTCTCGCCCCCCTATGACACGACCGGGGCGACGGCGGTGGCGGGGGCGCATGTCGCCATGGAACTGATCGCGCTGTATGGCTGGACCCGGCGCTGATTGCGTCCCGCGACGGCCGGGGGCGCTTCGCCCCCCGGACCCCCCGAGGATATTTGCCGTCCAAAGCAGGCTTGCCGGTGCCGCGGCGCGAAGGTAAGCCCCCGCCATGTTGCCCGAGGATCGCCTTGTCCAGATCGTCCAGCGGTTCGAGTTTCTCGAAGCGCAGTTGAATGCGGGCGCGGCGCCAGACCAGATCGCGCGGATCAGCCGGGAATATGCGGACCTCAAGCCGGTGGTCGAGGAGATCGGCGAATGGCGCGCCGCCCGCGACGGCCTGGCCGAGGCCCAGGCGATGCTGGCCGACCCCGAGATGCGCGAACTGGCCGAGGATGAGCTGGCCCGGCTGCGCGAGGCCCTGCCCGCGCTGGAGCAGCGGTTGCGCATCGCGCTGCTGCCCAGGGATGCCGCCGATGCCCGCCCCGCGATCCTGGAGATCCGGCCCGGCACGGGCGGGGACGAGGCGGCGCTGTTCGCGGGCGATCTGCTGGCCATGTATCGCCGCCATGCCGAGGCGCAGGGCTGGACCTTCCAGTTGCTGGATCTGACCGAGACCGAGCTGGGCGGCGTCAAGGAAGCCGTCGCCCGGATCGAGGGCGAGGGGGTCTTTGCCCGGCTGAAATACGAATCCGGCGTTCACCGCGTTCAGCGGGTGCCGGAAACCGAATCGGGCGGGCGCATCCATACCAGTGCCGCGACCGTGGCCGTGCTGCCCGAGGCCGAGGAGGTCGATATCGACATCCCGGCCTCCGACATCCGCATCGACACGATGCGGGCCAGCGGTGCCGGGGGCCAGCATGTGAACACGACCGATTCGGCTGTGCGGATCACCCATCTGCCGACCGGGATCGTCGTCACCAGTTCCGAGAAGTCGCAGCACCAGAACCGCGCCAATGCGATGGCCGTCCTGCGCGCCCGGCTTTATGACATGGAGCGCGCCCGCAGCGATGCCGAGCGCGCCGCCGACCGCAAGTCTCAGGTCGGGTCCGGCGATCGCAGCGAACGAATCCGCACCTATAACTTTCCGCAGGGGCGGATGACGGATCACCGGATCAACCTGACGCTTTACGCCCTGGACCGGATCATGGCAGGCGACCTGACCGAGATCATCGACGCGCTGACCGCCCATGACCAGGGCGCGCGGCTGGCGGCGCAGGAATGAGGCTGCCCCAGGCGCGGGCCGAGGCCGCCGTCCGGCTGCGCGCGGCGGGAATCGAGGGCGCGGCGCGGGATGGCGACCGGATCCTGGCCGCCGTGCTGGGAGTCGAGCCGGGGCGGCTGCGGACCCTCGACCGCGACCTGACCGCCGATGAACTGGCCCTGCTGGACGCCGGGATCGCCGCCCGCGCCGCGCGCCAGCCGGTCGCGCAGATCACGGGCTTTCGCGACTTTTACGCGCATCGTTTCCGCGTCACCCGCGACACGCTGGACCCGCGCCCGGAAACCGAGATGCTGGTAGCGGCGGCGCTGGACCTGCCCTGGACCAGCGTTCTGGATCTGGGAACGGGGACGGGGGCGATCCTGATCTCGCTTCTGGCGGCGCGGGCGGGCGCGCGGGGGATGGGGACCGACATATCCGAGGCCGCGCTTGACGTGGCGCGCGGCAATGCCCAGATGATCGGGGTGACGGCGCGCTTTCAGCGGGCCGATTGGTATGACGGTGTCACGGGCCGCTTCGATCTGATCGTGTCGAACCCGCCCTATATCGCGCTTTCCGAAATGGCGGGCCTGTCCCCCGATGTGCGCGACTGGGAACCTCATGGCGCGCTGACCGACGGCGCGGACGGGCTGACCGCCTATCGCGCCATCGCGGCGGGAGCCTGCGGTCATTTGTCGCAAGGCGGCCATGTCCTGGTCGAGATCGGGCCGACGCAGGCGGCTGCGGTCTCGGCGCTTTTTGCGGCGCAGGGCGCGGAAACGCGGGTAATCCGCGATCTGGACGGGCGGGATCGGGTCGTTATCGCGCGGTTTTCGGCCTGAATGCCGGGAATCCCCGGCCCGAAAGACGATTTTGCTTGTCAGGCCGGGGCGGGCATGATTAGTCGCCCTTGTGCCGGGGGCAGCGATGCCAACGCACGGGTCAGCCTGAAAAAGCCGATTCCCTGATGGACGCCCGCTCAGCGTCCCTTCGGGCGCAAGGCGCGGGCTGAACGGCGAAGCGCCCTTCTTGCGCCGCCGTTGCCGCCCCCGAAGCCGTCCAGATTCCTGGAAACCCAGATCACTACTGGAACCACAAACAGACAGACTGATGAGATCATCGAAATCCCGTTCGCGCAACAAGTCGAACCGCCAGCGTACGCTGGGCAACATCGTCAACCGCGTCTTCGACAGCTCTGGCCCCGAGGGCAAGGTGCGCGGGACGCCCCAGCAGATCATCGAGAAATACCTGGCCCTGGCCCGCGACGCGCAACTGTCCGGCGACCGCGTGGCCGAGCAGTCGTTCCTGCAACATGCCGAGCATTACACCCGAATGCTGGGCGAGGCGCAGAAGGAAATGGCCGAGCGCCAGCAGTTCCACCAGCCCCGGCAGGACGGAGATGAGGGACGCGAGGCCCAGCCGAACGGCAATAGCGGTCCTCAGCCCCGCGACGACAACGCGCGCGACGGCAATGCCCGCGACAATGGCAACGGGCGCGACCATAACCGGCGCGACAACGGCCATCGCGACCATGCCAACCGCGATGGCGGCAATCGCGACACGGGTCATCGTGATGGGGGCAATCGCGACGGGGGCGCCCGTGAGGGGCTTCGCGAACAGCCCCGGCCTGAACCCGTGGCCGAGGTTCAAGAGGAGCTTCCCACCCCGCCGCATCCCGAACCCGTGATGGACGCCCCGTCCGAAGGGCTGCCGGATGCCGTCGCCACCTCGTCGGACGAAACCGCCGGTCCGGTCGAAACGCCCGAGGCCGCAGCCCCCAAGCCCGCCCGCAGCCGCGCCCCGCGCGCGCCGCGCGCCGAGAAACCGGCGGCCCAGACGGCCACGCCCCGCCCCCGCCGCCGCAAGGCCCCGGACGGCGAAGCGAAGGCCCAGGAAACGCCCGCAGTCGGCGAGGAATGACGGAACAAGGCCGTGGGCTGTCAGCCAGCGGCCTTGTTCAATGCGCCTGCCGCGCCTCTTGGACGGCGCGGGCCAGGGCGCAGAACCGTTCCAGGTCGATCTCCTCGGCCCGTGCGGTGGGGGGGATCCCCGCCAGATCCAGCAATGATTCGATCTGCGGATGCAGCCCCCGCAGCGAGGCGCGCAGCATCTTGCGCCGCTGGTTGAAGGCCGCCGCCGTGACCTGCGACAAGACGCCTGGGTCGGCGGGATAGCGCGGCGCGGGCAGGGCGGTCATCTGGACCACCGCGGAATGCACCTTGGGCGCGGGCACGAAAGCCTCGGGCGGCAGAGTCATGACGATCCGCGCATCGGCCCGCCATTGCGCCAGCAGCGCCAAGCGGCCATAGGCCTTGCCGCCGGGGGCGGCGACGATCCGCTCGGCCACTTCCTTCTGGAACATCAGCGTCAGCGACTGCCAGAAGGGCGGCCAGTCGGGGGGCGTCAGCCAGCGGATCAGCAGTTCCGTCCCGACATTATAGGGCAGGTTCGCGGCGATGCGGATCGGCGGGGTCAGATGCGCCAGCGGGTCGATCTGCAAGGCGTCGCCATGGATCACCGTCAGGCGGCCGGGATAGCGGTCGGCGATCTCCTGCAAGGCGGGCAGGGCGCGGGCGTCCTTTTCGATGGCCAGCACATGGCGCGCGCCTTCGGCCAGCAGGCCGCGCGTCAACCCGCCGGGGCCGGGACCGATCTCCAGCACGTCGCACTGCGTCATGTCGCCCGCCTGCCGGGCGATCTTGGCGGTCAGGTTCAGATCCAGAAGGAAATTCTGGCCCAACTGCTTCTTGGCGCGCAGGTCATGGCGCGCGATCACCTCGCGCAGGGGGGGCAGGTTGTCGATGGTGCTCATCGTGGCGCGGTCGAATGGGTATTTGGGCAAAGAAGAAGCATCACGGGCGCGCCGCCGCCATGTCGCGGGCCATGCGCAGGGCGGCGATGGTCGAGGCGGGATTGGCGAGACCCTTGCCCGCGATGTCGAAGGCCGTGCCGTGGTCGGGCGAGGTGCGGATGAAGGGCAGGCCCAGCGTCACGTTCACACCGCCGTCGAAATCCAGCGTCTTGATCGGAATCAGCGCCTGGTCGTGATAGGCGCAGACTGCCGCGTCGTATCGCGCGCGAGCCGGGGTGTGGAACATCGTGTCGGCGGGCAGGGGGCCGGCCAGGTCCATGCCTTCGCCGCGCAGCCGGTTCAGCAGGGGGGCGATGCGTTCGCTTTCCTGGCGGCCCATTGTGCCGCCTTCGCCCGCATGGGGGTTCAGGCCCGCCACGGCGATGCGGGGGGCCGGAATGCCGAAATCGCGGATCAGCGCGGCATGGGTGATGCGGATCGCGTCCTCAAGCGCGGCATCGGTCAGCGCGGTGGGCACGTCCTGCAAGGGGATGTGGATGGTCGCGGGGACCACACGGCAGGGCGGGGTCACTGTGGTCGAGGCCAGCATCATCGCCACCGGCACGTCCCCGGCCAGATGGGCCAGGTATTCGGTATGGCCGGGAAAGGCGAAGGCCGCGCCTTCCTTCAGCGCCTGCTTGTTGATCGGCAGGGTGCAGATCGCCGCCGCCCGGCCCTGCATCGCCAGGCCGACGGCGCGGGCGATGACCTCGATCACCCCCGCCGCATTGGCGGGATCGGGGCGGCCGGGCGTGGCGGGGGCGGCGAAGTCGTGGCGCATGACCGGCAGATGGCCTGCGGGCACCGGATCGCCGGGGGCGGCGATTTCGGTGAAGGCTGTGCCGGGCGGCAGGTGGCGCGGATCGCCCATCCAGGCGAAGTCTATGCCGGAGGCCAGCGCCAAGGGTGCCAGTTCTGGCCCCACGCCTGCCGGTTCGCCGCAGGTCAGGATGATGCGGCCCGCAGCCATGGCGCCGGTCACGGGCGGCGGATGATGGCGTCGGCGCGCAGCTCGGCCAGATAGGCCTCGGCTGCGGCATTGGCCCTGCGGTTGAAGATCTCGTCGCGCACGGCCTCGCGGGTCGGCAGGGCGTCGGCATTGGGCACCGCGGCCTCGACCCCGTCTTCGGGCAGGGCGGTGGTGGGAACCTCGGCCATGTCGGCGACCAGGGCGGGCTGGCGCGAACACAGCATCACCAGATCGGCGGCGTTGCCGTAATCGACCACGCCGGTTTCGTCGCGGTCCAGGGTCGCCAGGCGTTGCGCGACCAGCGTGGGGATCGCGCCCTGCGGTACGGTCTGGCGCTGCACCTGCCCCGCCTGCGTGCCCGCCTGGATGTAGAGGTCGTCGCAGGACCGTGTGCGCGCGCCCAGCGTCGCCGCATCCGCGGCGCTGGGCAGCCGCAGGGTCGCATAGTCGATCACCTGGTCGGTCGCGCCGGGGCGCAGCGTGCCCTGGCTGTCGCGCAGGTGGAACAGCACCACCGCGCCCTCGACCGTCAGCGGCTGGGTCGTCTGGCCCGGTTGCAGCGCGGTGATGATCGGACGCAGGCTGGGGGGCAGGTTGTCAATGTTGACCCAGGCCAGCCGCCCGCCCGACTGCGCCGATTCGGCGGCGGAATATTGCCGCGCCGCATCCTCGAACTGGTCCGAGGACAGATTCGCCCCGGCGATCTGGCGCCCCAGGTTCAGCGCCTGCTGTTCCTGGCCCGGCGGGGCGGGAATGATCAGTTCGGAAATCAGCACCCGCGACAGGATCGGCGTTTCGACCTGGCGGCGCAATTCCTGATCGACCTCGGCGTCCGAGACCTTGATGCGCGGCACCACGCGTTCGCGGATCACCGACCGCCAGACCAGGCCCGCGCTGACGAAATCGCGATAGGCCTGCGGCTCGACGCCGGCGTTTTCCAGGGCGGCGGTGAATTCGGCGGCCGACAGGCCCGCGCGGCTGGCGAATTCCTCCAGTCCGTTTTGCAGGCCCTGCTCGGTCGGGACGATGCCAAGCTGGCGGGCGGCATGATTGCGCAGCCGGTCGTCGATCAGCGCCTGCTGGGCCTCCTGTTCCGTGGTGCCCGGCGCGCCCAGGATCTGCATGAACTTCTGGCGCTGCTGCACCTCGTAGCGGGTGATGGCGGCATTGTTGATGTAGACCACCGGCTCGAACAGGCCCTGCGCCAGGACCGGCGTCGATGCCGCGAGGGTCGCCGCCAAGGCGAGGCCGGAAAGGAAATGCCGCATCTGCTGCCCCATAGGTTCGTTTCTTGGCGCGAGATTAGCGCAAGCAGGACCGGCGCGCCACCGTGCCTGGCAAGTCTTCCTGCATTCCGAACCCGCCCAGCCGGACCGACAGGCCCAGGCTGGTTTCCGGGCGCACGCTGTCCGAACTGGTGAACCGGCGCGAGACGCCCATCTCGACCGTCAGGCATTCGTTGCGATAAGTCAGATCCAGCGACGCCCGTTGCGCCTTGTCAGCGTCGAAATCATAGCGGGTTTCGGCATTGCCCCACCAGCCGTCGCGGATCTGCCAGCCGATATTGGCGACCAGCTCGCTGATCTCGGGCCGTTCCGGTTCCTGCGCGTCGCCGTCCAGCCACAGATGGCCCGCCGACAGTTGCAGGTCGGGCCGCAGCCAGCCCAGCCGCAATTCGTTGCGCGACAGATCCAGGCCGTCGTCGAACAGCGCCCGGTTCGCCAGGGCAAGTCCAGTGCCGCTGTCGTACTGCGCCGCGACCAGCCAGTCGGATCGGGTGGACGACAGGGCCGATCCGGGCGGAAAGGCCCGTTCGGGATCGGCGCGCAGGACGCGGCCGCCGGTCAGGGCCAGCGACCAGCCGGTCGGGTCGATCCGCGTCCAGGTCACGCCCAGATTGGCGCGCAGCCCCCCTTCGCGGGCGTCCCAGCCGGGAAAGCGGTTGTCGGAGAACAGGTTGCCTTCGTCGAATTCGATCAGGCGGCTGTCCTCGTTCGGGATGTCGTCGTCGGTGCCGGACGGGGAATACAGGATCTGCGCCACCGGCTCGACCAGATGGGTCGCGCCACCGCCGCCGCCGATAAGGGGCCAGCGCAATTCGACGCCCAGCATCGGATCGACGCGGGCCACCAGGTCGTCATAATCGCTGTCCTGGGCGATGCGATAGATGTCGGCGTCGATCCCGGCCAGTGCGGCGCCGACCACGCCGCCAGGCAGGATCTCGCTGCGGCGCCAGTCCAGCCCGACCGAGGCGCGGGCCATGTCGCGCCCCTCCCGGTCCTGATCCGAAGGGCGGCGATGCGCATGGACCGACCATTCCAGAAGCGCCTGCCCGCCGACATAGCCGGGGGTGAAGCGGCGCTGCCAGATCACGTCGGCCACCTGCGCGGGCGAGGTGCTGTTGTCTTCGTCGTCGCGCAGCGAGTGGTAATTGCCGACCCGCCCGAAGAACAGCTTGTCGCGGGTCACGCGGTCCAGGGTAAAGCCGCTCCACAGCCGGTCGGCCTCGGTGATGTCATAGTCCAGCAGATAGCCCCGGTCCGATGCGGTCTGCACCTGCACCCCCAGGCGATAGCCGCGCGGCAGGTCGATCAGCGCGTTGCCGAACAGATAGCCGCGCGTTTCGCCGGGCTGGATGTCGTCGCGGCTGATGGCGCCGTTCCATTCGGTCACGGCATTCGACCAGGCCTGACGGTACCGCAGTTCCAGCGTCCGCGTCCGGCTGGCCGAGAGATAGGGCGTGATCGTCACGTCGGCATGGTCGCCCATGGTGACGAAATAGGGCAGCTTGATCCCGAACCCCAGACCCGAGGTGGTGCGGAATTCCGGCCGCAGGACGCCGCTGCGCCGTTCCACCGTCGGATCGGGCGCGGTCACGGCGAAGGGCGCGGCGGCCAGCGGCACGCCGAAGGCGCGGAATTGCGGATGGTCGAAGGTCAGCAGCCGGGTTTCGGCGTCATGGGTGATCGTCCGGGCGCGGATCTCCCACAGGGGGGTGGGTTCGCTGGCGCAGATCTGGCAGCTTGAGGCGACGACCTGGCGCAGGGTGGTGGTGCGACCGTTGCCGGTCCGCGTCAGTTCGGTCGCGGCCAGCTGCAATTCGCGGGCCAGCACCAGCCGGGCGCCGCGGATGATGCCGTCCTGCAATTCGCGGTCAAGCTGGCCGCTGTCGGCGATCAGCACGGCCTCGGCATCGGGGTCCGCCGCGCCGGGGCGGGACAGGTGGATCGGCCCTTCGATGGTCAGGCTGCCGGACGGCCCGTCCACGACGATGCGCGACGCCACCAGCCGGGCGCCCTGATACCAGACCACGACGCCCCCCGCCGCGATCAGCGTCCGGTCGCCTTGCAGGACCATGCTGTCGGCCAGCACCGTGGCCGCGTCATCGGCGGGGCCGTCCATCGGGCGGGCGGGCAGGGTCACGTCGGCATCGGGGGCTACGGCCTGCAAGGATGCGGCGCCGGGGGTGCGGTCGCCCAGGATGCTGTTGCCCAGGGGCGCGGCGGTCGGGGCCAGCGCGGCCTCGTCGTTCCAGCGGAAGGGGCCCGGCCCGCCAAGGCTGCCCGCGCCCAGACCCGGATCGCCGGTCAGCATCGTCTGGCCAAGCGCCATGCCCGGCAGCAGCATCAACAGGGCGGCGAAGCTATTGCGCATGGCGGGTGTCATCCATCTTCTCGGGCCAGGATCAGCGCCATGGCCAGCAGCCCGCCGACCAGCGGCGGCGTCCATCCTGCAAGCCAGGGCGGCACCTGCCCGTTATCGCCCAGAACCTGCGCCAGATTGCGCAGGAAGAACAGCCCGATCCCCGCGCCGAAGGCCATCAGCACCGCGCCGCCGGTGTTGCGGCCCCGGACATGCTGCATGGTGAAGGCGGCGGCGATCAGCACCATGGCGCCCATCAGGAAGGGCCGGGCCAGTTCCATCTGCAACCAGACCCTGTGGCGCGCCGCCGAAAAGCCCGCCCGTTCCAGGCCCGCGATGAAGCCCGGCAACTGCCAGACCGGCACCGCCTCGGGGCGGCCGAAGCCTTCGCGGATGCGCTGCGCGGTCAGGTCCGACGCCAGATCCAGCCGGGGGGCCGATGTGGCGGCGGCCTGGGGATTGGGTTCGGACAGGGGATAGTCGCGGATGTCGGACAATTCCCAATGGCCGGGCACCAGCCGGGCCTCGCGCGCCTCGATCCGGCGGACCGGACCCCGGGCTTCGTCGAAGACCATGAAGGTCGCGTCGTAAAGCGTCGTCGCGTCGGGGCTGGCGCGGCGCGCGCGGATCACGATCTGGCCCGATTCCTGGGAATCCTCGATCACGGCCTGGCGCAGCCAGACGGCGCTGTCGCCGACCGAGACGGTCTGGCGGCTGTCGCTTTCGATCCGGGCCACGGCCTCGTCATAGCGGGCGCCCGTCACCGCCACCAGCGGATTCAGGAAGGCCACCGTCAGCGCGCCGACCAGGACGGCCGCGACGGCGGGCGCGGTCACGACCTTCAGCGCCGACCGCCCCGACGCGCGGATCGCCACCATCTCCGACGTGCGCGCCAGGTTCAGAAACAGCGCGATCCCCGCCAGCACCGTCAGCAGCGGCAGGATCGAATAGAAGCTGGAGGCGACGTTCAGCCCCGCCAGCCCCAAGGCGCCCGCCAGGCCGATGTCGCGGTCCGAAAAGCGGCGGATCATCTCGATCATGTCGATCAGCAGCAGGATCAGCAGGAACACCCCGGCGATCGTGACGAAGGACCGCAGGAAGCGGCGCGCGACATAGCGGGCCAGGATCATGCCGCAGCCCCCCGGTCCTTCAGGCGGCGCGGCCTGCCGGCCAGCCACAGCAGCCCGCAGCACATCACCGCCCCCACCGCCGCCGGCAGATAAAGCAGCGGCCACAGCGTCGGGTCGCGCCCCGCCTGGTCGGCCGCGGCATTGGTCAGGAACTGCACCACGATCAGCGCCAGGACCGCCCATAGGATCTGCCGCCAGACGCCAAAGCGCGAATAGCCGCCGACCAGCAGCGTGGCGAAGCCGATCATCGCCGCGATGGGCGACAGCAGCGGCTGGGCGATCCGCTCGTGCGCCTCGCGCCGGGCGTCGGGGGCCGAGGCGCCGGTCGCGGCCAGCAGCCCGGCATCGGGGTTCAGCAGCCGCAGGGTGCCGTAATCGCGCAGGTCGCGGCCCTTCCGGCCGCCGCCGGTCAGCAGGGCGCCGATGTCATAGCTGAATTCCTGGAATCGCGTGACCGCCAGCGACTGCCGGTCGCCCGACTGGCGCAGGTTCTGCGACATGCCGCGCAGCAGGATCAGCACCGGCCCGGTTTCGGCGCGCACGACCAAGGCTTCCTCGGAGGTGTAGATCATCTGGTTGGCGGGATCGCGCGCATCCTCGATGAACAGATCCAGCAGGCGGCCGTCGGCGGCGATGGCGCGGATGAACAGGGTGATGCCGTCGGCCGGATACTGGAAGCTGCCGGGGCGCAGGAACTGTTCGGTCACGTCCTGGGCCAGCTCGGCCTGCCGGTCGGCCAGCCGGGCGCGGGCCATCGGCACAAGGCCGTGGACCAGCACCGCCACCATCAGTCCCACGAAGACGCCGAAGACCAGCACCGGCCGCGCCAGCCGCCAGGGCGACAGCCCCGCCGCCTGCATCGCCACCAGCTCCGATTCCCCGGACATGCGGTTGGTGCCATAGGCCGTCGCCGCGAAGGCCGCGACCGGCAGCACGACCGAGATCACCAGCGGCAGCGTCAGCGCCGTGAATTCCAGCACCACAAGCGCGGTCTGCCCGTTGCCCAGAAGGTCGTCGAACAGGCTGACGGCCCGGTTGATCCAATAGACCGACACCAGCACCAGGGCGAAGAACCCGAACAGGGTCAGCAATTGGCCAAGGATATAGCGGTCGATCCGGGGCATGTCGCGGCGTTTGTCCTTGGGGCATGGCGGGCGGCGGTCACGTCTTGCTTAGCGTCACGGGCGGCTCTGGAAAAGGGTGCGCGGGGCGTCTAGGCTTTCATCCGCAGAATGATGAGGACGCCATGACCCACCCCGTCGAAATCACCTTCACCGAAACCGCCGCCGACCGGCTGGCCGGGCACCAGGGCCGCGTGGCGATCCTCGTCACGCCGGGCGCCGACCTGCCGCCGGGCCTGCCGGACGCGGCGCTTGCGGCGGCGCGGCGGGCGATGGAATCGAAGGCGGGCCGCGCGCTGAAGCCCGGCGCGGCGCTGGAACTGGCCTTCCCGGCGGGAATGCAGGCCGATGCGCTGACCCTGGTGGCGCTGCCCGACGACGCGACCATAGCCCAGGCGCGCAAGGCGGGCGCGGCCATCGGCGCCAAGCTGGGCCGCGCCCATACGCTGGTCTTGGCGGGCGCGCACCCGCTGGCGAACGAGGTGGCCCTGGGCATCGCGCTGCGCGGATACGACTTTTCCGTCTATCAGACCAAGCCGGTCGAGGGCGACGGCGAGGCAGGCGCCGACCCGATCCCGCAAAGCATCACGCGCGGGGCCGACAATGCCGTGCTGGCCGATGCCCAGGCCGACAGCGCGCCCGAAACCCCGGACGAGCCTGTCAGCGAAAAGGCCCGCGTCACCTTCATGGCCGCCGATCCCGAAGCCCTGGCGAAATCCGCCCAGGACGCCGCAGCCGTGGCCGAGGGCGTGTTCTTCACCCGCGATCTGGTCAACGAACCCGCCAACGTCCTGACCACCACCGATTTCGCCGACCGCCTGAAGGCCATGGAGGAGATCGGCCTGACGGTCGAGGTGTTGGAGGAGGACCAGCTTGCCGAACTGGGGATGCGCGCGCTGCTGGCCGTGGGGCAGGGGTCGGAAAGCCCTTCGAAGGTCGTGGTGATGCGCTGGAACGGCGGCGGCGATCAGGCGCCCCTGGCCCTGGTGGGCAAGGGCGTGGTCTTCGACACCGGCGGCATTTCCATCAAGCCCGCGGCAGGGATGGAGGAGATGACCATGGACATGGGCGGCGCGGGCGTCGTGGCGGGCGTGATGCGCACGCTGGCGCTGCGCCGGGCTAAGGCCAATGTGGTCGGGCTGGTGGGGCTGGTGGAAAACATGCCCGACGGCAAGGCGCAGCGTCCCGGCGACATCGTACGTTCCATGAAGGGCGACACGATCGAGGTCATCAACACCGATGCCGAGGGGCGCCTGGTTCTGGCCGACGTGCTGTGGTACGCGCAGACGCGCTTAAATCCGTCCGCCGTGATCGATCTGGCGACCCTGACCGGGGCGGTCATCATCGCGCTTGGCCACGACAATGCAGGCGTCTTCGCCAATGACGACGCGCTGGCCGATCACATCCTGGCCGCCGCGAAAGCGGAAGGCGAGGGCGCCTGGCGCCTGCCGCTGGGCCAGCCCTATGACAAGCTGATCAAGTCGCGGCTGGCGGACATGAAGAACACCGGCGGCCGCGCGGCGGGGTCGATCACGGCGGCGCAGTTCCTGCAACGCTTCATCCGCAAGAACACTCCTTGGGCGCATATCGACATCGCGGGCGTGGCCCTGCCGCCCGCAGCCACCGACCTGGCCCCCAAGGGGGCGACCGGCTGGGGCGTGATGACGCTGGATCGCCTGATCCGCGACCGATACGAGGCGAAATAGCCCCGGTGGGCAACGCGCTGTTCTATCACCTGACCCGCTCGCCCGCCGAAAGCCTTTTGCCGGTCCTGATCGGCAAGTCGCTGGCGGCAGGCTGGCATGTGGAACTGCGCGGCACCGATCCCGCGCGGATGGAGCGGTTGGATCTGCACCTGTGGCAGGGCGACGGCTTCCTGCCGCACGGATTGGCGGGCGGGCCGCATGACGCGCGCCAGCCCGTGCTGCTGACGCTGGCGGGACAGATGGGGGCAGGGCAGGCGGCGGCGAACGGTCCCGCCTGCCTGATGGCGCTGGACGGGGCCGAGGTCGCGCCGACCGAGATCGCGGGGCTTGAACGCGCCTGCATCATCTTCGACGGCGGCGACACGGCGGCCACCGCGCGCGCCCGCGACCAATGGCGTGCGCTGACCGGCGCGGGCGTCGCCGCCGAATACTGGTCCGAGGAATCGGGCCGCTGGGAACGCAAGCGATAGGCTGCTGCGGCAAAATGCGGCTTGCGCGCCGCCCGGTGGTTCTGGCATCGCTGTCGCCATGCGCCGCCGCCTGCAACCCAGCCTCGCCAGACTGGCCGCCATCGGCCTGATGCTTGCCGTCCTCGCGGCGGGCCTGGACGCGCGTCCCGTCCCGTCCGAGATGGAGCTGCGGCTGGAAGCCTGGGCGATGGCCGGACTGTCGATGGACGACCTGTGCGCCGACCATGGCACGACCGGCGCGCACAAGGCGCACTGCCCGCTGTGCACCCTGGGGGGGACGCCGGGCCTGCCGCCCGCCGCCGCCGATCTGCGCGACGCCGAACAGCGCATCCTGGCCCGCATCGTCCTGCCGCAGATCCGCCGGGCGGCCGGACATGCGCGCGATCCCGCCGTTCCGAAGCGCGGCCCCCCGCAACTGATCTGAATCAAAGCCGCGCCGCTCCGCAGGCGGCAAAAGCCACCGTCTTTCAGATCGAGCCAATGCCACAGATCACCATTCCCGGGCGGGCCGATGCCGCCCGCACCTCGCTGCGTCCGTTCCTGCTGCGGATGCACTTCTATATCGGGCTGTTCGTCGGCCCCTTCATCTTCGTCGCGGCCCTGACCGGGCTTCTGTATGTGCTGACGCCGCAGATCGAATCGGTGCTGTATCGCGGTGCGCTGTATACCGACAGCACCGGCCCGGCCCGCAGCCTGGCCGATCAGGCCCTGGCCGCGCGCGATGCGCTGGGCGCCGATCTTGCGGTCTCGGCCGTTCGCCCCGCGCCCGCACCGGGCATGACGACGCGGATCATGTTTTCCGACCCGGCGCTTGGCGAATCGGAAAACCGCACGCTGTTCGTCGATCCCGCCACGCTGGAGATCCGGGGTGACCTGACCACCTATGGCACCAGCGGCATCCTGCCGTTCCGCATCACGCTGGATTATCTGCACCGCAACATGCTGATGGGCAATGCCGGGCGCTATTACAGCGAGCTTGCGGCCTCCTGGCTGTGGGTGGCGGTGCTGGGCGGCATCGCGCTGTGGGCGACCGGACCGCGCAAGCGCCGCGCGCTGTCCGCGATGCCCGCCCCGCAGCGACGCCGCTGGCTGCACGGGACCATCGGCGTCACGCTGTCGGTCGTGCTGCTGTTCATTTCGGCCACAGGACTGACCTGGTCGCAGCAGGGCGGCGCGCGGTTCCAGGCGCTGCAGGATCAGCTTGGCTGGAACACGCCCTCGGCCAGTGCGGCCCTGGCCGGTCCGGTGGTCGCTGCGTCCGAACACGGCGATCACGGCGCCCATATGCACCACGACCCCGCCGCGCGAGAGGATCGGCTGGACCAGCTTGATGCCGTGGCCTCTGCCGCCCACGCGGGCGGCATCGATTCCCCGATGATGGAGATCCGCCTTCCCAAGCCCGAACAGGCCTGGGTGGTGCGCGAATACGACCGAAGCTGGCCCACCCAGGTCGATACCGTCGCGATCCATCCCGACACCATGCAGATCACCAGCCGCGCCGATTTCGCGACCTTCACGCTGATCCCCAAGCTGATCCGCTGGGGCATCGACGCGCATATGGGAATCCTGTTCGGGGTGCCCAACCAGATCCTGATGGCCCTGGTGGCGGCGGGGCTGATGGTGATGATCGTTTACGGTTACCGGATGTGGTGGACCCGCCGTCCGGCGGCCGGCGAGCCTTTGTCCGACACCTGGCGCCGCCTGCCCGCTGCGCAACGCGCGCTGTGGCTGGCCCTGGCCGTCGGCCTTGGCTGGGCGCTGCCGGTGCTGGGCGTCAGCCTGGCGGGGTTCGTCGTCATCGACCTGCTGCGGTCGCGGATGGCGTGACATGGGGCGCGGGCCGATCCCGGCCCGCGTCCCGTCAGTCGGCAGGATAGGGTTTCTTCTTGCGCCCCTTGGCGTTGCTGGCGATCCAGTCCATCGCCGCCAGCAACACGCCCGACACGACGAAGACCATGTGGATCACCACCATCCAACGGATATGATCCGGGGTGTATTTCGCCACATCCATGAACACCTTGAGCAGGTGGATCCCCGAGATCGCCACGATCGAGGCGATCAGCTTCAGCTTCAGCCCGGAAAAATCCACCTCTCCCTGCCATTCAGGGCGGTCGCGTTCCTGGTCCAGATCCATCCGGCTGACGAAGTTCTCGTATCCCGAAAAGATCACGATCATCAGCAGGTTCGCCGCCAGGCTGAGGTCGATCAGCGCCAGCACCCCCAGGATGGCGTCGTTGACCGTCATCACCGGGACGATCAGCAGGAACTTCCACAACTCGACCAGGAAGACCCAGACCAGGATCGCCAGGGCGCCCGCCAGGCCCAGATACATGGGCGCCATCATCCAGCGGCTTGCAAACAGGCTGCGTTCGATCAGGCGTTCCATCGTCGTCTCCGAAAAAATCTTGTTTCGGCAGGCTATAGACGGGCGATGCGACCGTTGTAAGGCTATGCCGCCGCGTGACCGGCCAGCCGGGCGTGCAGGTCGGCGCGGCGCAGGCTGGCCTTGGCGCCCTGCATGACGGCGCGGCCGCGTTCCAGAACCAGGAAATCGTCGCCCAGATCCCAGGCGAAGTCGAAATACTGTTCGACCAGCACGATGGCCATGTCGCCCCGGTCGCGCAGCGCGGCGATGACGCGGCCGATCTGGGCGATGATGTTGGGCTGGATCCCCTCGGTCGGTTCGTCCAGCAGCAGGATGCGGGGTTTCGTAATCAGCGCGCGGGCGATGGCAAGCTGCTGCTGCTGGCCGCCGGACAGGTCGCCGCCGCGCCGCTGCGCCATTTCCGCTAGCACGGGGAAGCTGTCGAAGATCTCGTCGGGGATGCGGCGGTCGGCGCGGGGCAGGCAGGCGAAGCCGGTTTCCATGTTCTCGCGCACGCTCAGCATCGGAAAGATCGCCCGGCCCTGCGGGACATAGCCCACGCCAAGCCGGGCCATCTGCTGCGCGCTCACCCGGCCCAGTTCGCGCCCGTCCAGCCGGATCGTCCCGCCCGACCGGGGATGCCGCCCGGCCAGCAGCGCTATCAGCGAGGTCTTGCCCACGCCGTTGTTGCCCATCACGCAGGTCACGCTGCCGGCGCGGGCGGTGATGTCGATGCCGTGCAGGATCTGGCTTCCGCCGTAATGCAGGGTCAGGTTCGTGGCTTCCAGCATTTCTCAGCGCCCCAGATAGACTTCGATCACGTCGGGATTGCGGGTCACATGGTCCAGCGACCCCTCGGCCAGCACCGACCCCTGGTGCAGCACCGTCACCTTGCAGTTCAAACGGCGCACGAAATCCATGTCGTGTTCCACCACCACCACCGCGCGGGACTGCGCCAGCCGGACCAGCAGCGCCGTGGTCTGCTCGCGTTCCGCCAGCGTCATCCCGGCGGCGGGTTCGTCGACCAGCAGCAGGCGGGGTTCCTGGGCCAGCAGCATCCCGATCTCCAGCCATTGCTTCTGGCCGTGCGACAATTCCCCGGCCTTGCGCGCGATCTGCGGGGCAAGGCCCACTTCCGAGGCCAGTTCGGCCACGCGGGCCTGCGACTCTGCCGAGGGCCGCCAGCCCAGCACCGCGAAGGGGCTTCGCTTGGCCTTCAGCGCCATGGTCAGGTTGTCGGCGACGGTCTGATCCTCGAAGACGGTGGGGCGCTGGAACTTGCGGCCGATGCCCTCGCGGGCGATCTGTGCCTCGTTCATGCGCAGCAGGGATTTCGGCGGCGTCCCGAAGGTCACGTCGCCCGCGTCGGGGCGGGTCTTGCCGGTCACGATGTCCATGAAGGTGGTCTTGCCCGCGCCGTTGGGGCCGATCACCGCGCGCAGTTCCGCATCGCCGATGTTGAAGGACAGGTTGTTGATGGCCCGGAAGCCGTCGAAGCTGACGGAAATGCTGTCCACCTCAAGCAGCGCGCTCATGCCTGGGCCTCCTTGGCCTGCGGTTCGGGGGCGGGGACGCGGCGCGGCGGGGACAGGCGGTCGAAGAGGCCCGCGATGCCCTTGGGCGCGAACAGCGTGACCAGCACGAAACCCAGGCCAAGCGCCACCTGCCACCAGTCGACCCAGTTGACGGTATAGCCGGGCAGGTGGATCGCGGGCGCCCGCCCGCCGGTGAACCAGCTTGACAGCAGCGACACGACCACCGCGCCGATGATCGCGCCATACAGCCGCCCGCGCCCGCCGATGGCGACCCAGACCGCCAGATAGATCGAGGCGATGGGCATCAGTTCCGCCGGGTTGATGATCCCCGCCTGCGGGTAGTACAGCGCCCCGGCGACGGCGGTCAGCATCGCGGCCAGGGTGAAGACCGCCAGCTTGAAGCCCTCGACCGGGTAGCCCAGGAAGCGGACGCGGGTCTCGTCGTCGCGGATGGCGCGGATCACGCTGCCGAACTTGCCGCTGACCACCCAGGCGGCCAGCACATAGGCCAGCCCGAGTGCGGCGGCCGAGGCCCAGAGGAACCAGACCGACAGGGTGGCCTGATCGATCCCGTCCAGGCCGGGAATGTTCTGCAAGCCCGACAGACCGTTATTGCCGCGAAAGCCGCTGTCGTTCTGGAACAGCCACAGCGCCAGGGCCAGGGTCATCGCCTGGGTCAGGATCGACAGATAGACGCCGTTCACGCGGCTGCGGAAGGCCAGCCATCCGAAGACCAGGGCCAGCAGCCCCGGCACCGCCACGACCAGCAGCAGTTGCAGGGGCAGCGAATGGGCGAAGGACCAGACCAGCGGCAGGTCTGACGATCCGACCACGCCGAAGATCTGGTTGGCGACGCCCTCCTGCAACTCGGCGGGCGTGGGCGGGATCGGGTTGCCCGCCATGCTGGCGGCGACGATGGCTTCGGTGCGCGCATACATCAGCCATTGCCCGATCAGATAGCCGCCAAGCGCGAAGAACGCCATCTGCCCCAGCGACAGGATCCCCAGGTATCCCCAGACCAGATCCATGGCCACGGCGGCAAGCGCCAGGCACAGCGTCTTGCCCAGCACCTTGACCATGGATGTGGGAATCGCGCCGGTGCCGTAGGCCGCGCTGAGGGCCGTGACCGCGACCGTGAACAGGGCCAGCACCGCCAGCACGACCAGGATCGAGGGGTTGCGCAGGATGAAGGGTTTGCGGGTCATGTCACGCCTCGGCTGCGCGGCCGCGCTGCGGGATGATGCCGCGCGGACGGAACTGGATGAAGATCACGATGAACAGGATCATGAAGGTCTGCGCCGCCAGCGTGTTCGAGGGATTGAAGAACTCGATCACCTTGGACAGCCCGCCGATCAGCGCGGCCCCCGCCAGCGTGCCCCAGATATTGCCGACCCCGCCCACGACCACGGTCATGAAGCTTTGCACGATATACTGCTGGCCCAGTTCCGACGTGACCTGCGCGAACAGCCCGATGGCCACGCCCGCGATGCCCGCGATGCCGGACCCCAAGCCGAATGTCATCATGGCGATGCGGTCGGGGTTGATGCCCATGCTGGCCGACATGCCGGGGTTCTGGGTGACGGCGCGGACCTCCAGCCCCAGGCGGGTGCGCTTCATGATGAACAGGAACAGGCCCAGGAACAGCAGGGCCAGAACAAAGATCGCCACCCGGATCGACGAAATCGAGATCACGTCGTTGATCGTGATCGAACCCTCCAGCCAGGCGGGGGCGGTCAGCGGCCGGGCCTGGGTGCCGAAGATGTTTTTGGCAAGCTGTTGCAGCGCGATGGACACGCCGAAAGTGGCCAGCAGCGTTTCCAGCGGGCGATTCGCCAGATGCCGGATGACAAGGCGATAAAGCGCCACCCCGGCCCCGAAGGTCACGGCGAAGGCGGCGGGAAGCGCCACGACCAGCGACAGCGTGCGGTCGGCGATCAGGGTCTGGGTGACATAGCCGGTATAGGCGCCCATCATGATGAATTCGCCATGCGCCATGTTGATGATGCGCATCACGCCGAAGGTGATCGCCAGCCCGATTGCCGCCAGGAAATAGATCGAGGCCAGCGACAGCGCGTCCAGCCCCAAGTCGATGCCGGTCATCGCCGCCAGCCGCACCTGCGCGCGCCGTTCGGCGGCGCGGGCGGCGTCGGTCACGGCGGCGTCGGCTTCGGCATAGACCTCGAAGAAGCGGTTGGCGGCAAGCGCGGCCTCGGCCTCGGCATCGGTGGCGGCCGGCGGAACGGCGCCCGCAGCCTCCAGCGCCTCATAGGCGCGGTCGCGGGCGGCGGGGTCGGAAAGGTCGGCGACCGGGATGCCGCCGACCGTGCCGTTCACGATGTTCGCGGCCAAGGCGTTTCGGTGATCGGCGGGGGTCAGGCGCGGTTGCAGCGTGCCGTTCGCGGTCAGCAGGGCAATCGCCGCTTCCCTTGGAAAGTCGCCGCCGATGGTCAGTTCGCGGGCGATATTGGCCTGGGGTTCGCTGGCCGAGGCGACGCGCGTCACCGCAAGCAGCGGGTTCAGCGCCGCGCGGAAATCGAGGCCCACATCGCCCGCCATGCTGTCGATGGCCGCGACGCGGGCGGCGGGATCGGGATCGAAGCGGATCGCCAGCAGGTTCGTCGCCCGTTCGCGCTGCGCCGCAAGGGCCGGGTCGGATTCGGCGGGGGCTGCGCGCAGGGCGGCCAGATGCTCGGCGGTGCCGTCGCGGGCGATGGAGGCCAGGGCGGCCGCGCGGCGGGCGGGGTCGGGGCTGGAAATCTCGCCCGCGACAAGGGCGGATTCGATGACGCCGCGGACGCCGGAATTGGGGCGCAGCATCTTCGGATCGGCGTCGGGCACCGCCGCGCCGGTGACGGCATCGCGGGCGCTGTCGCCGTCCACGATCAGCAGCCGCCCGTCATCCGTCACGCCAAGCGCGCGGCCAGCCCAGGCGGACAGCAGCGCCAGCCCCTCGGGTCCGGTGGCGGCGATTTCGGCAACCAGGGGTTCCACCGTCTTGCGCGAGGGTTTCTCGATCTGATCCAGGTTGTCGGCAATAACTGCTTCCAGCGCGGGGTTCGCGCTTGCAGGCATCGCCAGGCACAAGGTCAGGACAAGGGCGATCAGCGGGCGGATCATGGGCGCGTTCCCGGAAAAAAAGGGGGCGGCGGACCGCCCCCGAAAGGGTCAATAGTTCGACTGGACCTGCACGCAGCTGTTGGTTTCTGTGTTGAACATGCCGCAGTCCTTGCCCGGCCAATCGGCGTCCAGCTTGGCCGATTCCGGCAGGAAGTCGGTCCAGGCGTCGCCCGGCACCGGCTCGGTCTGGCTGACGATGTCGAACTGTCCGTCCTCGCGGATCTCTCCGATCAGGACCGGCTTGGTCAGGTGGTGGTTCGGCAGGACCGTGGCGGTGCCGCCGGTCAGGTTCGGAACCTCGACGCCCACGATGGCGTCCAGAACAGGATCCACATCGGTGGTCCCGGCCTTTTCGACGGCGGCGACCCAGGCGTTGAAGCCGATCATCGTGGCCTCCATCGGGTCGTTGGTCACGCGCTTGTCGTCGCCGATGAACGTCTTCCATTCCTCGATGAAGGCGGTGTTGGCGTCGGACTCGGCGCTCTGGAAATAGTTCCAGGCGGCCAGATGCCCGACCAGGTTGGTCGTATCCAGACCCGCCAGTTCCTCCTCGCCCACCGAAAAGGCCATGACAGGGATGTCGTCGGCGCTGACGCCTGCCGCCGCCAGTTCCTTGTAGAAGCCGACATTGGCGTCGCCGTTGATGGTGGACACCACGCCCACCTTCTTGCCGTCCGCGCCAAGCGCCACCACGTCGGCCACGATCTTGGACCAGTCCGAATGGCCGAAGGGGGTATAGTTGACGAAGATGTCGCCTTCCGCCACGCCCTTGCCTTTCAGATAGGCGTCCAGGATGTTGTTCGTGGTGCGCGGGTAAACATAGTCGGTGCCCAGCAGCGCCCATTTCTCGACGCCCAGTTCCTCGGCCATGTAATCGACCGCCGGGATCGCCTGCTGGTTCGGCGCGGCGCCGGTATAGATCACGTTCTTGGACGATTCCTCGCCCTCATACTGCACCGGATAGAACAGCAGCCCGTTCAGTTCCTCGATCACCGGCAGGACGGATTTGCGGCTGACCGAGGTCCAGCAGCCGAAGATCGCGTCCACGTCGCTGACGGTCAGCAGTTCGCGGGCCTTTTCCGCGAACAGCGGCCAGTCGGAGGCCGGGTCCACCACGACGGCCTCGATGGGACGGCCCAGCAGCCCGCCCTTGGCATTCTGCTGTTCGACCATCATCAGGACCGTGTCCTTCAGCGTGGTTTCCGAAATCGCCATGGTGCCCGACAGCGAATGCAGCACCCCGATCTTGATCGGTTCGCCTTCCTGCGCCATCACGCCCGTTGCCAATGCCATGGCGGTGGTCAGCGCCAGCAGCGTCGAGAGTTTCTTCATCATCACCTTCCCCGGCCGTTCGGCCCTGTGTCCCTGTTGTTCGGTGAAGGCAGAGGGCCTTCGCAGGTGCAGCAAGCCGGGTTTTCGGCGGGCTGAACAGGTTTTGGGCAGGTTGGGGGCAGGGGATGCGGAAAGTGGCTGCGGCGCGGGCAGGATACCGGGCACCTGCCTTCCGCGCGGGCAGAGTCAGGCCGGGCGGGGCTGCAAACCGCCCTGATCGACCAGGAAATCGACGATCTGGTCCAAGCCCCCGCCGTGGCGCAGTTGCGCCATGACCACCGGGCGGGCACCGCGCGCGGTCCGCGCATCGCTTTCCAGCAGCGCCGCGTCCACGCCGACATGCGGGGCGAGGTCGGTCTTGTTCACCACCAGCAGGTCGGACCGCGCGAGGCCCGGCCCGCGCTTGCGGGGAATGTCCTGGCCCGCCGCCGTGTCGATCACATAGATCGTCAGATCCGCCAGTTCCGGCGAAAAGGTCGCGGCCAGGTTGTCGCCGCCCGATTCGATCAGCACCAGATCCAGGTCGGGAAAGGCCTCGTTCAGGTCGGCGATGGCGGCCAGGTTGATGCTGGCGTCCTCGCGGATGGCGGTATGGGGGCAGCCGCCGGTCTCGACCCCCCGGATGCGCTCGGCGGGCAGGACCTGGGCGCGCATCAGCGCCTCGGCATCCTCGCGGGTATAGACGTCGTTGGTGACGACCGCCATCGACAGGCGGGGGGCCAGGGCGCGGGCCAGCTGTTCGGTCAGCGTGGTCTTGCCCGCGCCGACAGGGCCGCCGATGCCGACGCGAAGGGGACCGTGGTTGCTCATGATCGGAATATCCTGACGGGCATGGTTTCGTGGCGCATGGCGGCGATATCCGCGCCCCCGGCGCTGCTGGCAAGGTCGTCCTGGGTCGCGCTGGCGGCGCGGACAGCGGCGGCAAGAATAGCGGATTGCAGCGCGGCCAGCATCCGCTGCCCTTCGACCGGGCCAAGCGGCAGGAAGCGAACGGCGGCGCTGATCAGGGCGGCGGCCTGGGCTTGCAGGAAGGCCGCGATGATTTCCGGGTGCGGCAGGGCCATGTCGGCGCAGGCGCGGCCGAAGGCTATCGGCAGCGTGGCGGCGGGCTGCGGCCGGCCCGTCAGGGCGGTGACATTGGCGGCAAAGGCTGTGCCCTGTTCCACCGTTTCCGCCAGACGCTGGCTGGTCAGGCAAGCCGCGCGGGCCAGATCGTCAAGCGCCGCGTGATCGACGGCGCGCAGGGACAGGGCCACCAGCACCGCGTCAGTCCAGCCCGCGCCGCGATCCAGCCAGTCGGCCAGCCATTGAGGCAGCGCGGCGCGGGTGACGAGGCCCGCGTCCATCGCGTATTCAAGGCCCTGCGACCAGGCGAAGCCGCCGACCGGAAAGGCGGGCGACAGGTATTGCGCCAGCCGCAGCCGCGCGATTTCAGGCGGCGTGATTGTCGGGCAGGTCATTCTTGGCGACAAGCGTGGGCGCGGGGCTGGCGTGGCCGTGCCCGTGGTCATGGTCGTGCCCGTGGTCTGGCCCGTGATCGTGGCCGAAGGTCCGGCCGTGGCCATAGGCGCCGCCTTCCGGTCGGAAGGGCAGTTCCTTGTGGCAGATATCCGCACCCAGCTTGCGCAGCATCGCCTCCAGCACATGGTCCTGGCGGATGATCAGGCGGTCGGCCTCGATCCGGCAGGGGGTGTGGCGGTTGCCGATATGCCAGGCAAGCCGCGCCAGATGGCCGCGAATCACCATCACGGGTTCGGGCTTGGCGCGGACCACGATCTGGCGACCGTCCGACAGTTCGAACGCGTCGCCGTCTTCAAGGCTGGTGGTTTCCGGCAGGTCCACCAGGAAATCGCCGGCGCTGCTGGCCAGCTTGCGGCGCCGCAGCAGGCGGCCTTCGTAATCCAGCGAGACCTCGCCGTCGAACGGCGCGGGGGCGTTGCGGATGATGCTGGTGGCGGTGATCATGACTTGGTCCTCCCTCTTAGAAGAGGAAATAGCGTTGGGCCATCGGCAGTTCCGTCGCTGGCTCGCAAGTTAACAAAACACCATCGGCGCGGACCTCGTAGGTTTCGGGATCGACCTCGATCGCGGGCATGGCGCGATTCAGTTCCATGTCGGCCTTGCCGATGGCCCGCGTGTTCTCGACGGCGATCAGGGTCTTGTGCAGGCCGTCCCCCGCCCCGTTTTCCAGCCCGGCCTTCGAGACGAACAGCGCCGAGGCACGGCCGGTATGGCCCCACATCGGGCGGCTGAAGATCGGCTGGACGGGAATGGAGCCGTTGGGATCGCCCATCTGCGCCACGCTGATCTGGCCGCCGACCAGGACCATCTCGGGCTTGACGCCGAAGAAGGCGGGCGACCACAGGACCAGATCGGCGCGCTTGCCGGGGGCGATGCTGCCGATATGGGCGCTGACGCCATGGGCGATGGCCGGGTTGATCGTGTATTTCGCGATGTATCGCCGGGCGCGCAGATTGTCGTTCTGGCCCTGCTCTTCGGGCAGGCGGCCGCGCTGGCGGCGCATCTTGTCGGCGGTCTGCCAGGTGCGGATGATGACCTCTCCGATCCGGCCCATCGCCTGGCTGTCGGACGAGATCACCGAAAACGCGCCCAGATCGTGCAGGATGTCCTCGGCCGCGATGGTTTCGCGGCGGATGCGGGATTCGGCGAAGGCCACGTCCTCGGGGACGCGGCGGTCGAGGTGGTGGCACACCATCAGCATGTCGAGATGTTCCTCGATGGTGTTGCCGGTATAGGGGCGCGTCGGGTTGGTCGATGAGGGCAGCACGTTCGCCATGCCGACCATGCGGATGATGTCGGGGGCGTGCCCGCCGCCCGCGCCCTCGGTATGATAGGCGTGGATGGTGCGGCCCGCGATGGCGGCCATCGTATCCTCGACAAAGCCCGATTCGTTCAGCGTGTCGGTGTGGATCATCACCTGCACATCCATCGCGTCGGCCACGGTCAGGCAGCAATCGATGGCGGCGGGGGTGGTGCCCCAATCCTCGTGCAGCTTCAGCGCGCAGGCGCCCGCGCGGATCTGTTCCTCCAGCGGGGCCGCGACCGAGGCGTTGCCCTTGCCCGCGATGCCGATATTGACGGGCAGGTCGGCGCAGGCCTCCATCATCCGGGCGATGTGCCAGGGACCGGGGGTGCAGGTGGTGGCCAGCGTGCCATGCGCGGGGCCGGTGCCGCCGCCCAACAAGGTGGTGACGCCGGAATGCAGCGCGTGGTCCACCTGCTGCGGGCAGATGTAGTGGATATGGCAGTCGAAGCCGCCGGGGGTGAGGATCCGCCCTTCGCCCGCGATGATCTCGGTGCCGGGACCGATGACAAGGGTCACGCCCGGCTGGGTGTCGGGATTGCCCGCCTTGCCCACCCCCGCGATGCGCCCGTCGCGCAGGCCCACATCCGCCTTGGTGATGCCTTGGTGGTCGAACACCACGACGCCGGTGATGACCGTATCCATCGCGCCATCCGCGCGCGTTACCTGGGACTGGCCCATGCCGTCGCGCACGACCTTGCCGCCGCCGAACTTCACCTCCTCGCCGGGAATGGTCAGGTCGCGCTCGACCTCGATCAGCAATTCGGTATCGGCCAGGCGGATACGGTCGCCGGTCGTGGGACCATATAGCGCGGCGTAATCGGCACGGGACAGCCGGGTCATAGCGCGCCCATCACGTCTTTGCGGAAGCCTTGCACGACCCGGTTGCCCGCGAAGGGGATCAGCCGGATCTCGCGCGACTGGCCCGGCTCGAAGCGGACGGCGGTGCCTGCGGGGATCGACAGGCGCATCCCGCGCGCCGCCGCGCGGTCGAAGCGCAGGGCCGGGTTGGTTTCGGCGAAATGATAATGGCTGCCGACCTGGATTGGGCGGTCGCCGGTATTGGCGACCATCATCGTGACCGGATCTCGGCCTTCGTTCAGGGTGATCTCGCCTGGGACGGGAAGGATCTCTCCGGGGATCATTCAGCCCACCATCGCCAGCACAAGACCCGCCGCCGCAGTGCCGCCGCCCAGGCCGCGCAGCAGCGCGCCGTTCTGCGCGGCCTTGCCGAGCGCGATCCCCGCCAGGTGCAGCGCCATCGTCGCCACCGCGAAGCCGACCGCATAAAGGGCCAGGCCCTGCGCCGGGCCTTCGGCGCCATGCGCCCAGCCATGGGCGAAGCCGAAGACCCCCACGCCCGGAAGCAGCACCGCCAGCGGCAGGCGCGCGGCCATCGCGACAAGCGCGCCCAGGATGATGACGGAAGCAAGGATCATCGGCTCGACCCCCGGAAAGGCCAGTCCGGCGTAACCGGCCAGCCCGCCCGCGATCATGCTGCCGACGAAGGCCAAGGGCAGCGCCCAGAGCGCGCGGCCGCCGATCTGCGCGGCCAGCAGGCCAAGGGCCACCATCGCCAGCAGATGGTCGGCGCCGCCGATCGGATGGGTCAGGCCCGACAGGAACTGGCCGTCGTCGTGATGGCCGGGATGGGCCAGGGCGGCCTGCGGCAGAAGAAGGGCGGCAAGGGCAAGTCGTTTCATGCGGGGGCCTCGTGGCGGATCGGGTGGTGGACGGTGACAAGCTTGGTGCCATCGGGAAAGGTGGCCTCGACCTGCACCGATTCGATCATGGCGGGGACGCCGGACAGGCATTGGTCGGCGGTGATAACATGCGCGCCCGCCTGCATCAGGTCGGCGACGCTGCGGCCGTCGCGCGCGCCCTCGACCACGAAATCGGTGATCAGGGCGATGGCCTCGGGATGGTTCAGCTTGACGCCGCGGGCCAGCCGGTTGCGCGCGACCATCGCGGCGACCGAGACCAGCAGCTTTTCGCGCTCTCGCGGGGTAAGGTTCATCGTCAGACCTGCCAGACACGGGGAAGGGGATCGGGGCGAAGGACGGTCAGCAGCCGGTGGATCTGGCGTCGCAGCGGCCAGTTGTCCCGCGCCAAGAGCCGGATCACCAGCCGCCCCGGCGGGGCGCTGGCGGCGCCGGTGACGCTGGGTTCGTCCAAGGCGGCGCGGGCCGGGGCCAGCAGGTCGGGCGCCTGCGGGGCGATCATCGCCAGCGTCGCCAGGGCGCGCGCCCCGCCCAGCAGCGCCGGGCCGTCCAGCCGGGGCAGCGCCGCATCGTCAAGCGCCATCGCGTCGTGGTGGACGATCCGGCCCGCCTGCCGCACTATGCGGCGGTCGCGCAGGTGCAGGCGGCGGGGATGTTCGCCCATCGCCAGCCGTCCCAGCACGACCGTCTCCAGCAGCAGGCAGCCCGCGCCGGGGGCCAGATCCACGACCGTCTCGCGCTGCAGCCGGGCGCCGTCGAACAGGATGGTCTCTTGCGGCAGCCAGTCCAGCCAGCCGTTTTCGCCGACCGCCAGGCCGACCCGCGCCTGTGCCGGATCGCCTTCGGCGCGATAGGCCCGCTCGGCCGTCTGCGTCGTCGCCAGGGCGCGGGTGCCCGCGCGCAGCGTCGCTGCGAAGGACAGGCGGTCCCCGGAGGCCAGCCCGCCCGAGGTGTTCAGGAACACGATCTGCGGCAGGCCCTGCGTGATGCGGGGCAGCATCGCCTTGGCCGATCCCGATTGCGCCAGATCGACCAGCCCGCGCGGCCCCATGACCACATGCGCGGAGCCTGCGCTGCGCTGAAGGACCGGCATGGGGGCGGTTGCGTCGAACATGATCCGAAGGGGCGGCCCGCCGCCGGAAAGGTCAATCGCGGCCCGGTCGGGTCAGGCCCGGCAATTCCGCTTCAGGGATCGTTTTGCCCATGACGCGGGCGGATCGCCGAAAAGACGGGCAGTTTGGGGATCAAAGTGCCGCCGTTCGCAGCAACCGGCGCCGGGCGGGCGGGATCGCCCCGATCTCGACCCCGGTGAAGACATGCATGGTGCGCAGGGCGGAATCCACGACCGCGTGGTCGCTGACCCAGCCGCCGAGCGCCAGATAGCTGCGCAGCAGCGGCGGCATGGCGGCCATGGCGCGCCGGGGATCGGGCTGGCCGGGCAGCAAGGCGCGGGTCAGGCGGAAGACATGGGGGGCCTTGATGCGCGGCCACCAGCGGCGCGGGGCCAGGTGGCGCGCCTGAAGCATGGCGAAGGCGTCGGCGTGATCCGCAGGCTCGGTCCCGACGAAGCTGGAACAGCCGAACAGCATCTGCGCGCCGCCATCGTCGACGATCCGCGTCAGCGCCGCCCAGGCCAGGCGGACGATGTCGGGATCGCGGACCGACGGGTGGATGCAGAACCGCCCGACCTCGATCATGGGCGCGTCAAAGGATTCCAGCGCGGCCAGATCGTAGAACTGCGCGGAATAGCTGCGCCCGATCTCGTGCCCGCCCGCCAGGGGCAGGAAGCGAAGGCAGCAGACAAGCCGGCCGGTCGCCGCCTCGGTAATCAGGATGTGGCTGCAATCCGCGTCCAGGGCGTCGGATTCCAGCTGCGCGCCGTCCTCGCCCTCGGCGCTGCGGGCGATGAAGCACAGCCACCGCAGCCGCTGCGCCGCGCGCAGGTCGTCGGGCGAAGCGGCCAGGCGCACCAGGTAGCGGCCCTTGCGGAATGGCGTCATGATGCAGCCCCGGATCAGCGACGACCGCCTTATAGCGCATCTTCGTAAACGGGCTATGAAAAGTTCAGTCCTCCTGCCGGTCGCCCAGCACGTCCTCGATATAGATGCGCTTGATCAGGATGATCGCCACCAGCAGCAGGGGCGTCGCCAGGACGATGCCCGCGAAGCCGAACAGGCTGCCGAAGGCCAGAATCGCAAGCACCGTCAGCGCGGGCGGCAGGTCGGCGGCAAAGCGCTGGATCAGGGGCATCAGCAGGTTCCCCTCGACCTGCTGGACGACGACGAACAGAAGCGCCACATAGATCGCCATGTCGAAGCCCTGGGTCAGCGCGAACAGCACCGCCGGGATCCCCGACAGGAACGGACCGACCACCGGGATGATGTTGGTCAGCCCCGCGATCAGCCCCAGCACCAGGGCCAGCGGCACCCCCAGCAGCCACAGCCCCAGCCCCGTGGCCAGCGCCACCGCCGCCATGTCCAGCGCCTGCCCGCCCATCCAGCGGCCCAGGGCGCGGCCCAGTTCATCCGCGATGGCCCGCGCCCGCGCCCGATAGGACAGCGGCACCAGCCGCAGCGCGCCGCCGCGATACATCGGCGCATCCAGCGCCAGGAAGATCGCCACCGTCAGCATCAGCACCCCGTTGGCGACGCTGCCCATGACCGTGTTCAGCGTTCCGGTGACATAGCTGAACAGCGTGGGCAGGCTGCCCGTCGGCGACCCCCCGCCCGATTGCGAGGCGTTTTCCATCCGTCTCTCCAGGAACTGTCCGACCGAACTGTCCGACAGCCAGCCGCTGATCTGGTCCCAGGCGGAGGGCAGGCTGCCGATCAGTTGGCGGAACTGCTCCGAGATGGCAGGCCCCGCCCAGGCCACCACCCCCGCCACCGCCAGCGCCGCCGCCACGGCGGTCAGCAGCACCCCCGGCTTGAAGCCGATGCCGATCAGCCGGTTCAGCGCCGACGCGCCGCCGCGCAGGGCGATGGCGATCAGGATCGCGGCGAAGCCCAGCAGCAGCACGGTCGACCATTGCCAGGCCGCCGCCAGCAGCAGCACCGTGGCAAAGACGGCCGCGATGGGACCGGGCCGCAGCCGGGGCCGGGGGGACAGGGGGATGTCGGTCATGCGCGCGCCTTTCCGTGGTTCGCGCCCATCATGCCCCCGCCTTGCCCGCGGATGCCATCCCTGATAACCGGGCGCGGATTTCAGCATCGGGCGGGGCTGGCCCGCCTGCCACAGCAAAGGGACGCCCCATGGCCATCGAACGCACGCTTTCCATCATCAAGCCCGACGCCACCCGCCGCAACCTGACCGGCAAGATCAACGCCAAGTTCGAGGATGCGGGCCTGCGCATCGTCGCGCAAAAGCGCATCAAGCTGTCGGCCGAGCAGGCGGGCAAGTTCTACGAAGTCCACAAGGACCGCCCCTTCTATGGCGAGCTGGTGGAATTCATGGCATCCGAACCCGTCGTCGTGCAGGTTCTGGAAGGCGAGGGTGCGATTGCGAAAAACCGCGAAGTGATGGGCGCGACCAACCCCGCCCAGGCCGACGAAGGCACGATCCGCAAGGAATTCGCGCTGTCCGTGGGCGAGAACTCGGTCCACGGTTCGGACGCGCCCGAGACGGCGAAGGAGGAGATCGCGTTCTTCTTCTCGGGGTTGGAATTGGTCGGGTGAGGGGCTGAGAGGCTTAGGCGAAGGAAGGGGAGGGGCCGGGTGGCCCCTTTTTCTTTAGCCGACCTGTTATCGTGGATTCAAGCTATTCGCTTGGCAAATCATGTGAGTTAGCTCAACGAGCCTCTCCCTAAGATCTAACTTCTCCACATTGGCCTCATCTTCGCAAATAAGATTGGCGGCTCCCACTTTGTCGGCATCCTTATAGAGAAGGCGGCTATCTTTTTTTTCGGGATTATCGCGATAAAAGTAGAATGCATGATCAAAGATTCCAGTTTTTGCCGGTGACCGGTAGATCTTGCTGTGCAATTTTTTGAGAGCGTCTTGTAGCTTGGCTCCATCCACATAATTTTCTATCTCTCTGCCTGCAGTCACCCACACCATACCATTGCTACTGCAAATTTCTTCCGATAATCTTTGAGCATGGGGCTTCAAAGGAGAGTGTTCATCTGCTTTGTCACTATCCAAAATAACCGCCATATTCCTGTTTAAGCTTCTCAAGCTTATAAAATCCTTAAGGGCATCATCCGATGCGGTTAGATGGCGAATCAAAGCCCCGCCGTAGAACATGATTGTGTAATGGATACCCTCTATCAATCGATCATCTATGGCATTGATCCAATGATTAACGTAAATTCTGTCTGATGGTCCTTCCACCCAGATGACCATATTAGTTTGTAAAAGATCTGACGCGTGATAGCCAAGATCATCAAGCAAAGATCTTTGATGGTCTTTAGTTACAACTGCCTGCACTCTGGTCTGTTCGCCATCATTTGTGACCCGAAATATGGTGGCGTTAGCTGTATCCATGAAGGATGAAGAATGAGTTGAAATGAAATACTGGCTGCTAGTTTCACTAACAAGATAGCTTATTAGCTTCCTCTGAAGTAACGGATGAAGGTGAATTTCGGGTTCCTCTATGCACATTATGCTTCTATCGTTTATCGTGCAAAAGGCTGCTAGGATTATAACCTCGTGGATACCGGTGCCAAGTGCGGCAAGTGGAAGAACTTTGTTGTCTATATGGACTAGTAGGTGCTCGCGATCATTGGGAACTTCGAGTTGGGCGTCGTCCTTTCCAGTAACTTTCTTGATGAACATATTTATTTTTGCGAATTTTTCTCTATCCTCTTGCTTATTCCAAGATGGATTTTGCAGAGCGGCTAAATGGTCTATCAATCCCCGGCCACTTAGGTTGTTAAGAGCTTCCCCCTTTTCTCCAAAAACTCGTTTCGCTGGTATAAGATGAATATTCGGAACAGTTGGAACTGAGGTGTTGGCGATGTAGTTGATGGTTTCAGGGACCCAATGCTGGACTAGGCTGCCGCCTTTATGCTGAGTTGCGAGATTCCATATCGTTTGCCATGTTTTTGAGTCGAGCCAGTTACTGGCACTTTGAATATCTAAAGCAGGGAATATTTCTGCGCTTTTATGTGCTCCTATTTTCAGCCATAGGTGATTTTGGCGGCTAATTTTTCCGCATATTTTGCTGATATCATTGTTGATGTCGCCAAAATGTCGATATGTGTTGTTGTGGTCGATAAATTTTTGGCCATTGGTTACTAATTTAATGGCATTTTCCATATTTTTTCCGATAGCCAGAAGAAACTGCCCAGTTTCTTTACCTTTATATTCCTCGTGTCCGCTTGGAGGGTTAACTTTTTTGCCAGTTAAGGTTTGCGCCACTTGATTAGCAAGAAGATTTAAGATAATGGACTTTCCTGAATTATTAGGCCCTATAAAAAAATTTAGTTTTGAGAATGGAGATATATACTGTACCTCTGGACCAATGCCGCGATAGAAACGGGTTGCTATCCCATCGAGAAATATAGTCATGGTTGTCCTTGCGATAGGGCTGAAGCACTGCGCCGTTAAGTAAGAAGAGAGTCAGTGGGCAACTACGGTTGAAGCTACCACCATTGCACCCCCACCCCCATCCGCGCTATCCCCTTCTGAACCCATACCCTACAGGAGGCCCCCATGCGCGCGTTCGTCTTTCCAGGCCAGGGGGCACAGACCATCGGCATGGGGCGTGAGCTGGCCGAAGTCTATCCCGCCGCGCGCGAGGTGTTCGACCGGGTGGACGAGGCGCTGGGGGAGAAGCTCTCGGACCTGATCTGGAACGGGGATATCGACACTCTGACGCTGACGCAGAACGCGCAGCCGGCGTTGATGGCGGCCTCGATGGCGGCGTTTCGGGCGATGGAAGCCGAAGGGTTCACCATCCAGGATGCGAATTTCGTGGCCGGGCATTCGCTGGGGGAATACTCGGCGCTGTGCGCGGCGGGGTCGCTGACGCTGGAGGATACGGCGCGGCTGCTGCGGATGCGCGGGCAGGCCATGCAGGAGGCGGTGCCGGTCGGCCAGGGAGCGATGGCGGCGATCCTGGGGCTGGATTTCGCCACCGTCGATCACATCGCGCGCGAGGTGGCCGGCGACGAGGTGGTGCAGGCCGCCAATGACAACGACCCAGGACAGGTGGTGATCTCGGGCCACAAGGAGGCGGTCGAACGCGCGGCCGAGGCGATGAAGGCGGCGGGTGCCAAGCGGGCGCTGATGCTGCCGGTCTCGGCCCCGTTCCATTCGGTGCTGATGCAATCCGCGGCGGCGGTGATGGCCGATGCGTTGGCGGGGGTCGACATCCACCCGCCCGCCGTACCGCTGATCGCGAATGTCCGTGCCGAGGCGGTGACCGAGCCTGGCGCGATCCGGCGGCTGCTGGTGGAGCAGGTGACGGGCACGGTCCGCTGGCGCGAATCCATCGCCAACCTGGCAGGCGCGGGCGTGACCGAGTTCTGGGAGATCGGCGCGGGCAAGGCGCTGTCGGGGATGATCAAGCGGATCGCCAGGGATGCGGCGGTGCGCAATATCGGTGCCCCGGCGGATATCGTGGCGCTGAGGGGCTGAGGTCGCTTGGGTATTTGGACAAAGAAGAAGGATCAGCCATGTTCGATCTGACAGGCAGGACGGCCCTGGTGACGGGCGCATCGGGCGGCATCGGCGGGGCCATCGCGCAGGCGCTGCACGCGGCGGGCGCGACCGTGGCGCTGTCGGGCACGCGCGAGGGGCCGTTGCAGGATCTGGCGGCGGCCTTGGGCGAACGGGCGCATGTGGTGCCCGCGAACTTGTCGGATGCCGAGGCCGCTGCCGGGCTGGTCAGGGATGCCGCGGCGGCGATGGGGTCGGTCGACATCCTGGTCAACAATGCCGGGATCACGCGCGACAACCTGTTCATGCGCATGTCGGACGAGGAATGGAGCCAGGTCCTGGACGTGAACCTGACCAGCGTCTTCCGGCTGTCTCGCGCCGCGCTGCGGGGCATGATGAAGGCCCGCTGGGGGCGGATCGTCAACATCACCTCGGTCGTGGGGGCCACGGGCAATCCGGGGCAGGGCAACTATGCCGCCGCCAAGGCCGGTCTGGTGGGCATGTCGAAGTCGCTGGCCTATGAGGTCGCCTCGCGCGGGATCACCGTGAACTGCGTGGCGCCGGGCTTTATCGCCACCGCCATGACCGACAGCCTGACCGACGACCAGAAGGGCAAGATCCTGTCCCAGATTCCCGCCGGCCGGATGGGCGTGCCCCAGGAAATCGCGGCGGCGGTCCTGTATCTGGCCAGCCCCGAGGCGGGATATGTCACCGGGGCGACGTTGCATGTGAACGGCGGCATGGCGATGGTCTGACGCAACCCTTTCAAGCGAAAGCGGTTGCAAGAGGGTTCACGGGTGCTATATCCCCGCCTTTGGCAGCAGGGGAACCGCCCTGGGCTGAACCGGGCCGTCGTGTCCGTGCAAAACTGGGCGGATGCCCGCGAGAATGAGGATGTGACATGAGCGATATCGCTGATCGCGTGAAGAAGATCGTGGTCGAGCATCTGGGCGTCGAGGAAGACAAGGTGGTCGAATCCGCCTCGTTCATCGACGACCTGGGCGCCGACAGCCTTGACACCGTGGAACTGGTCATGGCGTTCGAGGAAGAATTCGGGATCGAGATCCCGGACGACGCCGCCGAAACCATTCAGACGGTCGGCGACGCCGTGACCTTCATCAAGGGTGCGGTCTGATCCGCAGTCCTGCTGCGAACGGCATTTCCTGACGGCGTCCCTGTGCAGGCAGGGGCGCCGTTTCTTCATGGCCGCCATGCGCCCGGAACCGGGCCTGACAGGCAGCCGTTGACCGGGCGAACCACCGGAAAGGAGCCGATCATGGCCGTTGCATTGAAGGGGCTGACCGACAACGCCCGCAAGACCTCGATTTCCGAACTGAATGCGCGTCTGGCGGATTCAATCGCCTTGGCGCTTGCCGTCAAGCAGGCGCATTGGAACGTGAAGGGCCGCAACTTCATCGCCGTCCACGAACTGTTCGACACCGTCCACAACAACCTGCGCGCCGATATCGACATCTTCGCCGAACGCGTCCAGCAGCTGGACGGCGTGGCCGTCGGGACGGCCGAAAAGGTCGCCCAGGGCAGCACCCTCAAGGAATATCCGACCGACCTGACCAAGGCCGAGGACCACATCAGGGCGCTGTGCGAACGCTATCGCGATCATGGCGAAAAGCTGCGCGCCGCCATCGATGCCACGGACGAGGCGGGCGATGCCGACACCGCCGACATCTTCACCGCCGCCTCGCGCAGCGTGGACAAGGACCTGTGGTTCATGGAAAGCCATCTGGAGTGATGGAGCGCTATTGTCCCAGCCTGGCGTGAACCTGATCCAGGTCGATTTCGGACAGGGGCATCCGGTTGTCGGGATCGTCGAAGTCGTACCGGAACAGCTGGAAGTCGTCCTTGTAGATTTCCCAGATCAGGTGGCGTGACAGGTCGTCGAAGTAATCGCCGACCTTGTGCGCCCGCTTCGGCCCGTGCCCTTCGGATTCGTTGAAGCGGGGCACGGCCGCCAGATCGACCGGGACCGGGGTTTCGGCACCCGCCAGAATCTTGGCCATGCCGTCGTCGAAGGTCTCGGTGAACAGGATCCGGTCATAGCGGCCGCCATTGGCGATGAAGGTGCCGATATGGCCCGACATCGACGACCAGTGGATGTCAGGCTCCATCGGGCGGCGCCACAGGATCGTGTCGCGCGCGAACAGCAGGAAGCGGCGGAAGTTGGCGATCTGGTCGAACTCGAAGCCGTTTTCCGGGCTGCCCACGTCGATTCCATAGCGCTGCGCCAGTTGCGGCACCAGATTGCCGCGATAGCGCCGCCCGTTCCGCTGGATGCCCGCGATCTTGTCGAAGAAGGACGACAGAATCCGCGCATAGGGGTTGCGCACGCAGGTGAAGGTCACCGCAGCGTGGCGCGCGACCGCGGTTTCGATCACCGGCTTGCTGTGGTCCTGCGACCATTTGTGCAGCCCTTCGGTCGAATCGTGGATGTCGCCGTCGTAAAAGCGGCCATGGTCCGAATAGAACATGATCTGCCCGATGGTCGAGCAGGCGCATTTCGGCACCACCCGATAGATCAGGCTTTCGCTTTCGGTCATCCAGACGCCGGGAAAGCCCATCGTGGCCCAGTTCCTTCGATTGCAGCGCGGCTTGCCGGCACATGTGAAAGGCGTTTACACACAGAAACACGATCCCGCGCAAGTTTCATCGCCGATCCGTTTACCGCAGTATCCGTTAAGTTTTCGTATCCATGGCCCGCATCGCCTTCATCCTTCTGACGCACAAGGATCCGCAGGGCGTGGTGGACCAGGCGCGGCGGCTGACGGCCTCGGGCGATTATGTGGCGATCCATTACGACCGCCGCGCCCCGGCGGACGAATACCGCCTGATCCGCGCGGCTCTGGCGGGCCATCCCAACGTGGTTTTCGCGCCCCGGCGGTTCCGCTGCGGCTGGGGCGAGTGGTCGCTGGTCGCGGCCACCCTGTCGGCCCTGCGACAGGCCGAACGGTCCTTCCCCGAGGCCACCCATTTCTACATGCTGTCGGGCGACTGCATGCCCATCAAGTCGGCGGAATACGCGCGCGACTTCCTGGATCGCGACGATTGCGATTACATCGAAGCCTTCGATTTCTTCGACAGCGACTGGATCAAGACCGGCATCAAGGCCGAACGGCTGGTCTATCGCCACTGGTTCAACGAACGCCGCCGCAAGCGGCTGTTCCATGCCAGCATGGCCGCGCAGAAATGGCTGCGGCTGGATCGCGCGATCCCGCAGGGCCTTCAGGTGATGATCGGGTCGCAATGGTGGTGCCTGCGCCGCCAGACGGTCGAATCGGTGCTGGCGCTGATCGCCGCGCGGCGCGACCTGACCGCGTTCTTCCGCACCACCTGGATCCCGGACGAGACCTTCTTCCAGACCCTTGTCGCCCATCTGGTCCCCAAGACGGATATCCGCCGCCGGTCCCCCACCTGCCTGATGTTCACCGATTACGGGATGCCGGTGACCTTCTACAACGACCATTACGATCTGCTGATCCGCCAGGATTACCTGTTCGCCCGCAAGATCAGCTCTGATGCCCAGGATCTGCGCGCCCGGCTGGGGGCGCTGTGGCAGGCGCGGGGGGTGGAGTTCTCCATCACGAACGAGGCGCCGCGCCTGTTTCGCTTCCTGACCGCACGGGGCCGGGAGGGGCGGCGTTTCGCGCCCCGCTTCTGGGACGACCGGGGGGCGGGGCGCAACCAGGCGATCTGCCTGATCGTGGCCAAGAAATGGCACGTCGCCAAGCGGCTGACGGCGGCGATCCGGGCGCTGACCGACATTCCGGCGGTGGATTACATCTTCAACGAACGCGACGCGGGCCTGCCGGACCTGGGCGGCATCGCCTCGACCGTCCTGAAGCGGGAACGCCATCGCCGCGCCCTGGTCCGGCTGCTGCTGGACGATTACGGCTCGACCAGGCTGGCCCTGTGCCTGGACCCTTCGGCGCTGGCGCTGATCGCCGATTTCCTGGCCGACCGGGCGGAAACGCGGATCCTGTTCGTCGACACGCCGTTTTCCCCCGATTACCTGCACGGTCACATGCGCCGCATGGGGCTGGCCGGTCCTGCCACGCCCGACGCCCAGATCCGCCAGCTTCTGCCCGTCGTGGAAAGCGACCTTGCCGACGAGGCCGACCGCCTGCGCGATCTCGCCGCCGCGCGCCTGACGGTCCTGTCGCCCTTGGCGCCGGACGCCGCCAATGCGGACGCCCTTGCGCGGTTTCTGGATGTTTCGCCCCAGGTCGCGCATGATCTGGCGCGGACGCCGCATTTGTTCAACGACTGACCACAGGATCGCCCCATGGCCCTTGCTTACGACGACACCAACATCTTCGCCCGCATCCTGCGCGGAGAGATTCCCTGCGACAAGGTTGCGGAAAACGATCACGCCCTGGCCTTCCGCGACATCAATCCCCAGGCGCCGGTGCATGTTCTGGTGATCCCCAAGGGCGCCTATGTCAGCCTGGACGATTTCGCGGCCAATGCCTCGGACGCCGAGATCCTGAGCTTCACCCGCCTCTGTGCCCAGGTCTGCACCTCGGAAGGGGTCGATCTGGCGGGCGGCCATGACGGCTTCCGGGCCATCGCCAATGCCGGCCCGCATGGCGTGCAAGAGGTTCCCCATTACCACCTGCACATTCTGGGCGGGCGGGTCATGGGACCGATGCTGGCCCGCAGGGCCTAGCTAGGGCCGCGTCATCTCCACGAACACGTCCTCCAGGTCGGGCTGTTCGGTCGCGACATCCAGGATGGGGATGCCCGCGCCGCGCAGCGCGTCCAGCACCTGATCGGCGCGGACTCGCGACGGGGGATAGCCGATGGCCAGCCGCCCGTCGCCACGCCATTCGGGATGCGCGCCGTCCGGCAGCGGCGGCAGCGGAACGCGCCCGCCCGTGTCCAGGACCAGCGTCTTGCCATCGGCGCGCGACAGCAGGCTGCGCGTGTCCTGCCGCACCACCAGGGCGCCGTGGTTGATGATGGCGATCTCGTCGCACATCTGCTCGGCTTCCTCCAGGTAATGCGTGGTCAGGATGATGGTCATGCCCTGCCGGTTCAGCGCGCGGACATTCTGCCACAGCATTTCGCGCAGGGTGATGTCCACGCCCGCCGTCGGCTCGTCCAGCACCAGGATCTGCGGGCGATGCACCAGGGCCTTGGCCAGCAGCAGCCGCCGCCGCATCCCGCCCGACAGGTTGCGGGCATAGGCATTGGCCTGATCGGTCAGCCCCACCAACTCCAGCAGTTCATCCGTCCAGCGTTCGCGCTTGGGCACGCCATAGAGGCCCGCCTGAACCTCGAGGCTGGCGCGGGGGGTGAAGAACGGATCCATGTTCAGTTCCTGCGGCATCACCCCGATGGCCGCGCGCGACTGGCGCGGGTTCACGTCCTGGTCGAAGCCCCAGATCGTCACCTTGCCCGCCGTCTTGTTGACCAGCCCGGCCAGGATGTTGATCAGCGTCGATTTCCCCGCCCCGTTCGGTCCCAGCAGCCCGAAGATGCTGCCGGCCGGAATGGCAAGGTCGATGCCCTTCAGCGCGTCCTTGGCGGGGGCGGTTCCCTGGGCGGCATAGGTCTTGCGCAGCCCGGCGATCTCGATGGCGTTCGGCATGATGGCATCCCTGGCAGGCTTGCGAAGGCAGGCGGCGCTGCGGTATCAGGGGTTAGACCAGATGACGCCCGCCGCCACAAGAAGGCCAGCCATGACGCAATACGTGATCCCGGAAAACTCGCTGTCCACCGAACAGACCAGCCTGGCCGAGTTGAAGCTGCCCGCGCCGGAAACCCAGATCGTCACCAGCTGGAAGATCGCCTGCGACGGCGACGATGCGGCCGGGCTGGGCCATCCGCGCGTCTGGCTGGCGATCTCGCCGATCACGGGCTTCGTCGATTGCGGCTATTGCGACAAGCGCTTCGTGATCGACCGCGACCACGCCCACGACGATCACTAGGCACGCTTTCTCTTTCACCTTTGTCTAAATATCCTCTGCGGGGAAGGGGCCGGCAGGCCCCAGCGGGGGGCGAAGCGCCCCCGGTCCTGACCGCCCCCTTTGCGCCCCCCGCCGCTTTCTGCCAGAACGGTCCCCGAGACTCGGAAAGGACCGCTTCATGGACAGCATCAGTGCGACATTCGGCAAGGGCCACCACCTGCACCTGATCGACGGATCGGCCTTCATCTTCCGGGCCTATCACGCCCTGCCGCCCTTGACGCGCAAATCCGACGGCTTGCCGGTCGGCGCGGTCGCGGGGTTCTGCAACATGCTGTGGAAATACGTCACCGACGAACGCGGCAGCGACGCGCCGACCCATGCGGCGGTGATCTTCGACCATTCGGCCAAGACCTTCCGCAACCAGATTTACAGCGCCTACAAGGCCAACCGCCCCGAACCGCCCGAGGATCTGCGCCCGCAGTTCCCGCTGACCCGCGACGCGACCCGCGCCTTCAACATCGCCTGCATCGAGACCGAGGGATACGAGGCCGACGACATCATCGCCGCGCTGTCCTGCAAGGCGCGCGACGCGGGCGGGCGCGTGACCATCGTCAGCAGCGACAAGGATCTGATGCAGCTTGTCGGCGATGGCGTGCAGATGCTGGATCCGATCAAGGGCAAACCCATCGACCGCGACGAGGTGTTCGAGAAATTCGGCGTCTGGCCCGACCGCGTGGTGGACGTGCAGGCTCTTGCGGGCGATGCGGTGGACAATGTGCCCGGCGCGCCCGGCATCGGCATCAAGACCGCCGCGCAGCTGATCACCGAATACGGCGACCTGGAAACCCTGCTGGCGCGGGCAGGCGAGATCAAGCAGCCCAAGCGCCGCCAGACCCTGATCGACCATGCCGACCAGATCCGCATTTCCAAGCGCCTGGTCGAACTGGATTGCAACACGCCGCTGGACTTCACCCTGGAAAGCCTGGAAGTGCGCGCCCCCGACGCCCCGGCCCTGTTGACCTTCCTGTCGGAAATGGAGTTCCGCACCCTTATCGCCCGCGTGGCCGAACGCCTGGGGGCCGAGGCGCCTGCCGTGGTGTCCGCGCCGCCGCGCGACGCGCCCGCCGCGCCGGATCTGCCGCCCATCGACCGCGCCGCCTACGAGACCGTGACCGACCGTGCCGCCCTGGACCGCTGGGTGCAGTCGATCCGCGACACCGGCCATGTCGCCATCGACACCGAAACCACCGGCCTGGACGAGATGCAGGCCGATCTGGCGGGCATCTGCCTGGCCGTGGCGCCGGGCGTGGCCTGCTATATCCCCGTGGGTCATGTCGCGGGCGGCGATGCAGGCGGGGGCGACGACCTGTTCGGCCAGTCCGCCCTGGTGGCGGGGCAACTGCCGCTGGCTCAGGTGCTGGCGGCGCTGAAGCCCGTCCTTGAAGACGACGCGATCCTGAAGATCGGCCAGAACCTGAAATACGATTGGAAGATCCTGGCCCGCCACGGCATCCGCATGGCACCCTTGGCCGATACGATGCTGATGTCCTACGCGCTGAATGCGGGCACGCACAACCACGGCATGGACGAACTGGCCGAACGGTATCTGGCCCATAAATGCATTCCCATCAAGGATCTGATCGGCACCGGCAAGGCGCAGATCAATTTCGCCCAGGTGCCCATCGACAAGGCAGCCCCCTACGCGGCCGAGGATGCCGATGTGACGCTGCGCCTTTACCGGCATTTCGCGCCGCTTCTGCCGGTCGAGCGCGTCACCACCGTCTACGAGACGACCGAACGCCCCATCGTCCCCGTCCTGGCCGAGATGGAGATGGCGGGCATCCGCATCGACAGCGACGTGCTGCGCCGCATGTCGGGCAGCTTCGCGCAGTCCATGGCGGGTCTGGAGGATGAGATCTTCGCCCTTGCAGGCCAGCGGTTCAACGTCGGCAGCCCCAAGCAGTTGGGCGAAATCCTGTTCGACAAGATGGGCCTTGCGGGCGGCAAGACCGGCAAGACCGGCGCCTTTTCCACAAGCGCCGACGTGCTCGAGGATCTGGCGGCCGAAGGCCATGACCTGCCGTCGCGGATCCTCGACTGGCGGCAGATCGCCAAGCTGAAATCGACCTATACCGACGCCCTGCCGACCTTCGTGAACCCGGAAACGGGGCGCGTCCATACCAGCTATTCCATCGCGGGCGCGCAGACCGGGCGGCTGGCATCCACCGATCCGAACCTGCAAAACATCCCGGTGCGGACCGAGGAAGGCCGCCGCATCCGCGAAGCCTTCATCGCCGCCGAAGGGCACCGGCTGGTCAGCCTGGATTACAGCCAGATCGAGCTGCGCATCCTGGCCCATGTCGCCGACATCCCGGCGCTGAAACAGGCCTTCCGCGACGGCATCGACATCCACGCGATGACCGCCAGCCAGATGTTCGGCGTCCCGGTGGAAGGGATGGATCCGATGATCCGCCGCCGCGCCAAGGCGATCAATTTCGGGGTGATCTACGGCATCTCCAGCTTTGGCCTGTCGCGCAACCTCCGCATCCCGCGGGCCGAGGCGCAGGACTTCATCGACACCTATTTCCAGCGATTCCCGGAAATCCGCGCCTATATGGACCGCACCGTCGCGGATGCCAAATCCGACGGCAGCGTCCGCACGCTGTTCGGGCGGCGCATCAACACGCCCGGCATCAACGCCAGCGGCCCGGCTGCGGGCGGCGCCCGGCGCGCGGCGATCAACGCACCGATCCAGGGGGCGGCGGCCGACATCATCCGCCGCGCCATGGTCCGAATGCCTGCCGCCATCGCCGGCCTGCCTGCGCGGATGCTGTTGCAGGTCCATGACGAACTGGTCTTCGAGGTGCGCGAGGATGCCGTGGACGACCTGATCGCCGCCGCCCGCACGGTGATGGAGGGCGCCGCCGAACCCGCCGTGCGGCTGTCGGTGCCGCTGGTCGTCGACGCGGGCGTCGGCGCCAACTGGGCCGAGGCGCATTGATGGCACATTCTCACGCTCATGGGCACGGCCATCATCACCATCATGGCGGCGACGCGGCGATCGGCTGGGCGGTCGTCGTCAACCTGGCGCTGACCGCCGCGCAGATCGTGGGCGGCTATGCGGCCGATTCGACCGCGCTGATCGCCGACGGCATCCACAACCTGTCCGACGCCCTGGCCCTGGTGCTGGCCTTCGGGGCGCGGCGGCTGTCGCGACGGGCGGCGACGCCCGACTGGTCCTTTGGCTGGGGGCGGGCCGAAATTGTCGCGGCCTTCGTCAACTATCTGGCGCTGATCGCGGTGTCGCTGTGGCTGGCCATCGAGGCCCTGGGCCGCCTGGCCGATCCGCCGCAGGTCGCGGGCGGGCTGGTGATGGGGCTGGCGGGTTTTGCGCTGATCGTCGATCTGGCGACGGCGGCGCTTGTGTACCGCGCCTCGAAGGACAGCGCCAATATCCGCGCGGCCTTCCTGCACAATGTCGCGGATGCCGCGGTCTCGGTTGCGGTGATCCTGGGCGGGGCGCTGATCTGGGCCTTCGGCTGGAACCTGGCCGACCCGATCCTGACGCTGGCGATCTCGGTGGTGATCCTGTGGCATATCGGGACCGAGATCGGCCCGGTCTTTCGGATGCTGATGCTGGCCGCGCCGCCGGGCAGTGATCCGGGCGCGGTGTTGTCGGCCCTGCGCGGGATGCCGGGCGTGGCCGACGCCCATCACCTGCACCTTTGGCAGATCGACGAAAAGCGCAGCGCGGCCTCGGTGCATCTGGTCGTGGGCGGGGGCGATCACTTTGCCATCACCCGCGCGGCCAAAGAGATGCTGGCCCATGACCACGGCATCGCCCACGCCACGATCGAGATCGAGCCGCCCGAAGCCTGCGCTGACCACGCGGAGCATGACCACCCCTAGGCGCGCCCCCGGTGGTCACACCGCCGATGAATGGCTGGTCGGGGCCGCCATATAGGCGTCCAGCATATTGGCGACCATGCGCGCCAGGGGGCGCCCCTCGGGCGTGATGCGCAGGCCCCAGGGGCCGATTTCCACCATGCCGCCGAATTGCGCGATCACCGGGTCGAAGATCTTCTGCAACTGCGCGGGCGTCAGGCCGAAACGCGTCGTCATCTCGGCCGAGTCGACCCGGAAATCGCACATCACCTGTTCGATCATGCGGCCGCGCCAATGGTCCTCGGGGGTGAAGGTATGGCCCTTGGTGTAAGGCAGCCGCCCCTCGCGGACATGGCCGGTATAAGCGCCGGTCGCGGGCGCGTTCTGGGCGTAACCCTGCGGAAAGCGGGAAATCGAGGATGCGCCCAGGCCCAGCAGAACCTCGGCCCGGTCGTCGGTATAGCCCTGGAAGTTGCGGCGCAACTGGCCCGCCTTCTGCGCCAGGGCCAGCCCGTCGCCGGGGCGCGCGAAATGGTCGATGCCGATTTCGGCATAGCCATCCGCCACGAACAGGTCGCGCGCGGTGTTGAACAGCGACAGCCGATCCTCGTTGCCGGGCAAGGCGTCCTCGGGGATCATCACCTGGCGCTTGGACATCCAGGGCACATGGGCATAGCCGTACAGCGCCACCCGGTCGGGCGACAAGGCCAGCAGCTTCTGCACCGTTTCGGAAATGCGGTGCCGGTCCTGGTGCGGCAGGCCGTACAGGATGTCGGCATTCAGGCTGGCGATGCCATGGCCGCGGATCAGGTCCACCGCCTCGCCGGTCAGTTCGAACGACTGCTGGCGGCCGATCGCGTCCTGGATCTTGGGGTCGAAATCCTGCACCCCGATCGAGGCGCGGTTCATCCCCGCCGCCGCCAGCGCCGCCATCCGGGGCGCGTCGATTTCCGACGGGTCGATCTCGACCGAGAATTCGGCCCCCTCGGCCATCGGCACCACGGCGAAGATCGCGTCGGCCACGCGCCGCATCTGGTCGGGCGGCAGCAGGGTGGGGGTGCCCCCGCCCCAATGCAGCCGCGACAGCCGCACGCCGCGCGGCAGGTGGCGGCGCAAAAGGCTCAGTTCCGCCAGAACCGTGTCCACATAGGCGATGACCGGATCCAGCGTCTTGGTGCCCTGCGTGCGGCAGGCGCAGAACCAGCAGAGCCTGCGGCAAAACGGCACATGAAGATACAGCGAAATCGCCGCGCCCTCGGGGATGGAATCCAGCCAGCCCGCGACCATATTGGCGTTTACGCCGTTTTTGAATTGCGTTGCGGGGGGATAGCTCGTGTAGCGCGGAACGCGCGAATCGAACAAGCCCAGCCGCTTCAGTTGCGAAACATTGCTCATATGGGTAGAATTAGATGATAACGCGCGAGATTGCCTTGACCCAGATCAACCAAAAATCCGCCAGTCACGATGGCGGCGAACGCTGTGGCGACTGCCCGATCCGCTATCGCGCCGTCTGCGCCCATTGCGAAACGGACGAGCTGGCGCTGCTGGAAGACATGAAATTCTATCGCAGCTTCGAACCCGGTCAGCCGATCGTCTGGGAGGGTGATCGGATGGAATTCGTCGGATCGGTCGTGACCGGGGTGGCGGCGCTGACCCAGACGCTGGAGGACGGGCGCACGCAGATGGTGGGCCTGCTGCTGCCCAGCGATTTCCTGGGCCGCCCGAAGCGCGAAATCGCCGCCTATAACGCGGTGGCGGCGACCAAGGTCGTGCTGTGCTGCTTCCGCCGCAAGCCGTTCGAGGACATGATGCGCACCACGCCCCATGTCGCGCACCGACTGCTGGAAATGACGCTGGACGAACTGGACGCGGCGCGCGAATGGATGCTGCTGCTGGGCCGCAAGACGGCGCGGGAAAAGATCGCGTCCTTCATCGCCATCATCGCCCGGCGCGAGGCTGCCTTGCAGAAGCGCGATCCCGGCGGACGGATGCGGATCGAGTTGCCCCTGACCCGAGAGGCGATGGCCGATTACCTGGGCCTGACGCTGGAAACCGTCAGCCGCCAGATCAGCGCGCTGAAGCGCGACGGGGTGATCGAACTGGTGGGCAAGCGCGCCATCAACCTGCCCGACTTCGCCCGCCTGGTCGAGGAATCGGGCGACGATTCCGACGGCGGCTATCTGAGCTAGGACCAGTCCGCCGGGATGCGCGGGATCGCCGCGACCAGGGCCTGCGTCCGGGCGTGGCCGGGGGCGTCGATGACGCGCTGTGTCGGACCTTCCTCGACGATGCGGCCTGCCTCCATCACCAGGATCCGGTCGGTGATACCGCGCACCACGGACAGGTCGTGGCTGATGAACAGATAGGACAGCCCGTGCGTCTGTTGCAGTTGGGCCAGAAGGTCCAGAACCTGCGCGCGGACGCGGACATCCAGGGCGCTGACCGCCTCGTCCAGGACGATCAGGGCGGGGCGGATGATCAGGGCGCGGGCGATGGCAAGGCGCTGCCGCTGGCCGCCGGAGAATTCGTGGATGAACTTGCGGGCGTCCTGGGGATCCAGCCCCACCTCGGCCAGGGCGGCAGCCACGCGGTCGCGCCAGTCGGGCGGGCGGCCGGTCAGGTGGAACGGCTCGGCCAGCAGGCGCTCTACCCGCCAGCGGGGATCGAAGCTGCCGAAGGGATCCTGGAACACCGCCTGCATCCGTGCCCGCAGGTCACGCGGCATCCGCTGTCCGGCGGCGATGTCCCGGCCCTCCAGCGTGATGCGCCCTTGCTGCAACCGCTCCAACCCCAGAATCGCGCGGGCCAGCGTCGATTTCCCGCACCCCGATTCTCCCACCAGCCCGAGGCTTTCGCCGCGCCCGATGGTCAGTCCGACGCGATCCAAGGCGCGCAGGCTGCCGTCCCCCAGGCGATAGTCGCGCACCGCCCCCGTCACCTGCACCAGCGGAACGGCGGCGGGGCGGGGGCTGCGTTCCGGCGCATGGCGGGATGCCGCGAAAAGCTGCCGGGTATAGGGGTGGCTGCGGCGACGGAACACTGTTCCGGTCGGCCCGCTTTCGACGACCCGGCCCGCCTGCATCACCGCCACCCGGTCGGCCATGCCCGCCACCACGGCCAGATCGTGGGTGATCAGCAGCAGGGCCATGCCCTCGTCCCGGACCAGATCGGTCAGCAGCGACAGGATCCGCGCCTGCGTTGTCACATCCAGGGCGGTCGTCGGTTCGTCCGCGATCAGCAGGCCGGGGCGCAGCGCGATGGCCAGGGCGATGGCGACCCGCTGGCGCTGCCCGCCCGACAACTCGTGCGGATAGAGCGTCAGCGGAAAGCGTGCGGCGGGCAGGCCCACGCGGTCCAATCGCTCTCGCGCCTGCCGCAGCGCCGTGGGGCGGTCGAGGGCCTGGTGGATGCGCAGCACCTCGGCCACCTGGTCTCCGATGGTCATCAGCGGGTTCAGGGCGGTCATCGGTTCCTGGAAGATCATGCCGATGCGGCGGCCCCGGATCCGGCACAGGTCGCGTTCCGGCAGGGTCAGCAGGTTCCGGCCGTCCAGAACCACCCGGCCCGAGGCCCGCGCCAGGCCGGGCAGCAGACCCATGACGGCAAGCGCGGTCATCGACTTGCCGCTGCCGGATTCGCCGACCAGCCCCGTCACCGTTCCCGGCGCAAGATCGAACGAGACACCGGCCACGACCGGACGCCCGCCGATGGCGACCGACAGGTCTTCGACCGCGATCACCGCAGCACCCGCAGGCGCGGGTCCAAGGCGTCGCGCAAGCCGTCGCCCAGCAGGTTCAGCCCCAGCACCGTCAGCACGATGCAGAGGCCCGGGATGATCGCCACATGCGGGGCCAGGGCGATCATGGTCTGCGCCTCGGCCAGCATCCGGCCCCAGCTTGGCGTCGGCGGCTGCGCGCCGAGGCCGACATAGGACAGCCCGGCCTCGGCCAGGATGCCCAGGCTGAACTGGATCGTCGCCTGCACGATCAGCAGGCTGGCGATGTTGGGCAGGACATGGTGCAGGCTGATCAGCGCGGCACCCTTGCCCGCCACCCGCGCCGCGCGGATATAGTCCAGCACCCAGATCGGCAGGGCGGCCCCGCGCGTGACGCGGGCAAAGACCGGGATGTTGAAGATGCCGATGGCGACGATGGCGTTCAGCGCCGACGGCCCGGCGACGGCCGTGATCAGGATCGCGATCACCAGCGACGGAAAGGCGAAGATCAGGTCGCTGCCGCGCATCACGATCTCATCGACCCAGCCGCCGCGCCGCGCCGCCGCCAGCAGGCCCAGCGGCACGCCCAGCCCCATGCCGATCGCCACCGCGACCAGGGCCACCGCCATCGAGGTCCGCGCCCCCAGCATGACCATCGACAGGATGTCCCGCCCGAAATGATCGGTGCCGAACCAATGCGCCCCCGATGGCGGCTGCAACTTGTCCGCGATCGCCATCTGCGTCACGTCATGGGGCGTCCAGACCACCGACAGGGCGGCCAGGGCCAGCGCCAGCCCGGCCAGCGCACCGCCCAGGACCACCCCCACCCTCATCCGCGGCGCAGCCTGGGATCCACGGCGGCATAGGCCAGGTCGACCAGGAAGGTCACGGCGATCACGGCGGCGACCAGCACCAGCACCGCCGATTGCACCACGATCAGGTCGCGCTGCGTGATCGCCTGGAAGATCATCCGGCCCAGGCCCGGCAGAAAGAAGACATTCTCGATGATGATCGCGCCCGCCAGCAGAAACGAAAACTGCATCCCCAGAATTGTCAGCACCGGGATCAGCGCGTTGCGCAACCCGTGGCGGCGCAGCGCCTGCCCCTCTGTCAGGCCCTTGGCGCGGGCGGTGCGGATATAGTCTTGGCCCATCGTCTCGATCAGGGCAGAGCGCAGAACGCGCGCCAGGATCGCGGCCTGGGGCAGGGCCAGCGCCACGGCGGGCAGGATCAGCGACTTCAGCGCCGCGCCGGAGTCCGACCAGCCGGGAAAGCCTCCGGCAGGCAGCCAGCGCAGCCTGACGGCGAAGACCAGGACCAGAAGCATCGCCAGCCAGAAATTCGGCAGCGCGATCCCCACATGCGTGGCCCCCATCGCCAGCCCGCCGCCCGCGCGCCCCCGGCGCGCCGCCGCGTAAAGCCCGGCCGGCAGCGCGATCGCCACCGCAAGGCACAGCGCCAGCACCGCCAGCGGCAGCGACACCTGCAAACGGTCCAGGATCATCCCGCCGATGGGCGTCTTGTAGGTGAAGCTGGTGCCGAAATCGCCATGCAGCATCGCCCCCAGCCAGCCCGCGTAGCGCAGCGGCAGGGGCTGATCCAACCCCATCTGCTGGCGCAGCGCGGCCAGCGTTTCCGGCTGCGCCCCGGTGCCCAGCATGAAGCTGGCCGGATCGCCCGGCACCAGTTCCACGACCGAAAAGATCAGGGCCGAGGCCACAAGCAGGCTCAGCCCCATCACGGTCGTTTGGCGCAAGACGTATCGCAGCATGGCGGCATTGCTAGCGCGGCCTGCCGGATCGGTAAAGGCGCGTCAGTCCTGGCCGCCCGAATACCAGTTGGCGATCACGACCAGGCTGCCCGCGCCTGACGCCTCGACCAGGCGGGCGAATTCCCGCACGTCGCTGCCCCGGTGGTGATAGGGAAAAACCGTCACCGGCCGGAAATCCGCCACTGCCTCGGCCGCCTGCTGGACGGTCATCGTATAGGGCAGGTTCATCGGCAGGAAGGCGACCTCGATGTCCTCCAGGGCGCGCATCTCGGGCGTGTCCTCGGTGTCGCCGGCGATATAGAACCGCTTGCCGCCGATGGTCAGGACATAGCCGTTGTCGCGGCCCTGCGGATGATACTGCTGGCGGTCGGGCGTGGTGTTATAGGCGGGCACGGCCTCGATGGTCAGGCCGATGGCCTGGGCGGCATCGCCATTCGCCATGGCGGTGGCGCGGGACTGCATCTCGGCGGGCAGCATCGCATGGACCGCCGGATTGGCGATGATCGCCACGGCGGGCAGGGCCTGCAGCGTCGGCAGGTCGAAATGGTCGCCATGTTCGTGGGTGATCAGGATCAGCGAAGGTTGCGGCAGTCCGCGATACGGCTCGGCCCCCCCGACCGGATCGACATAGATCGCCCCGCCCGGCGTCTCGATCACCATCGAGGCGTGATCGACCGGGTGAAAGACGACCTGCCCGCCCTCGACCGGATACGAGAACGAGGTCGGCACGGCGGTCTGGGCCAGGGCGATGCGGGGCATGACGGCGGTGCTGACGGTGGCAAGGCCAAGCATCAGGCTGGCGCGGCGGCTGAGGATCATCGCGGATTCTCCATGATATGATCGTGGGGACGACAGGGAACATCCCTTGCGCCGGACGGGTTCCCCGGCATGGATGGCGGCGGACAGCATAGGAGACGGCGATGACACATCTGTGGGTGCGGGCCGAAAGCCGCCCGAACGAGGATCGGGTGGGCATCACCCCCGAAGGCGTGGCCGACCTGATCGCGCGCGGCTTCACCGTCACGGTCGAGGACAGCCCGCGCCGCGTCCTGCCGACGGATGCCTATGCCCGCGCGGGCGCGGCCATCGCACCCGAGGGAAGCTGGCCCGCCGCGCCCGACGACGCCATCGTCTTCGGCCTGAAGGAACTGCCTGACGACGGGACGCCGTTGCGCCACCGTCACGTCATGTTCGGCCATGCCTTCAAGGGCCAGCCCGCCGGGCAGGCGCTGCTGCGCCGCTTTGCCGCGGGGGGCGGGACGCTGTACGACCTGGAATACCTGACGGACGAGGAGGGCCGCCGCCTGGCCGCCTTCGGCTATTGGGCGGGCTATGCCGGGGCGGCGGTCAGCCTGAAGGCCTGGGCGGCCCAGCAGCGCGGCGGCATCTGCGGGCCGGTCCGTGCCTATGCCGACAAGGATCTGCTGCTGGACGAATTGCGCGCCCAGCTGGACGCCACGGGCCGCGCCCGCCCGCGCGCTTTGGTGATCGGCGCCAAGGGCCGCGTCGGCACGGGTGCCGCCGACCTGCTGGTGGCGATGGGTGCGCCCGTCACCCGCTGGGACATGGCCGAGACCGCGCATGGCGGCCCCTTCCCCGAGGTGCTGGCCCATGACATCTTCGTCAACGCGATCCTGGCACAGCCGGGCGCGCCGGTCTTCGTACCCGCCACGGCGGCCGCGCCGGGGCGGGCGCTGACCGTGATCGGCGACGTGGCCTGCGACCCGGCCAGCGACTTTTCCCCGATCAAGGTTTATGACCGCACGACCACCTGGGCCCGGCCGGTGCTGCGCGTGGCGGACAGGCCTCCGCTCGATGTCATGGCCATCGACAACTTGCCGTCGATGCTGCCGCGCGAAAGCTCGCTGGATTATGCAGGGCAGTTGCTGCCGGTTTTGGCGCGGCTTGACAGGATCGAGGATGGTCCCTGGGTCCGGGCCGGGGCGCTGTTCCAGGCGCATCGGGACCGCCTGACACAGACGTGAAGGCGCAAGGCGGAACGGTGCCTGTCCAGGCGTGTTCGGCCAGCAGCGATCCATCCCGCAAAGAGGCACCGATGATTCCGTTCCGTCCCGCCATCCGTCTGACCGCAGCCGCCGCCGCGCTGATCGCCGGGACCGCATCCGCGCAGGATTTCAACGCAGCGCCGCCCAACGCCCCCGACCAGCAGCCCGCCTTCGAGGGCCAGACCCGCGCCCCGGTGCTGGCGGACGATGTGGCCTTGGACCAGACGGTGATCGCCGATGGGCTGGATCATCCCTGGGGCCTGGCCGAACTGCCGGATGGAAGCTGGCTGCTGACGGAACGCGCGGGCAACCTGCGGCTGGTGGGGGCTGACGGCGCGCTGTCGGATCCCATCGGCGGCCTGCCTGATATCGACACCCGCGACCAGGGCGGCTTGCTGGACGTGGCCGTGGCCGATGACTTCGCCCAGACCCGCCGTGTCTGGATCAGCTTCGCCCAGCCGCGCGAAGGCGGCAAGACCGCCACCGCCGTCGCCACCGGCACCCTGTCGGCCGACGGCGCCACGCTGGAGGACACCAAGGTCATCTGGCAGCAGCAGCCCGCCTGGGATTCGACCAAGCATTACGGCTCGGTCCTGGTTTTCGACGGGGATGGCGGGCTGTTCGTCACCACCGGCGAACGCTCGGTCATCGATGCCCGGCCGCTGTCGCAGAACGCCACCACCACGCTGGGCAAGATCGTCCGCATCGACCCTCAGACCGGCGCGCCGATGGGCGATCCGGGCGTCGAGGGCGCGCTGCCCGAGATCTGGTCCTGGGGCCACCGCAATGTCCAGGGCGCCGCGATCGGCCCCGATGGCGCGTTGTGGACCATCGATCACGGACCCAAGGGCGGGGACGAGCTGAACCGACCGCAGGCAGGCCGCAACTATGGCTGGCCCATCGCCACCTATGGCATCGAATATGCGGGCGGCCCCATCGGTGAGGGCAATACCCAGGTCGAGGGCACCGAACAGCCGCTCTATTACTGGGATCCGGTGATCGCGCCGGGCCAGATGACCTTTTATGACGGCGATCTGTTCCCCGATTGGCGGGGCGACCTGCTGATCGGCGGGTTGCAGGCGGGCGCGCTTGTGCGGCTGGAACTGGACGGCGACCGCGTGACCGGCGAGGCGCGCCACCTGCAAGGCATCGGCCGCGTCCGCGAGGTCGAGGTGGCCCGCGACGGCGCGATCATGCTGCTGACGGACGAGGACGACGGCAAGCTGATCCGGGTCACGCCCGCGCAGTAAGTCAGACGGACGGGTTCAGATCGTCCTCGGCATCCTCGGGCGAGATGCCGAGGGCTTCCAGCCCCGCCTCCAGCAGGTCCGCCAGGCGCGGTTCGCCCATAAGGTAATCCTCGGTCGGGGTGGTGCGTTCGATCCGGGCGGTCTGGATGGCTTCTTCCAGTTCCTCCGGCTCGAAGCTCTCGCGTCCGATCCACATAACAGCTACCAGCGACGCCTGTTCATCTTCGTTCAGGGTGGCGATGAAGTCGCGCAACTCGCTCTGCACCCCGTGCTGCGCCCGGCTGCCGGAATGCGCCCAGGGATTGACGCCGCTGTCATATTCGCGCGCGCGGATGATGATATGGGCGATCTTGTCGGGGCTGATTTGCAGCATGGCATGGCTCCTTGACTGGCGATGACTGTCGCGCCCTTTGACGCGCGGGTCAATCGGCTGTGGTCATCCGCTGCGGCCGAACAGCCGCTCGATATCCGACAGCCGCAGCTTGACCCAGGTCGGGCGGCCGTGGTTGCATTGGCCGGATTTGGGCGTGCGCTCCATGTCCCGCAGCAGGGCGTTCATTTCCTCGGCCGTCATGCGGCGGCCCGACCGGACCGATCCATGGCAGGCCATGCTGGACAGAACCGCGTCGATCCGCCCGCGCAGACGGTCAGACGCGCCCTGGTCGGCCAGATCGTCCAGGATGTCGTGGATCAGCGCGGCGGTATCCAGCCTGGCCAGCATGGCGGGCGTTTCCCGCACGGCGACGGCGCCGCCGCCGAAGGGCTCGATCACCAGGCCCAATGCGGCCAGATCCTCCGCGATGGCCAGGATCCGCGCGGCGTCCGCGGGCGGCAGATCGACGATCTCGGGGATCAGCAGGGCCTGCCGGGCGATGCCGCCGGCCGCCTGAGCCTTCAGCCGTTCATAGACCAGCCGCTCATGCGCCGCGTGCTGATCGACGATGACCAGACCATCCTTGGTCTGGGCGATGATGTAGTTTTCATGGATCTGCGCCCGCGCGGCGCCCAGCGGGGCATCGATGGGCACGGTCGGCGGTTCCTCGGCGCGGGCCGAAGGCGCCTCGGCAAAGCCTGGCGCAAGGTCGGTCACGGGGGCCTGCAAGTCCAAGCTGGCGCGGATCGCCCGGGCCGAGGGGCGGTAATCCATCTGATAGGCGCGCGGCGCCGCAGGTTCGACGGCAAAGGCCGCCAGCGTGGCGTCGCCCACCGTCGACGACGCCCGATGGCCCGCCCCCGCCAGCCCGTGCCGCAGCGCGCTGACTACCAGGCCGCGCGCGGCCTGCGGGTCGCGGAACCGGACCTCGGCCTTGGCGGGATGGACGTTCACATCGACAAGCTGCGGGTCGCAGGACAGATACAGCACAGCCGCCGGATGCCGGCCCGAGGCCAGCACGTCCATGTAACCCGCCCGCAAGGCCCCGGTCAGCAGCTTGTCGCGCACCGGGCGGCCATTGACATAGACATGCTGCGCCACCGCCGCGCCGCGCGAATAGGTGGGAAGGGCGGCGAATCCAGTCAGGGACAGCCCGTCGCGTTCGGCATCCAGGGCGATAACGTTGTCGATGAAGTCGCGGCCCATGACGCGCGACAGCCGGGCATGGAAGGCGTCGAACAGATCGCCTTGTTCGGCATCGGCCCGAAAGACTTCTTTCCCATCGGCGGTCAGGCTAAAGCCGACATGCGGCTCGGCCATGGCCAGGCGGCGGACGCATTCGGCCACCGCCATGGTCTCGGCCCGGTCGCCGCGCAGGAATTTCAGCCGCGCCGGCGTGGCGAAGAACAGGTCGCGCAGTTCCACGACCGTGCCGGGATTGGCGGCGGCCGGGCGCGGCGGCGTCACCTTGCCGCCGCTGACCGCGATCACGGCGCCGTCGCCGCCCCGGGCGCGCGAGGTGATGGTCAGCCGCCCCACGGCGCCTAGCGAGGGCAGCGCCTCGCCCCGGAAGCCGAAGCTGCGGATCGCCAGCAGGTCGCTGCCGTCGATCTTGCTGGTGGCATGGCGCGCCAAGGCCAGCGGCAGATCTTCGGGCAGCATCCCCCAACCGTCGTCGCAGACCCGGATCAGCCGCTTGCCGCCGTCCTCGATGGCGATGTCGATGCGCGTGGCCCCGGCATCCAGCGCGTTCTCCACCAGCTCCTTGACGGCCGAGGCCGGACGCTCCACCACCTCGCCCGCCGCGATGCGGTTGGCGGTGGCCTCGTCCAACTGCCGGATGACGGGGCGGATATGGGGGGCATGGCTGTTCATGCCCCCAAATCTAGCAGGGGCGGGGTAGGGTGGGAAGCGATTCCATGGGGAACTGGACAGGCAGGAGGCGCGCTTTTTCACCTTTGTCCAAATATCCCGCGGGGGTCCGGGGGCGCGAAGCCCCCGGTGCAACAGCCAAGGTCAGTTCGCCGCCTCGGCCGGTTCGGCCTTGTCCGTCGCGGCGATCCCTTCGGGGCGCCCCACCAACACGAAGCGCAGCCCGTCCGCGTCCAGCAGCCGCCCAGCCACGCGCTTCACGTCCTCGGCCGTCACCGCCTCGACCTTGGCGTTGCGGGTGTTCACATAGTCGATGGGAAAGCCGATCAGCTGCATCCCGGCCAGGATGGTTGCGATCTTGCCGTTGCCGTCGAAGCGCAGCGGATACTCGCCGGTCAGATAGGTCTTGGCGTCGTTCAGTTCCTTGTCGGTCACGCCTTCGGCCAGCCGGTCCCATTCCTGCCGGATCAGATCGACCGCCTGTCCGGTGGTGGCGTTCGACCCCGCCATGCCCCCCTGCCAGGTCTGGCCATAAAGGCCCGTCGCCAGCGCGGTTCCGACGCCATAGGTCAGGCCGCGCTTTTCGCGGATCTCTTCCATCAGACGGGAACTGAAGCCGCCGCCGCCCAGGATGTGATTGGCGACATAGGCCGCGAAATAATCGGGATCGTCGATGGGCAGGCCCGGCCCGGCGAAGCTGACCACGGTCTGCGGGCTGTCCCAGTCGATCACCGTGACGCCGCCGGTCAACTGCAACTGCGCGGGTTCCGGCAGCGGCGCGGTGCCCTGTTCCGGCAGGCCCCCCAGCACCTTGTCCAGCAGCAGGCCCAATTCCTCGGGGCTGATGTCGCCCGCCGCGCCCACCACCACGCGGTCGCGGGCCAGCACGCGGTTCTTGGCCGCGACCAAATCCTGCCGGGTCAGCCCGGCCACCGACTCCGCCGTGCCGTTGATCGAAGTCGCATAAGGATGCTCGCCCCAGGCCTGGCGGGCCATTTCCTTGGCGGCGATGGATTGCGGATCGGTCGCCTCGGACCGGATGATGGATTGCACCTGCGCGCGGACGCGTTCCACCGCGGCATCGTCGAAACGCGGCCGGGTCAGTGCCTCGGCCAGCAGGGCGGCGGCTTCGTCGCGGTTTTCCGTCAGCGCGCGCATCCCGACCGACAGCGCGTCGTCGCTGACATCAAAGGAAAACCGCGCGCCCAGGCCCTCGACCGCCTGGGCGAAGGCCACGGCATCGCGGCTGCCTGCGCCTTCCTCCAGCGTGGCGGTCATCAGGTTGATGGCGCCGCGCTTGTCGGGCGCGTCCAGGCTGGCGCCGCCCTTGAAGTCGAATTCCAACGCGACAAAGGGGATGCTGTCGTCCTGGACCAGCCAGGCCTTGATGCCCCCGGGCGAGGTGACTTCCTGAATGTCGATGGCGTGGGCGGGAACCGCCAGGACGGCGACGAACAGGGCGATGGCGGCGCGGATCATTCTTGCACCTCGGGCTTGGGGGTGGTGGCGGTCGGGGCGGGGGCGTCCCCGGCCTCTGGCGGCGGCGGCAGCAGCCAGCCGGTCACGGTGGCCTCGCTGCCCAGCACCTGCCGGGCGGCGTCCATCACGTCCTCGGCCGTGACGGCGGCCAGGATGTCGGGCCAGTCGTTCACGTCCTGGACCGACAGCCCGGTCGCCAGCCCCTGGCCATAGTCATAGGCGCGGCCATGCGCGGAATCGAGCGCATAGACCCGCGCGGCCTCGATCTGGGTCTTCACCCGGTCCAGATCGGCCGGGTCTGGGCCTTTTTCCAGGAAGGCCGCCAGAACCCGGTCCAGTTCGGCCTCGGCCTTCTCGGGGGGCACGCCGTCGGCCGGGACCAGAGAGATGCCGAAGCTGGTCGGATCGACCGAAAACCCGTCATAACCTGCATTCACCCACAGCGCCTTGCCCTTCATCGCCAGTTCGCGCCCCAGGACCGAGGTCTGGGCCGACCCGCCCAGCAGTTCCGCCAGCACCGTCAGCGCGGCGGCGTCCTTCTGGTCGCCGGGATTGCGTTCGGGGGCCAGATAGCTGCGCGTCATCACCGGCTGCGGCACGCGGGGATCTGTCATCTCCATCCGCCGGGGCGAACGTTGGGTCGGTTCCTGCGGGCGGATGCGGGGTTCGGCCTCGCCCTTGGCGGGGATCGGGCCATAGTATTTTTCCGCAAGCTCGCGGGCCGTTTCGGGCGTCACGTCGCCCGCCAGGATCAGCACCGCCTCGTTCGGGGAATAATGGTCGTCATACCAGGCCAGCGCGTCGTCGCGGGTCAGCCCCTCCATCTCGGCGCGCCAGCCGATCACCGGGCGGCCATAGGGATGGTTATAGAACAGCGTCGCATTGCGTTCCTCGGCGAACAGCGAACCGGGGTCGCTGTCCACCCGCTGCGCCCGTTCCTCCAGCACGACCTGGCGTTCGGCCTGCCAGTCGTCCTCGCCGATGCGCAGGTTGGCCATGCGGTCGGCCTCCATCTCCATCACCAGGGGCAGGCGGTCGGCGGCGATGCGCTGGAAATAGGCGGTATAGTCATAGCTGGTGAACGCGTTGTCCATGCCGCCATTGGCGGTGACGGTCTTGGAGAGTTCGCCCGGCTCCAGCGTGTCGGTGCCCTTGAACATCAGGTGTTCCAGGTAATGCGCGATCCCGGACTTGCCGGGCTGTTCGTCGGCGGACCCGATCTTGTACCAGACCATCTGCACCACGACCGGGGCGCGGTGATCCTCGATCACCACGGTTTCCAGGCCGTTGGGCAGGGTGAAATGGGTGATGCCGTTGGTTTCGGGGGCGGGCATGTCCGCAAGGGCGGGCAGGGCGCTGACGGTCAGGGCCAGCAGGGCAGGCAGCGTCGGTCGCAGCATGGGGGCGGAACCTCCTTGGTCTCGCGCGGAAATCTGACCAAAGGCGACCGGGCGCGCAACCGGCAACACGCTAATGTGTCGTGACAGAGACAGGCAGCGACAGGGGGCCATGCGCCTGTAGGCCGGTCTTCCAGACGGCGGTCCCGGCAGGTACGATCCGCCGGGCGCGGGCCAGAAGGCGCGCGAACAGGATCTCCATGTTCAGCCGCGCCAGGGTGTTGCCCAGGCAGACATGCGGCCCCGCCCCGAAGGCCAGGTGCAGGTTGGGCCTGCGCGCGACATCGAAACGGTCGGGGTCCGGGAAGGCGCCGGGATCGCGGTTGGCGCTGGCGTAAAGCAGCCCGAAGGCCGTCCCCTTGGGCCAGTCCTGCCCGCAGATCGACAGATCCTCGGCCGCGTAGCGGTGGAAGAAGATCAGCGGCGGGGCAAAGCGGAACATCTCGTGCACCGCCGTCGGCATCAGGCCGGGATCGTCGCGCAGCCGGGCCATCTGGTCGGGATGGACCAGCAGCGCGTGCAGGCCGCTGCCCATCGCGTCGATGGTCGATCCGTGTCCGGCATGGAGGATCTGCATGACGGTCGCGATCAGCTCGTCATGGGTCAGCAGGCCCGCATCCTCGGCCCCGATCATCGCGGTCATCAGGTCGTCGCGGGGGCGGGCCTTGCGGTCCGCATGAAGATCTTGCAGGGCGTCGTGGAACAGGACCACCGCCCGTTCGGCCTGCGCCTTGCGGTCTGCCGTGCGGCGGCTCATGTCGAAATAGCTGACGGTGTCCTCGGACCATTGCGTCATCTGCGGGGCAAGCGCGGGGTCGGCGCCGATCAGATGGCCGATGACCTGCCCCGGCAGATCGGCGGCCAGATCGGCGATGAAGTCGAAGCGGCCCTGCGGGATCAGCCGGTCCAGCGCGGCATCGACCCAGCGGGTGACGAAGGGGCGCAGACTGTCCAGCCGGGTCTTGGTGAAGAAGGGAAACACCGCGCGGCGCAGCCGGTCATGGTCCGGCCCATCCAGTTCCAGCATCGAGGTCTGCACGAAGCGTTCGTGGAACGGCATGTCGTGGAAATTCTGGGCCACCTGCCTGCGGCGGCGTTCGGCGGGGCCGAAGATCGCGGTGCCGCGCACCATCCGCCGGTCCGAGGCGATGGCGCGCGCATCGTCAGCGCGGGATGCCAGGCGGAAGCCTTGCCACTGCGGCAGGCCCGGCATGGCCCGCAGCCGGGCATAGGCCGGCCAGGGATCCGCGCCGAAGCCGGGATGGGCGGGGTCGAAGTCCGCCGTCATTCCTCGGCGGGCGGGGGCGAGGTCTGGGTGATGGCGCCTGCGCGCTGCCAGCGTTGCTGTTCGGTCCGCGAATCAAGCGCCATGGGGCGATAGGCGCGCTGATAGACGGTGGTGCCGAACAGCGCCTCCAGCGGGCGCCGCTTGTTGCGCGACCGCCAGTCGGCGTCGGATTGGGCCAGTTTCTCGCGGATGGCGGGGTCGGTGCCGCGCCGGTTGGCATGGGCGATCAGCGCGCCGTCGGCGGCGGCGATGCCCTGGTCCGCCAGCCGCGCGGGATTGCCGCCAAGCGCGGCCACCGCATCGGCGTTCGGATTGGGGTCGGTGATGTTGGCCCCGCCCGGCGTCGGCGCGGGCAGCAGCGCCAGGTCGGGCGGCATGGACAGGGGGCGAGTCGGCAGGATCGCGAATTCGTCCGGGCTGTTCTGGCCGGTTTCGATATTCATCAACTGGTTGCTGCCGCAGGCCGACAGCCCGATCACGGCCGCGACGGCGATGCCCCTGACGAAAGCCTGCATGTCCTGCCCCTTCATTCGTTCCGCCCGTTCTAGCCGGATTTGCCCGTGCCGTCACGGGCCTTCTCGCGCGCGCCGTCACCGCCCCTGGCGCGCGGCTTGCGGGCGGGCTTGGGCGGTTCCTTCTTCTGCGGCACCAGCACCAGCCCGATGGCCCCGGCGAAGATCGCGATGTCGGCCACGTTGAAGCTGTAGGGGTTCTGCCAGCCCGGCAGCGACATGTTCAGGAAATCCGCCACCGCGCCGTAAAGCAGCCGGTCTATGACATTGCCCAGGGCGCCGCCGATCAGCAGCCCCGCCGCGACACGGGCAAAGCGCCCGGCATCGGCGCGCCAGATCCAGATCCAGACCCAGGCGACGATGGCCAGGGCCACCGCGATCAGGATCCATTTCGTGACATCGGTATCCGACGCCATCAGCCCGAAATTCACCCCCTGGTTCCAGGCCATGCGCAAGTTCAGCCAAGGCGGCAGCACGTCGATTTCCCGCAGCCGGTCCAGTTGCAGGACATGGACGACCCAGTATTTCAGCACCTGATCGATCACGAAAATCGTCGTCGCGATCCAGATCACCAGCCGCATGTCGGTGCGGACCGGACCCTTGGGCTTTTTCGGCCTGCGCGGACGCCGGGGCTTGGGCGCGGATTGGGGCGCCGGTTGGGACGCTGCGGGGGGCGTCGGTTCCAGGGGCAGTTCCTGCTGCATCAGTGCCGGAAATGCCGCTGGCCGGTGAAGACCATCGCCAGCCCCAGGCGGTTGGCCGCCGCGATCGCCTCGTCGTCGCGCATCGATCCGCCGGGCTGGATCACCGCCTTGGCGCCGGCTTCCGCCAGGGCCTCGATCCCGTCGGCAAAGGGGAAGAACGCGTCCGAGGCCACCACCGCGCCGATCGTCAGCGGTTGGGCAAGGCCCAGGGCCTCGGCCATGTCCTCGGACTTGCGGCGGCCGATGCGGGTGCTGTCGACGCGGCTCATCTGGCCCGCGCCGATGCCGACGGTGGCAAGGTCGCGCGCATAGACGATGGCGTTCGATTTCACATGCTTGGCGACGGTCCAGGCGAACAGCATGTCGTTCAGTTCGCTGTCCGAAGGCTGGCGGTCGCTGACCACCTTCAAGTCCGAAAGGGCCACATGGCCGTTGTCGCGGCCTTGGACCAGAAAGCCGCCCGCGACCTGCCGGAAGGCAAGCCCCGCCGCCTGCGGATCGGGCAGCCCGCCGGTGGTCAACAGACGCAGATTCTTCTTGGCGGCGAAGATGCGCTTCGCGTCCTCATCCGCATCGGGGGCGATCACGACCTCGGTGAAGATCTTCGCGATCTCCTCGGCGGTCGCCCCGTCCAGTGTCTGGTTCAGCGCGATGATGCCGCCGAAGGCCGAGGTGCGGTCGCAGTCGAAGGCCCGCTTGTAGGCCTCCACCGCCGTCTCGCCCCGCGCCACGCCGCAGGGGTTGGCATGCTTGATGATCGCGCAGGCCGGGCCTTGGGCGGGATCGAATTCCGCCACCAGTTCAAAGGCCGCGTCGGTGTCGTTGATGTTGTTGTAGGACAGTTCCTTGCCCTGCCACTGCCGCGCCGTGGCGACGCCGGGGCGGTCGTCGCCGGTGACATAGAAGGCCGCCTGCTGGTGCGGGTTCTCGCCATAGCGCAAGGGCTGGGCCAGCGTGCCCGCAAAGGCGCGGCGGCGGGGCGTTTCATCGCCGATGGCGGCGGCCAGCCAGGTGCTGACGGCGGCGTCATAGGCGGCGGTGCGGGCATAGGCGATCTGCGCCTGCCGCTGGCGGAAGGCGAGGGTGGTGCGGTCGTCGTTGGCGTCCAGTTCCGCCAGCAGCGCGTCGTAATCCTGCACGTCAACGATCACGGTGACGAAGGCGTGGTTCTTGGCCGCCGCGCGGATCATCGCCGGGCCGCCGATGTCGATATTCTCGATGCAATCGTCATGGCCCCCGCCCTTGGCGACGGTTTCCTCGAACGGATAGAGGTTCACCACCAGCAGGTCGATCGGACCGATGCCATGGGCCTCCATCGCCGCCAGATGTTCGCCATTGTCGCGCAGCGCCAGCAGCCCGCCATGCACCGCCGGATGCAGCGTCTTGACGCGGCCGTCCATCATCTCGGGGAAACCCGTCACATCGGCCACGTCCACCACGGTCAGCCCGGCCTCGCGCAGCGTCTTGGCGCTGCCGCCGGTGGACAGGATCTCGACCCCGCGCGCGTCCAGCTTGCGGGCGAAGTCGATCAGCCCGGTCTTGTCGGAAACGGAAATCAGCGCGCGTCGGATCGGCACGGGATGGGACATGGTGGCCTCGCATCTGGATTCGGCGCCCAACTATCCCCCCCGCCGCCCGAGGTCCAGCACTCCAGTCACGGAAACGGGGATTTCTTCTTTGCCCAAATACCCATTTCCCTCATCCCGCCTTGCGCAGCCGCGCCATGAAGAAGCCGTCCATGCCGCCGCGATCCGGCCAGTAATCGGGCCGGGTGCGCAACCCGCCTTCGGGCGTGATCCAGTCCGCCGGAACGCCGGGCAGGGCGGGCGTGTCCACCCTCAGCCCCGGATGGCGCGACAGGGCAGCGGCGACCTGGGCCTCGCCCTCGTCGGGCAGCAGGGAACAGACGGCATAGACCATGCGGGCCCCCGGCGGGATCAGCGACAGGGCATGGTCGATCAGCCGCGATTGCAGGTCGATCAGCGCAGGGATCCCCGAACCGTCGCGCAGGAAGGGCAGGTCGGGATGGCGGCGGATCGTGCCGGTGGCCGAACAGGGCGCGTCCAGCAGAATCGCGTCCAGGGGACCGTCGGCCCGCCATTCGAGCGCGTCGGCCGCGATCAGATCGGCGGTCAGGGCGCAGCGTTTCAGGTTTTCGGCCACGCGCCGCAGCCGGGCGGGACTGATGTCCACGGCGGTGACCTGCGCCCCGGCGGCGGCCAGTTGCAGGGTCTTGCCGCCCGGCGCGGCGCAGAGATCGGCGATTCGTTCGCCGGGACGCGGATCCAGCAGCCGCGCGGGCAGGGCGGCGGCAGCGTCCTGGACCCACCAGTCGCCCTCGGCATAGCCGGGCAGGGCGCTGACCTGCGCCGGGCCGTGGAGGCGCAGGGATCCGGTCGGCAGGGGTTCCGCGCCTTCGACAGTGGCGCCGGGTTTGGTCGTCAGATCCAGCGGCGCCCCCGCCTGATGCGCGGCCTCGATGGCGCGGGCGGCGTCCTCGCCATAGGCGGCGGCGACGGGATCGCGCAGCCACGCGGGCATGGGCTGAGGCGGCAGGTCCGCCCAGCCGGGATGGGCCGACACCTTGCGCAGAACCGCGTTGACCATGCCCGACGCGGCCTGGCCCTTTTGCCCCAGGCCGCGCGTCAGGGTCACGGCGGCATCGACCACGCCATGCGCGGCGCCGTCCAGGTCCAGCATCTCGACCACGGCAAGGCGCAGGATGTCGGCGACCTGCGGGCTGGGCTTGCGCCCGACATAGGCCGCGATCACCCCATCCGCGCGGGACTGGTGGCGCAGCACCGCCGCCGCAAGGCGCGCGGCGCGGGCCTGGTCCGCCGGCGGCAGCGCCTTCAGGGCGCCCGCCTGATCCGACAGCGACAGCCCCTCGCGCACGCCCGCCAGCAGGCGCAATGCCCCCGAACGCGCCATATCCACGCCACGCTTTGCCAAATCGCTTTCCTTTGCCTAAATCCGCTGAAAGACTGAACCGACCCTTACGTTCATTCGGGGACTGTTGCCATGACCGATCTGCCACAGGACGACCGCGACGACCTGCCGCCCGCAGCCCGCCGCGCCCTGGCCGAGGCCGCCGAGCGCCGCAAGGCCGCCGCCGCCGCGCAGCCCCTGCCCAAGGAATACGGCGGGCGCGACGGACCGGAACCCGTGCGCTTCGGGGATTACGAAAAGAACGGCCTTGCGGTGGATTTCTGAGGATGGACTGGCTGCGCGCGCCCGCCGCCCAGCAGGGCCGTGCGATCATGGCGGGGTTGCTGGATCCGCTGGACCAGACCGAAGCCTATCTGGCCGCCATCAAGGCCCATCCCGACGCCCGGCGCATCTATGCCCGCGTCACCGATGTCCGCGCCCGGTCCGAATCCGTGGCCGCCCATGACCGCGCCAAGCTGGAACTGCGGCGCGGGCTGTTGGACGGCGTGGCGATCAGCTGGAAGGACAATATCGACAGCGGCGGCACCGTGACCGAAGCCGGGTCGAAGCTGCTGGAGGGCCGCGTCCCGCGCAAGGATGCCATCGTGCTGGCCCGCGCGGCGCGGCAGGGCACGATCTGCCTGGGCAAGACGCATATGACCGAGCTGGCCTTTTCCGGCCTGGGGCTGAACCCGAACACGGCGACGCCGCCGAACGCGCTGGATCCCGATCTGGCGCCGGGCGGGTCGTCGTCGGGCGCGGCGGTGTCGGTGGCCCTGGGGCTGGCGGCGGCGGCGATCGGATCGGACACCGGCGGGTCGCTGCGGGTGCCCGCCGCTTGGAACGATCTGGTGGGGTTCAAGCCCAGCCACGATTCGCTGCCGGAAAAGGGCGTGGTTCCCCTGTGCCGCAAGTTCGACATCACCGGCCCCATCGCCCGCACGGTCGAGGATTGCGCCGAACTGTTCGCGCTGATGGCGGGGACGAAGCCGGCCGACCTGACCGGCGCCTCGGTCGCGGGACGCCGGCTGATGGTGCTGGACGGCGTGCCCTTCGAGGATGCCGAGGAAGGTCCGGTCGCCGCCTTCGAGGATGCCGTGGACCGGCTGGCCCGCGAGGGCGCGCAGATCGACCGCGTGTCGAGCGACTGGGTGGCGAAGGCGATGCCCCTGTCGGCATCGCTGTTCGCCCCCGAGGCCTATGGCATCTGGCGCGCCCAGATCGAGGATGCGCCGGAGCTGATGTGGAAGCCGATCCTGGACCGATTCCGGGGCGGCGCCGATGTCAGCGCCCCCGCCTATGTCTCGGCCTGGGAAAGCCTGGTGCGCATCCGCCGCAAGTGGATCAAGGAGGTCGCGTCGCGCCATGACGCGATTCTGCTGCCGACCGTGCCGATCCTGCCTCCGGTCGCCGCCCGGCTGATGGCGGACGAGGCCGAATTCGTGCGCGCGAACCTGTTGACGCTGCGCAACACCCGGATCGGCAACCTGCTGGGCCTGCCGGTCTGCACCCTGCCCACCGGCCACCCGGCCTGCGGGATTTCGGTGATGGGCCATGCCGGGCGCGACACGCATCTGCTGTATCTGGCCGCGGGGGTCGAGGCGGCCCTGGCCGTGGGGTAGCGCAAGGGGGCGCTCGCGCCCCCTCTTGGCCTGCGGCCAATTCACCCCCCGAGGATATTTGCGCACAGAAGATGATCTCCTCGGGGCGGGCTTTCGCTGGACGCAAGGGCGCGATCACGCTAATGTTTCTTGTGATAAACGGGGCCGAAGACCCCGAAAGCGAGGCAGAATGGCGATCCCCGAGCGGTTTTCGAACCTGCCGGACTATGCGTTTCCGCGGCTGCGGGCGCTGTTGTCCGGCATCGAGCCGGGTCTGAAGAACGGCGAAACCCCGACGGTCCTGACCATCGGAGAGCCGCGCCATGCCATGCCGGATTTCGTGGCCGGGGTGATGGCCGCCAATATCGGCGGTTTCGGAAAATATCCGCCGAACGACGGCACGCCCGGCCTGCTGTCCGCCATCGGCGGCTGGCTGGGCGCGCGGTACGGCCTGGACGTGGCGCCGGACCGGATCATGGCGCTGAACGGCACGCGCGAGGGGCTGTTCAACGCGGCGCTGGCGCTGTGCCCGGAACGGAAGAACGGTGCGCGGCCCGCGATCCTGATCCCCAATCCCTTCTATCAGGTCTATGCCGTGGCCGCCGCCGCCGTGCAGGCCGATCCGGTTTTCGCGTCCGCCACGCCCGAGACCGGCAACCTGCCCGATTACGCCGCCCTGCCGCCCGCCGTGCTGGACCGCGCGGCCATCGCCTATCTGTGTTCGCCCGCCAATCCGCAGGGCGCGATCGCAGACCGCGATTACCTGGAAACGCTGCTGACCCTGGCCGAGCGGCACGATTTCCTGGTCTTCGCCGACGAATGCTATTCCGAGATCTGGCGCGAGGCGCCTCCGCCCGGCGCTTTGGCGGTGGCGGCCGAGATGGGGCTGGCCGACCGGGTGGTGATCTTCAATTCGCTGTCCAAGCGGTCGAACCTGCCCGGCCTGCGGTCGGGCTTCGTGGCGGGTTCGGCGGCCAATATCGCCCAGATCCGCCGGCTGCGCGCCTATGCCGGCGCGCCCCTGTCGCTGCCCGCGCAGGCCGTCAGCGAGGCCGTCTGGCGGGACGAGGCGCATGTCGCGGCCAGCCGCGCGCTGTATCAGCAGAAATACGCCATCGCCGACCGGGTGCTGGGCAACGTCCCCGGATACCGTCCGGTCCAGGGCGGGTTCTTCCTGTGGCTGCCGGTGACGGATGGCGAAGACGCGGCCAGGATGCTGTGGGCGCAGGCGGGGATCCAGGTGCTGCCGGGGGCCTATCTGTCCCGAGAGGTGGACGGTTGCAATCCCGGCAAGGGCTTCATCCGCGTGGCACTGGTGGCCGATGCGGAACAGACCGAACCGGCGCTGCAGCGGCTGCGCGCGGTGCTTTACGACGGAACGACGGGCGGGGAAGGCTGAGGGACCATGGCAAGCTGGCAAGCAAAACACCGCGATCCGCTGTTCGACCAGTCCACCCAGGCGGCGCTGGAACGGCGCGGCAAGGAACTGCTGGGCACCGGGCTGGTCCTGGCGGGCATCCTGATGGCGATCATGCTGGGCACCTGGTCGTCCGAGGATCCCAGCTTTCTGTCGGCCACCGACGAACCCGCACAGAACATGCTGGGCAGCTTCGGCGCCTATGTCGCCTCGCCCCTGATGATGATCGCGGGATACGGATCCTGGATGCTGGTGATCGCCGCGCTTGTCTGGGGGCTGCGCTTCATGCTGCACCGGGGTGAGGACCGCTTCATGCGCGCGCTGTTCACGCCCATCGCGGTGGCGCTTGCCTCGGTCTATTGCAGCACGCTGCTGCCGGGGGCCGGGTGGGAGCAGTCCTATGGCCTGGGCGGGCATTTCGGCGACATGATCATGGGCGCCATGCTGAACCTGCTGCCGGTCAAGGCGCAGATCGGCATCCGGCTGGCCGGGCTGGCGGCGGCCGTCGCGGTGCTGGCGATGACCGCCTTTTCGCTGGGCTTCGCGCGGGCCGAACTGCTGGGGCTGTGGCGCCGCTTCGTGTTCGGGCTGCTGACCGCCCTGGATCTGGCGATGCGCGCCCTGGGCCGGGGGGCTGCGGTCTCGGCCGGGATGCGGCAGCGGTTGCAGGCGCGGCGCGAGGCGAAGGCCGCGCCCGCCGCGTCCGCGACGCGTGCCCCGGTCGTGGCCCGGCGCAAGCCGGCCGCCCCCGAATATCTGGAGCTTGAAGAAGACCTGCCAGAACCCGAACTGATCGAGCACGATTCCGATTACAACGGCGACGCCCCCTCGGCCGAGGAGGTCAGCGGCCGCATCAGCGACGCGATCCGATCGCGTTCGGCCAAGCCCTCGGTCCTGGCCGTCGTGGCCGCCCGCCTGTCGCGCGAGGCCGGAAAGGAAGGCCGCGCCGATCCGCCTGCGCCCGAGGCCCCCGCCGCCGCGGCGGACCTGCCGCGCCCGGACGTCCCCCCGTTGAGGAAGCCTGCCGCCCCCCAGGCGCCGCGACCGCAATCCGCGCCGGATCTGCAATTCGAGGACGTGCTGAACACCTATGAACGCCCGCCGCTGGCCCTGCTGAGCGCGCCTCAGGCGGGCGATCAGCCGACCGTGTCCGAAGAAACGCTGATGGAAAACGCCCGGATGCTGGAGGCCGTGCTGGACGATTACGGCGTCAAGGGCCAGATAACCGAGGTCCGTCCCGGCCCGGTCGTGACGCTGTACGAACTGGAACCCGCGCCGGGGCTGAAGGCGTCCCGCGTGATCGGGCTGTCGGACGACATTGCGCGGTCCATGTCGGCACTGTCGGCGCGTGTCAGCACCGTGCCGGGCCGCACCGTGATCGGGATCGAACTGCCGAACGCGCGCCGCGAAAAGGTGCTGCTGCGCGAGATCCTGGCATCCCGCGCCTTCGGCGACGGCACCCAGCCGCTGCCGCTGGCGCTTGGCAAGGACATCGGCGGCGATCCGGTCGTGGCGAACCTGGCGAAGATGCCCCACCTGCTGATCGCCGGGACCACCGGATCCGGGAAATCGGTCGCGATCAACACCATGATCCTGTCGCTGCTGTATAAACTGACGCCCGACGAATGCCGGCTGATCATGATCGACCCGAAGATGCTGGAACTGTCGGTCTATGACGGCATCCCGCATCTGCTGTCGCCGGTCGTCACCGATCCGAAAAAGGCCGTCGTCGCGCTGAAATGGGTCGTCTCCGAGATGGAGGAGCGGTATCGCAAGATGTCCAAGATGGGCGTCAGGAACATCGAGGGCTATAACGGCCGCGTCCGCGAGGCGCTGTCGAAGAACGAGATGTTCAAGCGCACCGTCCAGACCGGCTTCGACGAGGATACCGGAGAGCCGGTCTTCGAGACCGAGGAATTCAAGCCCGAGACCTTCCCCTATATCGTCGTGATCGTGGACGAGATGGCCGACCTGATGATGGTCGCGGGCAAGGAGATCGAGGCCTGCATCCAGCGGCTGGCGCAGATGGCCCGCGCGTCCGGCATCCACCTGATCATGGCGACGCAGCGGCCGTCCGTCGATGTCATCACCGGTACGATCAAGGCGAACTTCCCGACCCGGATTTCCTTCCAGGTCACCTCCAAGATCGACAGCCGCACCATCCTGGGCGAACAGGGGGCCGAACAGCTTCTGGGCCAGGGCGACATGCTGTACATGGGCAACGGCGCGCGGATCACCCGGATCCACGGCCCCTTCGTCAGCGACGAAGAGGTCGAAGAGGTCGTGACGCATCTGAAATCCTTCGGCCCGCCGTCCTACAAGTCGGGCGTGGTCGAGGGCCCCGAGGACGAGGTGGCATCCGATATAGACGCCGTGCTGGGCCTGGGCGGCGATGGCGGGGACGACGCGCTGTACGACCAGGCGGTGATGATCGTGGCCAAGGACCGCAAGTGTTCCACCAGCTATATCCAGCGGAAACTGGCCATCGGCTATAACAAGGCCGCCCGGCTGGTCGAGCAGATGGAGGAGCAGGGGGTGGTCTCGGCGGCGAACCATGTCGGCAAGCGCGAGGTGCTGGTGCCCGAGGTCTGAGGGCGCCGGATCCGGGGGCGTTCCGGCGGGCGGCCGGTTACGCCGCCAGTTCTCCGCGCAGCGAATTCGACGCGCTTTCCACGATCCGCACCTGCACCAGGTCCCCGACCTGCGCATCGGGCGCCTCGACAAAGACCGAATGCAGGTAATCCGACTTGCCGATCATCTGGCCTGCCTGCCTGCCCGGCTTCTCGAACAGCACGCCCAGTCTGCGCCCCACCATGCCTTCCTGCGCGGCCTTCTGCTGTTTTGTCAGCAGGGCCTGCAATTCCTGCAACCGCTGATCGGCCACCGCGCCGTCCACCTCGGGACGGTCATAGGCGGGGGTTCCGGGACGGGGGGAATACTTGAAGCTGAAGGCTGTGCCGAAGCCGACCTCGGCCACCAGGCGCAGGGTGTCGGCATGGTCCTGATCCGTCTCGCCCGGAAAGCCCACGATGAAGTCGCTGGTCAGCAGGATGTCTGGCCGCGCGGTGCGGATCCGGTCGATCAGGCGCAGGTATTCCGCCGCCGTGTGCTTGCGGTTCATCGCGCGCAGGATCCGGTCGCTGCCTGACTGAACCGGCAGGTGCAGATAGGGCATCAGCTGCGGAATGTCGCGATGCGCGTCGATCAGGTCGTCCGACATGTCGTTGGGGTGGCTGGTGGTATAGCGGATCCGGTCCAGCCCAGGGATCTGGGCCAGGGCGCGGATCAGGCGACCGAAGCCCCAGTCCCCGTCCGTGCCCGCGCCGTGCCAGCCGTTCACGTTCTGGCCCAGCAGGGTGATCTCGCGCACGCCGCGTTCGACCAGATCGCGCGCCTCGCGCAGGATACGGTCCACGGGGCGGCTGACCTCGGCCCCGCGGGTATAGGGGACCACGCAGAAGGCGCAGAACTTGTCGCAGCCCTCCTGCACGGTCAGGAAGGCGGCGGGGGCGCGGCGGGTGGCGCGGCGTTGCGGCAGGTGGTCGAACTTGTCCTCGCTTGGGAAGTCGGTAAGGATCGCGGGCGCCTCGCCGCGCACCATCGCGGGCAGGCGGTGATAGGTCTGCGGGCCGACCACCAGATCGACCAGCGGCATCCGGCGCACGATCTCCTCGCCCTCCGCCTGGGCCACGCAGCCCGCCACGCCGATCTTCAGGTCGGGACGCTCGGCCTTCAGCGGTTTCAGCCGGCCCAGGTCGGAGTAAAGCTTCTCGGCCGCCTTCTCGCGGATATGGCAGGTGTTCAGCAGCACCATGTCGGCCTGCGCCTGATCCTCGGTCAGGACATAGCCCTCGGCGCCCATGGCCTCGGCCATGCGCTGGCTGTCATAGACGTTCATCTGGCAGCCATAGGTCTTGATGAAAAGCTTTTTCACTGCCGGGGGATGGGCTTGGTCGGTCATGCCGTGCTGTCCTAAGGGATCTTGCGCTGATACAGGAAGAACGGGGATTTGGAAAGGCGGCCATGGACAGCGACTTGACGGGGATCACCAATATCGGCCCGGCGACGGCCAGGGCGCTGATCGCGGCGGGCGTGCCCGATGCCGCAGCCCTGCGCCGGATCGGCGCGCACGAGGCCTATCGCGCGCTTCTGGCGGCGGGCGAGCGGCCGCATTTCATCGGCTATTACGTCCTGGTCATGGCCTTGCAGGGGCGACCCTGGAACGACTGCAGGGGGGCGGAAAAGGCCGCGCTGCGCGAACGGTTTGATTCGCTGGTGGCCGAGACGCGCCGCGCGCCCCTGTCGGGGATCGAGGCGGAACTGGACCTGATCGGCCTGCGCCGCCCCTGATCCGGCCCCTGATCCGGCCGGTCAGTCCGGTCGGATGTCGCGGGCCAGAAAGCGGGCCGCCCGGCGCCAGGAATCGTCGTTGTCGCCGCGAAAGTTCAGGTTGCGGCTGAGGATCGGCGCGCCGGTCTGAACATCCACAAGGTTCGCGAACATCTGCAGGATCAGCGTGCTGGTCTTTTGCGTCACGATGAACAAGGCCTGATCGGCGCCCTTGTCGCGGGCCAGGGCCAGCAGGCATTCGGTGGTTTCGGGCTGGCAGGTGGCCACATCCTCGGGGGTGATCGCGACCGTATCGCCCAGTTCGGCCGCGATCACCTCGGCCATCAGCGCCAGCCGCCGGTCGTGATCGGCGCGTTGGTCACGCGCCTCGTGCGAGGTGTCCAGCAGCTTCACAGGCAGGATCGCCACCAGCTGGGCGGCGGCGGCCAGCGGCATCAGCGTCAGCAGCAGCGCAAGAAAAAGGCGCATGGCGTCTCCCTTCGCAGGCCAGGATAGACGGCTATCGGCGGCCCCGGCAATCACACCTTGGTTGGACCCGGCCCCCCGGCGGGCATTGATCGCCCGCGGCGGCCCGGATAGCCTGCGGGCAAACCGATGGAGGCCCCGATGACCAAACCGCAAAGCTGGGAAGCCCGCGCCGACGAATATTCGCTCTATGGCTTTACCGACCTGCCCAGTGTCCACAAGCGCGGCGCCGTGGTGCTGACCCATGGCGAGGGGCCTTATGTCGTCGATGTGAACGGCCGCCGCTATCTGGACGCCAATTCCGGTCTGTGGAACATGGTCGCGGGCTTCGACCACAAGGGCCTGGCCGAGGCGGCGAAGGCGCAATACGACCGCTTTCCCGGATACCACGCGTTTTTCGGGCGGCTGTCTGACCAGACCGTGATGCTCTCCGAAAAGCTGGTCGAGGTGTCGCCCTTCGAACGCGGCAAGGTGTTCTATACCAATTCGGGGTCCGAAGCGAACGACACCATGGTCAAGATGCTGTGGTTCCTGCACGCCAGCGAAGGCAACCCGCGGCGGCGCAAGATCCTGACCCGCTGGAACGCCTATCACGGCGTCACGGCGGTTTCGGCATCCATGACCGGCAAACCCTATAACGAGGTTTTCGGCCTGCCGCTGCCCGGCTTCATCCACCTGACCTGCCCGCATTACTGGCGCTATGGCCAGGAGGGCGAGACCGAAGACCAGTTCACCGCCCGCCTTGCGCGCGAGTTGGAGGACACGATCCAGCGCGAAGGCGCCGACACCATCGCCGGGTTCTTCGCCGAACCCGTGATGGGCGCGGGCGGGGTGATTCTGCCATCGCAGGGATATTTCCAGGCGGTGCTGCCGATCCTGCGGAAATACGACATCCCGATGATCTCGGACGAGGTGATCTGCGGCTTCGGGCGCACCGGCAATACCTGGGGCTGCCAGACCTATGGCTTCACGCCCGACGCGATCATTTCGTCCAAGAACCTGACGGCGGGCCTGTTCCCGATGGGCGCGGTGATCCTGGGCGGCGATCTGGCCGACCGCGTTCAGGCGGCGGTGGAAAAGATCGAGGAATTCCCCCATGGCTTCACCGCATCCGGCCACCCGGTCGGCTGCGCCATCGCGCTGAAGGCCATCGACGTGGTGATGAACGAAGGTCTGGCCGACAACGTGCGTCGCCTTGCCCCCCGGCTGGAGGCCGGGCTGCGCGCCATCATGGAACGCAGCGACAATATCGGCGAGTTGCGCGGCGTGGGCTTCATGTGGGCCTTGGAGGCGGTGCGCGACAAGGCCACCAAGACGCCCTTCGACGCGCATCTGTCGGTCAGCGAGCGCATCGCCAACGCCTGTACCGATCTGGGCCTGATCTGCCGCCCGCTGGGCCAGTCCATCGTGCTGTGCCCGCCCTTCATCCTGACCGAATCGCAGATGGACGAGATTTTCGACAAGCTGGAACAGGCGTTGCGGAAGGTCTTCGCCGAGGTGGCGTGACCTGCCGCGCGGCAATGTCGGGGAAAATGACGATGGAAGCCACTCAACTGCATCGCGGTCGGCTGCTTGACCATATTCAGCTTGTCGTGCGGGATCTGCGCGCCAGTCGGGACTTTTACACGGCGATTCTGGCCGTGCTGGGGATTCCCATCGTCACCACGGATGAGGGCTATTTCTGGGCTGACGAATTGGTCGTGTCATCGGCCGACAGCCCGGCGGCGGCGGGGGAATTGACGGGGCGCCAGCATCTGGCGTTCCAGGCCGAAGACCGCGCGACCGTGGACGCCTTCTATCGTGCCGCGCTGAACCATGGGGGGCGCGACAACGGCGCACCCGGAGAGCGCACCGCCTATCATCCTGATTATTACGCGGCCTTCGTTCTGGACCCCGACGGCAACAATATCGAGGCGGTCTACCATGGCGAGGCGCGACGCAGCGCGGCCTCGGTGGTCATCGACTTCTAGGGGCAGGGGCCGCGTCGCGGTCCCCGCTGTCAGCGCCGCGCCAGCTTGCGTTCGATATAATCGCGCAATTCCTCGATCTCGGTACGGCTTTCGCGCAGGCCCTCCAATGCGGCATTCAGTTCCCCCTGGGTCGCCGCCAAGGTCGCCTCGCGGTCCTTCAGCAGGGAAATCGCCATGTCGCGTTCGCGTTCGGTGTCGCGCAGCCGCCGGGTCAGGTCGCGGATATCCGCCTGGGACGGCCGGGTCAGGCGGCCGATCAGCCAGCTTGCGAACCAGCCCAGCACGAAGACGCCGAACAGGATGATCGTGGTGATGGTGACGAATTCCGTGCGGTTCATGACGGTGCCTGGCTTGCGGTCAATCGGCGGGGGCTGATGCTTCGTCCGGCCGGGGCGAGGGGCGGGGCGTGTCCGGCGTCGGCGTCTGGACCGGCAGCCTAATGTTTTCCTCGCGTTCGTCCAGCGTCTGGAAGACCTCGCTGGCGCCGACCGTGGCGGGGGCGGTGGGACCGGCGGTGACGCGCGGCATCTGCGGCCCGAACATCTGCGGCGAGGCGGGCGGCTGCATGGGACCGATCGGATCCGCCTGGGGCTGTTCGGCGGGCGCGGGTTCGGCGGTCACGCCCGTCAGGGTGACGGGCGGGGGCAGCGGCGCGGAGCGCACCGGGTAATCCGACAGCAGGCGGAATTCGATGCGGCGGTTTTCCTCGCGGCCTTCCTCGGTCTCGTTGGTGGCGATGGGCTGGCTTTCGCCATAGCCGCGCGCAGTCATGTTGGCCACGTCGATCCCCGCGCCCGCCATGGCGGCGACCAGAGCCTGGGCCCGGCCGCGCGACAAGTCGGCGTTGAAGCCCTCGGACCCCTGGGAATCGGTATGGCCCCCGGCCTCGATCTGGAAATCGGCGCATTCGGCCATGACCGAGGCCAGCCGGTCCAGGGTGGGCGCCGGATCGCCCGCGATGGCGGATTTCGACGGCTCGAAGCCGATCTCGGATTCCGACATGACGATGTTCAACTGGCGCACGCATTCCGCCCCGTCGGGCAGGTTCAGCGAGGCATCCAGCCTGCGATCGTAGCGGATCGACAATTCATAGGCCGCGCCCGGTCCCAGCCGTTCGGACAGCCGCGCGGCCGCCGATTCCGCCGCCCCCGGATCGCCCGAGGTGCCGGTCACGTGGATCAGGTCGGGCGTGACCTGCACGCTGCCGGTTTGCAGGATATCCAGGGCCTCGATGGCGCCGATGACGCGCACCGTCCAGCCGGGCGGCACCTGGGAATTGTCGGTCAGGTCGGCCTGAACCGACGGGAAGCGCGCGCGGGCCAGGCTGTCCACGGTCTCGGCCATCCGGGAATCGCTGATGGCGCCGCGCATGGCCAGCACCTGCGCCTCCGACAGGGTGGCGGTGAACTCCGCCGGGCCGGGGGTGGTGGCGTCGGGCGCCTGTTCCAGCGTGGCTTGCAGCGAAAAGACCGGCGGCAGGGCCTGCTGCAAACGGGCCACGGCGGCATCGAAGGCGGGCTGTTCCACCGAAGGCGGCGCGGTCAGCGCCACATCCGCATCCGACAGCGTGACCGCGCCCCGGCCCAGTTCGGCCACCGCGCCGATGGCCGCCACCGCCGCGTCGGACCAGTCGGGCGAGGGCGATCCCAGGCCTAGCGTGCAGGCGGGCACCTGGGCCACGCCTGCTGCCTGCGCCGCCGCCACGATCCTGTCGCGCCCCTCGTCGGTATCGGCGGCGCAGGCTTCGAACCGCGCGCCGTCTTTGTCCCGGACGAAGCGCAGGGTGAAGGGCGCGATCACCGGGCGGGGGGCCGAGATATCCGTGACCAGCGTCACTCCGGGGGGCAGGCCGCGCCGCAGCGCCGCCTCCAGCCGTCCCTTGTCGTCGCTGCTGTCGGCCAAGGCGGACACCGACACGCTGCCCGGCTGGATCGAGATCTTGGCACGGGGCGCCATCTGCACGGCGCGCAACCCGTATCGCAGCGCGTCGTCCCATCCCTGGGGCACCGCATAGTCGGCGGTTTCCAGCAGATCGGTCACCGACGGGGCGGCGGTTTCGCTGCGAAGCCCCCGCAGAAGGCCGGCCCGGTCGGTCGAGGCCGGAACCAGCCCGATCAGCGAGATGCCCTGGTCGTTGCGCAGCAGCTCCACCTTGAACTCGGGCGGCGTTCTGGCCTCTGCCGAGGCGACCGTCATGCGATCCAGGATGCGGGACGGATCGACGGCGCCGCCCGCCTGGGTCACGGCGCGAAAGCGGTCGACCTCGGTCGGGGCGGTGCCGGTCAGGCGGACCTGCAAGCCGTCGGTGGCGACCGTCACCCAATCCTGGCCCGATGCGGCAAGCGCCTGTTCCACGTCCTGCCGCGACCGATCCTCAAGATAACGGGCGGCGGCGTCGGCGCCTAGCCAGCACAGCCCGCCTGCGGCGGACAGGGCAAGAATCGTGGCGACCGGCGGCAGAATCCGCCTGCGGGATGACGCCATAGGGCATGACCTTGGGCTGTTTCCTGAACGCGCGGTGTAGCGTCAGGCCGGGCGTCGCGCAATCAGACCAGCCCGGCCAAGGCAAGAAACAGCGCAAGGATCAGCCCGGCGTCGCGGTTCGACCGGAACAGCCGCAGGCAGACAGCGCCCTGATCCGGCTGGAAATTCCGCAGCTGCCAGGCCAGATGCAGGGCGAACCCGGCAAGCCCCGCATAGGCCATCAACAGATTGCGACCCGTCAGCAAGATCGCGACCGCCAGCAGCACGACCGTCAGCACCGCAAATCCCGCCAGGATGCGCGGGCTGTTGTCGCCGAACAGCCGGGCGGTGGATTTCACCCCGATCAGGGCGTCGTCTTCCACGTCCTGATGGGCATAGATCGTGTCATAGAAGATCGTCCAGGCGATCCCGGCCAGCCAGGCCATCACCGGCGCCAGATCGACCCGGCCCATATGCGCGGCATAGGCCAGCATCACGCCCCAGTTGAAGGCCAGTCCCAGAAAAACCTGCGGCCACCAGGTGAACCGCTTGGCGAAGGGATAGATCGCGACAAGCGCAAGCGAGGCCACCCCCATCCAGATCGCCGCCCGGTCCAGCGTCAGCAGAATCGCCAGCCCCACCAGCCCCTGCGCCGCCAGCCACAGATAGGCCCCGCGCAGCGTCACCTGCCCTGATGGCAGGGGCCGCGACCGGGTGCGGGCCACCTTGTCGTCGATGTCGCGGTCGGTGATGTCGTTCCAGGTGCAGCCCGCGCCGCGCATCACCAGGGCGCCGACGCCGCAGGCGACCGCGATCCACAGATCCGCCCAGCGGGGCGCGTCGGCCATCATCGCCAGCCCGATCCCCCACCAGCAGGGCAGCAGCAGCAGCCATGTCCCGATGGGCCGGTCGGCGCGGGACAGGCGCAGCCAGGGCCTCCAGGCCGGGGGGGCGATGGTGTCGACCCAGTTTCCCTTCGGCGCGTCGACGACGGCGTCTGGTCTTTCGGTCCGGCTTTGCATAGCGTCTGTCCCCATGGCAAGGATCAGGCTGTTCATAGATCACCCGCTGGGCGCGGGACAACCCGTTCCGCTGGACGCCGCCCAGGCGCATTATCTGGGGGGTGTCATGCGCCTGTCGCCCGGCGCCGTGATCGAGGTGTTCAACGGCCGCGACGGCGCCTGGTCGGCGCGGATCGCGTCGGCGGGCAAGCGCGGCGGGTCGCTGGACGTTCTGGAACAGACCGCGCCGCAGCGGAACCCGCCCGATCTGTGGCTGGTCTTCGCGCCGATCAAGAAGGCGCGTACCGATTTCATCGTCGAGAAAGCTGCCGAGATGGGCGCCGCGCGGATCCTGCCCGTGCAGACCGAGTTCACCAATTCCGAACGCATCCGGCAGGACCGCCTGCAAGCCCATGCGGTCGAAGCGGCCGAGCAATGCGGCGGCACCTTCGTGCCCGCCATCGCCGACCTGGCGCCGCTGCCGCGCCTGCTGGACGGCTGGGACGCGTCCCGCCGCATCCTGTGGGCGGACGAGGCGATGGCCGGTCCGGCGGATACCCTGGCGGGCCTGCCGCGCGGTCCCTGGGCGATCCTGATCGGTCCCGAGGGCGGGTTTTCCGATGCCGAACGCGCCCGGCTAAGGGCCTTGCCCTTCGTGAATCGCATCAGCCTGGGACCGCGAATCCTGCGCGCCGATACGGCTGCCGTAGCGGCACTTGCATTGTGGCAGGCGGCGTTAGGGGATTGGTAAGAAACGATTGCTGCAATGCGGCATTCCACGGCGCAAAAGCGACATTCCTGCCGTTTTGAGGCTTTTCCAATCTGCAATCCGCGCATAGCCGCCTTGCCCGGTCTGCGGCTACTCTTAACGAGGTGCTCAATCTATATCCTGCTGCATGAAGCAAATGCCCGATGGTCGGGCACTTCTGAAACAGGTGATGAAAATGTCGACGATGGAACTGAACCGCAGCCATGCTGTTGGGGGCGTTGGCAAAGTCGCTGCGAACTTCTTCTCGATGCTGAGCGCGTGGAACGATGCCCGCGTGACCCGTCGTGAACTGAACCGCCTGTCGGATCGCGAGCTGGACGATATCGGTCTGTGCCGCGGCGACATCGAGCGGATTGCGCGCGGCTTCTAAGCCAGCACCACCGGCCAAGACGAACGAACCCCCAATGCGGATGCAGAGGGGGTTTTTTCTTGTCCGGGGATCCCTGCCGGGATCAGTGCGGCTTGGCGACGGCCAGGAACCCCGCCGACCGAGCGGCATGGGCAAAGGCTTGGCGCGCGGTTCCGACCGGGGTCATGCAATGGGCGGCCGCATCCAGCATCTGCGCGGCATGGCGGCGCTGAACGTCGTCGACCGGCCATTTGCGGTCCAGCCAATAGGCGGCGGTTTCAAGGGTGGAAAAGGTCTTCACCTCGCCCTCGGGCGAAATGACAAAGGACAGGGGCTTGCCCCAGTTGATTTCTATCAAAACGGATCTTTCATGGAATTCATCCGATCCCGCGCCGCAGCGTCCGGTGATCGGGAAGGGAGGCAGCCAATGCTGCCGCCCGATTTTTCAGTGCAGAGGCGACTTAGGCCAGTGCCAGGTTCGTCGCCGATTCGCGGCCGTCGCGGCCACGTTCCACGTCGAAGGTCACGGCCTGGCCGTCCTTGATCTGCTGAAGGCCGGCGCGCTCCACTGCGGAAATGTGCAGAAACACGTCTTTCGTGCCATGTTCCGGCTGGATGAAGCCGAAGCCTTTGGTGGCGTTGAACCATTTCACGGTGCCATTGGCCATCGTGATATCTCCTGTCATGTATGCCACCCGCGAGATTGCGGTGGCGCGGCCCAGTCGTCGCAAGAACATCTGAAGCCGTGAAGCAGACAGAAGGTCGTAGGAAGAACATCAGCCACCGTTACATAGCCGATTGCCGCCGGTTTTTCAAGCCCGCCCAGGGCGGTCAGGATCGCCGCGACAGCGACAGCGCCGACCAGTCGCCCAGGTCATCGCGCCGGTCCAGGGAAAAGCCTTGCGCGCCATAGACCTCGGCCACCTCGTCTGCCTGGGTGGTCAGGATGCCAGACAGGATGATCCGCCCGTTCGGCGCGACCATCTGGGCCATCTGCGGGGCCAGATCGATCAGCGGCTGCTTCAGGATATTGGCCAGAACCAGGTCGTAGGGCGCGTTGTCCTCGAGCATCTGATGGCCGAAGCCTGCGGCTTCAAGGCAGATCACCCGGCCGTCCAAGCCGTTGGCGATGACATTGGCGGCCGCCGTATCGACCGCCACCGCGTCGATGTCGCTGGCCAGAACCGTGACCGGCCACAGCCGAGCGGCGGCCATCGCCAAGACGGCGGTGCCGCAGCCGATATCGACGATGCGATGCGGCTGGAATCCCTGCACGGCCAGACGGTCCAGGGCCTCCAGGCAGCCCTTGGTGGTGTCGTGATGGCCGGTGCCGAAGGCCATCGCGGCCTCGATCCACAGGGCCTCGACGCCTTCGGGCACCTTGTCGGCGTCGTGGCTGCCATGGACGAAGAACCGCCCCGCGCGCACCGGGGTCAGTTCGCGCCTGACATGGGCCACCCAATCCACCTCGGGCAGTTCGGACACGGCGAAGGGGTTGGCGCCATGGACCGCCGCCAGCAGCGCCAGCCCGATCTCGTCAGGGGCCTCGGTGAAATAGACGCCGACTTCCCAGCGGTTCGACCCGTCCTCGATCTCGAAGACGCCGGTGCCGACGGGTTCGGGATCCAGATCCTCGCAAGCCTCGGCCAGGGCTTCGGCGGCCTGGCGGCCCTGGACATGGGTCAGCGCGGTAAAGGTGGTCATCAGATCGGATCCGGGTTGGGCAGGCTCGCCTCTACCCCGGTGCCCTTCAGGCCGCAATAACCGTCGGGGTTCTTTTCCAGATACTGCTGATGCGCGTCATGGGCGGGCCAGAAGGGGGCGGGGCCGACGATCCGGGTGGTGATCTTGCCGAAACCCGCCACGGCCAGGCGGTTGTCATAGTCGATCTTCGACGCCTCGGCCGCCGCGCGCTGGCTGTCGGTAAAGACCATGATCAGGCTGCGGTACTGGTCGCCCACGTCGTCGCCCTGGGTCGGGTCGTGGTTTTCCCAGAACAGTTGCAGCAGGTGGTCATAGCTGATCTTCGAGCTGTCATAGATCACGCGCACGACCTCGGCATGGCCGGTGGTGCCGGACTTGACCTGCTCATAGGTCGGGTTCTCGGTCGTGCCGCCGGCGAAGCCCACCTGGGTCAGCCAGACCCCGTTCTGTTTCCAGAACAGCCGCTCGGGGCCCCAATAGCAGCCCATGCCGAAGATCGCCTGGTCAAAGCCCGGCGGGATCGGCGCGTCCATCGGCCGGTTGAAGATCGCATGTGTGGTCATCGTGACATCCTTCTGATCCTGCGCGCTAAACGCGGAAACGGGCGGCGGGGTTCTGCTGCCTGTCAGCCCAGGCCGTGATCCGACAGCCAGGCCTGGCAATCTTCGGCCAGCCACGGCCCCAGGGCGTAATACCAATGCGTATGCCCGGCGATCCCGATCATCTGGGCGGGATGGCCCGCCGCCGCCAGGGCATCCGTCGTCACGCGCGCCTGGCGGGGCGGAAACAGGTGGTCGCCCGCGCCGATGTAGAGCCGCATCGGAACCGGAGAGACGGCGGGCGACCGGATCGCGTCGGCGGGCAGCGCCGCGCCGTGGGTTGCGACGGCGCGCCACGGTCCCTGGACCTGGTTGGCGTAAAGCTGCGCCAGCATCCCGCCCGAGGAATGGCCGAACATCGCGACCCCGTCCGGGGCCAGCGGCACCCGCGCCGCGGCGGCGTTCAGCGCGGCGACCAGCAGGTCGGGCGGATCGGCATCGGGCGACCAGCCCTGGGCCAGCGCGTCGGGGGCGATCAGCACCACGCCGCTGCGATCCGCCGCCGCCTGCCACATGTCCAGCATCGACCGCCCGGTCCGCTGCGCCCCGTGCAGCAGCAGCATCGACCGGCGCGGCCCGTCGCCGCCCTGCGGCACATACAGGTGAACCCGCCGTTCCTGCCCGGCATGGTCGACGGTCAGCGTCTCGCCGATGGTCGCGGGTTCGTCATAGGCGGGGTTGGCCCCTGCGCGGGGCGCTTCGCGCGGATAGGGGATGTAATCGACGCGCGCGGATTCTGCTGCGCCGGGACCGGCAAGGGCCGCAAGCGCGAGGGCGCTGCCGAGGAACTGTCTGCGATCTGGGGTCATGAAAATCTCGGGACGGGGTGACGCGGCGATCCTGTGCCATCGCCGGGTTCCCGTCCAGAGGCGTCATCCCCGCGGATGCGCCGAATGATAGACCGCCATCAGATGCGCGTCGTCCACGCCGGTATAGACCTGCGTGGTGGACAGGCTCGCATGGCCCAGAAGCTCCTGGATGGTGCGCAGGTCACCCCCTGCCGCCAGCAGATGGGTCGCGAAGGAATGGCGCAGCGCATGGGGCGTCGCGGTGGGCGGCAGGCCCAGCGATGCGCGGACCTTCTGCATCGTCCCCTCGACCGCACCGGGCGACAGCCGCCCGCCGCGCACGCCGCGAAACAGCGGCTGGTCCGGTGCCAGCCGCCAGGGGCATTGGCGCAGGTAATCGGCCACCGCGTCGCGGGCCACCGGCAGGACGGGGACATGCCGCTGCCGCCCGCCCTTGCCGGTGATGGTCAGGCTGTCGCGGAACGGCCAGTCGGCGCCGTCGAGGTTCAGGGCCTCGGAGATGCGCAGCCCGCAGCCCCACAGCAGCGTCATCACCGCAGTGTCGCGGGCGGCGACCCAGGGGGTGTCATGCTGGACGGCCACCATGTCCAGCGTGTCCCTCGCCTGGTCGGGGGTCAGCGGGCGGGGCAGGGACCGGGTGTATTTCGGGCTGCGGGTGGACAGCGCGGCGGACAGGTCGTGGCCCTCGCGGTCCGAGATCCAGCGCAGGAAGCTGCGCACCGCCGATTGCCGCCGGGCCAGCGACCGCGCGCCCAGGCCCCGCGCGCGCTCGGCGGCGGCGAAGGCGCGCATGTCGGTCTGGCGCAGATCCCCCAGTGATTTCGGCGTCGCGGGCTGGCCGTGATGACTGCCCAGGAAGGCCAGAAAGGTCAGCAGGTCGCCGCGATAGGCGGTGACTGTATGGTTCGACCTGTCGCGGGTCGCGGCCTCGACCTCCAGCCAGCGGGACAGGGCGTCGGCCATGGCGGGGGCCAGGGCCAGCGGCGCGGTCATCCGCGCAGCCGCGACAGCAGCACCAGCCGGAACACCTGGGCGAAGAAGCGCAGCAGGTCGGTGCCGTGGGCGGGCATGAAGCGGGACGCGTCGCCGCTGCCCATCAGCAGCATGGCGCGCGGGCGCCGGGCGCCCAGGTCGATGGGCAGCATCGCCTCGGACGCGACCTGGCGGCCGTGCAGCGGCTGAGTGATGGGCGAGGCGGGGCGCAGCACGATGTCGTCGCCGCGCGGCGTGCGCCGTCCGGCGGCGATGATCCTGCCGATGGCGCCGTCGGGGACGGTCACGGCATCCTCGGGCAGGCCGGGGATGGCGGGGGCGGGTTCGACCACCAGCCGCAGGGTTTCAATCCGCAGCAGGGGGGCGATGTCGGATTGCAGGCTGTCCACCAGTTCGGCCAGATCGGCCGATTCCAGCAGCCCGATCACCGCCCGGTGGATGACCGCGGTGCCCGACTGGTTGTCATAGGCGGCGGCGATCACGCTTTCATGCTGGCTTTCCAGCCGGTCGAGGCGCGATTCCAGCACCTCCATCGCGCGGCCGCGGATGTCGATGACATTGTCGCCGACCTCGGCCTCGCGGGCGGCGACAAGCGCCCGCATCAGGTCGCGGTCGGCCAGGATGACGCCGGGATCGGCCAGAAGCCTGTCGCGCGTTTCCGAATCCAGAATCGCCTGCTGTTCCGCCGTCATGCCTGTCCCGCCTTATACCTGTTTCTGTGCGTTATCCGCCGATCTTCTGACCGGTCTTGGCCCAGTCGGCAGTGAACTGCTCAAGCCCCTTGTCCGTCAAGACATGCTTTGCCATCGACTTGATGACGGCGGGGGGCGCGGTGATCACGTCGGCGCCGATCTTGCCCACCTCGACGATGTGGTTCACCGACCGGATCGAGGCCGCGAGGATCTGGGTCTCGTACCCATAGTTGTCATAGATCTCGCGGATGTCGGCGATCAGATCCACGCCGTCCAGGCCGATGTCGTCCAGCCGCCCCACGAAGGGGCTGATGAAGGTGGCGCCCGCCTTGGCGGCCAGGATCGCCTGGGCGGCGGTGAAGCACAGCGTCACGTTGACCATGTGGCCTTCGTCGGCGAAGGTCCGGCAGGCCTTCAGCCCGTCCCAGGTCAGCGGCACCTTGATGGCGATGTTCTTGGCGATCTTCGCCAGGTGGCGGCCCTCGCGGATCATGTCCTCGGCGTTTTCGGCGACGACCTCGGCGCTGACGGGGCCGTCGACCAGGGCGCAGATTTCGGCCGTCACCTCCTCGATGTTGCGGCCGGCTTTCAGGATCAGCGACGGGTTGGTGGTCACGCCGTCGACCATGCCCAGGTCGTTCAGTTCGCGGATGGCATCCACATCGGCGGTATCAAGGAAGAATTTCATGGCCAGGCTCCCCAAGGCGGTTCGCGGGGGTGATAGCGCAAAACCCCGTCCGCCGAAAGGGGCAGGGCGGGCTTGCAACGGGCGCGGGGCGGGGTTTTATCAGGGCGATGAAAAGCCCCCACGCCTTTTTCGCCGCGCGCGACCGCATCGCCGTCCTGACGGTCGAACCTGTGGGCGTATTGGATTACCTGGCGCCCGAAGGCGGGGTGGCGCAGGGGCAGTTGGTTCTGGTGCCGCTGGGGCCGCGCCGGGTGCTGGGCCTGGTGATGGGGCCGGGGACGGGCGATTTCGACCTCGCCAAGCTGCGCCCGGTCGCGCGGGTGCTGGATGCGGACCCCTTCGATGCGCGGTTCCTGGAATTTCTGGCCCGCGCCGCCGAATACACGCTGACGCCGCTGCCGCTGATGCTGCGCATGGCGACCCGCGCGCCGGATCTGGACCAGCCGCCTGCCGCGCGCCGCGTAATCGTGCCGGGCGGCGCCGCGCCGTCGCGCATGACCGAGGCGCGCGAGCGCGTGATGCAGGTCGTGGCCGACCACGGGGGGGCAAGCTTTGCAGCGTCGGAACTGGCGCACCTGGCCGGGGTCGGCACGGCGGTGGTCAAGGGCCTGGTCGCGGCGGGCACCCTGGCCGAGATCCAGGCGCCGCGCGACCTGCCCTATCCCCGTCTTGATCCGGCGCGTCCCGGCAAGCCGCTGGACGCTGACCAGCAGGCTGCGGCGGACGCCTTGCGCGCAGCCCTCGGGTCGGGCGGTTACGGCACCACTTTGCTGCGCGGCGTCACTGGGTCGGGCAAGACCGAGGTCTATCTGGAAGCCGTCGCCGAATGCCTGCGCGCGGGCCGTCAGGCGTTGGTCCTGCTGCCCGAAATCGCCCTGTCGGCCGAGTTTCTGGACCGGGTCGAGGCCCGCTTCGGCGCCCGTCCCGGCGAATGGCACAGCGGCATCACCCGCACCGAACGCCGCCGTCTGTGGCACATGGCCGGTCGCGGAGAGGTCGGTCTGGTCGTCGGCGCAAGATCAGCGCTGTTCCTGCCCTTCCGCGACCTGGGCCTGATCGTCGTCGATGAGGAACATGATTCCAGCTATAAACAAGAGGATGTCGTCTATTACAGCGCCCGCGACATGGCGGTGCTGCGGGCCTCGATCAACGGGGCGCAGGTGGTGCTGGCATCCGCCACGCCCAGCCTGGAAAGCTGGGTGAACGCGGCCAGCGGCAAATACCGGCGGCTGGATCTGCGGTCGCGCTATGGCGCCGCCGAACTGCCCGACATGGCTGCCATCGACCTGCGGGCCGAGGAGATGGCCTCGGGCCGCTGGATCTCGCCCACGCTGGCGGGTGCGGTCGAATCGCGGATCGCGCGCGGCGAACAGTCGCTGCTGTTCCTCAACCGGCGCGGCTTCGCCCCGGTGACGGTCTGCCGGGCCTGCGGCGAACAGATCGCCTGCCACCAATGCGACGCGCGGATGGTGGAACACCGCTTCCAGAACCGCCTGGTCTGCCACCAATGCGGGGAAACCCGGCCTATCCCGACCGCCTGCCCGTCCTGCAAGGTCGAGGGCAAGCTGGCCCCCATCGGCCCCGGCGTCGAACGCATCGCCGAGGAGGTCGCGGCCCGGTTCCCCGATGCCAAAGCCACGGTGCTGTCGTCGGACCTGTTCCAGTCCGCCCGCGCGCTGAAGGACACCATCGCCGAGATCGCGAATGGCGACACGCAGATCATCATCGGCACCCAGATCGTCGCCAAGGGCCACAACTTTCCGCGCCTGACGCTGGTGGGGGTGATCGACGCCGACCTGGGCCTGCAAGGCGCCGACCTGCGCGCGGCGGAACGCAGCTTTCAGTTGATGCGCCAGGTCGCGGGCCGGGCCGGGCGGGTGTCGGGCGCGGCGCCGGGTGTGGCGCTGCTGCAAACCCATCAGCCCGACCATCCGGTGATCCGCGCGATCCTGTCGGGCGAGGACGAAGCCTTCTGGAACGCCGAGGCCGCCGGGCGCCAGGCCACCGGAATGCCCCCGTTCGGCCGTCTGGCGGGGATCATCCTGTCCCATCCCGACCTGGGCGTGGTCAGCGACTTCGCCCGCCACCTGGCCGCCCATGCCGCGCCGCTGGACCAGGCGGGCGCGCAACTGTGGGGACCGGCGCCCGCGCCCATCGCGCGGATCCGGGGCCGCCACCGGATGCGGATGCTGGTCCACGCCCCCCGCCAGGCGCCGGTGCAGGCCGCCATCGCCGCATGGCTGGCCCCGCACAAGCCGCCCGCGAATTTGCGGCTGTCGGTGGATATTGATCCGCAGAGTTTTTTGTGAATTGGGACGCTTGCAGTATTCATGCAAACTATAGGATCAATTAAAATCGTGATAATTTAGTAATGCGAATCATGTCTGATTGCGCTGTTAATCAGTTCGGAGAGTAAGATGCGCATGTCCAGGTTATCTGCCTTAATCGTTCCCCTGGTTCTTGTCTTGGCCCCCGCCGCTTATGCGGATTGTAATGGCGGATTGGGTCGGGGCTGGGCAAGCGGAAAGGGGAACGGTCAATTCGAAATGCGTATGGGCGAGTCGTCCTGCATCATCGACTATCCTGCCTTTATCGACGATGCGAAAGGTACCCGAACCTTTGCGACCGAACTTGCGCTTACCCGCGCACCTGCGAATGGGAAAATCGGCGTTTCGCCGCAAGGGATCGTCTATATGCCGTCCGCAGGCTTTGCAGGGCAGGACAAGTTCTGCATTCGGAACACGACGCCAGAGGTGCGTGGCAAAACCTTGTCCGGCTGTGTGACCGTCACTGTAAGATAAGCGTTGCTGCCTCTGGCACGACTCAGACGACAGCTATCTGTCGCCCGAGGAGATAAACCGTCTGCCGAATGTCCAAGAAACGATAGGGTATTGGCCTTTGGGCCGGACCACGCCGACCTTAATTCCGCAGCACGATGCAGCGCCCGCCCAACTGCTTGAAGCGGTTGCAGAACGCTGCGGCCTCGCGTCGGCTGTCCCAGCCGATCTGGGCGGTATAGACGGCGCGCGGCATTCCGGTGATGCGTTTCCTGACATAGCCCACCTGCTTGTCGCCCAGGATCGGGCGGAGGCTGCGGTTCAGGCGGGCGACCTGTTGGATGGCGCCCGACTGGCTGGGATGGCTGGCCACGATCACGCCCCAGGGAAAGACCTTGGGCTGGATCAGGAATTCGCGCAGCTTGCGGTCGCCCGCCAATTTCTCGCAGGCGGGGCGGAAGGCCATGTCGGGGTTCAGGGCCAGCTTCAGGTCGCTGGCCGGTGGCGGGTTGTCGCGCCAGCGCAGCGCCTCGAATCCGGTGATCGAGGCGACGTAATCCTGGGTCTCATAGGGCAGGCCGCCGGTCTTGCCGACGAAGCGCGCGGCGCGGTTTTCCCCGCCGTTATAGGCGACGGCGGCCAAGCCGATATTGCCGAACATGTCGGTCAGGTGGCGCAGATACCAGGCGGATTTGTGGATCGCCTGGGCGGGGTTGAACGGGTCGTGCAGGTCATACAGATCGGCCGTGCCGGGCATGAACTGCGCAATGCCAAGCGCGCCCACGGGGCTGATCGCGCCGGGTTCGAACCGGCTTTCCTTCCACAGCAGCCGCGCCAGGAAGTTCGGATCCAGCCCGCGCTCCGCCGCGTTCCGTTCGATCAGCTTGCAGACATCGGCGGCATAGTGGTCCAGCCGCACGCAGTCGCGCCCGTCATCGGTGCAGCGCAGCGAATCCGACTGGCGGACGGGCGGGCGTCCGGCCAGGGCGTCCACGGCGGGAAAGGCCTGCGCGGGCAGGGCCAGCACTGCCAAGGCGGCTGCGGCCCGTCCTATCCGGCCGACCGCGCGGCGGCAAAGGGCGATCGGTCCCCCCATCCCCGGATCGGGATCAGGCGGCGTCCAGGGGATCGGCGGCACGCGACTTGCCCGCCTTGCCCTTCTTGGGCTTGTCCTTCTTCCCCTTGGTCTTCTTGGTTTTGGCTGAATCGGCCTTCGCGGCCTTTGCAGCGGCTTTTTCGGCCTTTCTTTCGGCCTTCTGGGCGGCCTTGGCCGCATCCTTTTCCGCCTTGCGGGCAGCCTTGCGGGCTTCCTTCTCGGCCTCTTTTGCGGCTTTCCGGGCGGCCTTGTCCTGGTGCTTCCGATCCGCGTGGGCCTTGTCCGCTACGGCCGGTTTCGTCACGGCAGGGGCGGCCGATTTAGCCGGAGCGGGCGCAACCGTGGGTGCGACGGAGGGCTGCGGCGCCGGTTCGGCCGGAGCGGCGGTCGCGGGCTTCGCCTTGGCGATGCGGCGCGATCCGGTGCGCAGGTCGGCCTTGCGCACCTCGGCCTTTTCGCGGCCCGCAGGCTTCCGCGCCGGAGAGGCAGGCTTGCGCCGGGCGGGTTTGGCGGCGGGTTTGGCAGCAGGTTTGGCGGCGGCGGCAGGCTTCGGCGTCGCGGCGGCACCTTCCGCCGCGGTGCCCTGGCCCCCCTGTGCAGCCTGACTGCGCTTGCGCCGCTCTGCCTTGGCCCGCCGCAGGGCCGCCGCCAGGACATCCGCCGCCGCGATCTGACCGTCCGCGCCCCTGGGCCCGGCCTGGCCGACAGCCTTGTCCAGATCGGCGATCAGCCGGGACAATCCGGGGTCGTCCAGCGTCCCGAAGGCCGCGCCGCGGCTGTTTTCCGTCAGGGCGCGCTGTTCGGCGGTCAGCAGTTCCTGTTCCAGCTTGCTATAGTTGGGCATCGCTTCATCCTTGGCGCGGGCCTGATTTCGCGCGGATTTTGCGGAAGATTTCCAGGATTTGCAAACGGAAAGGCCCCGGCGCGAACCGGGGCCTTCGGCAGGATGGGGCGGCGCGGCGTTACTGGACGGCGCTTTCCACCGGCGAAACGGTCGTGACCGGCGCGCTGTAGGGCGTGGCGACGGTCGTCACCGCATAGGGATCGGTCACCTGCGCGGTGGCCGGGGCCAGAGAGGCCGTGGCCATCGGCGCCTGCCCGGCGGGCACCACATAGCCCTCGGGCGTTTCGGTCATCGGTCCTTCATAGCGGATGCTTTCCGCCTGGGTGCGGACATGGACCGTGGTGCCGGTGCTGACTTCCGAAAACAGGTCGATGATGTCCTGGTTGAACAGCCGGATGCACCCGGCCGAGGTCGCCTTGCCGATCGAGGACGGGTCCATCGTGCCGTGGATGCGGTAATAGGTGTCGCGCCCGCCTTCGTAGAGATACAGCGCTCGCGACCCCAACGGGTTGTGCATCCCGCCCGACAGCCCGCCCGCGAACTGCGCGTAAAGGTCGGGCTGGGTGCGGATCATGTTGTCGGTCGGCCGCCAGCTTGGCCAGGCCGCCTTGCGCGCGATGGTCGCGGTGCCCGCGTAGCCCGTGCCCGCCCGGCCCACGGCCACGCCATAGCGCATCGCCTGGCCGCCCGGCTGGACGTGATACAGCACGCGGGCATAGGGATCGACGACGATGGTGCCCGGCGCTTCCGGCCCGTTATAGGCGACCTGCTGGCGCTGGTTGCGTTCGTTCAGATAGGCGGCGCGGACAGCGGGGATCTGGATCGGCTCTCCGTTCGGGCCGGTATCGGTCCGGGCCTGATAGATCGGCGGCACCGTGGGGGTGGCCAGCGTGACCGGCTGGCTGCTTCCACATGCGGCAAGCCCCAGGGCGACCGCCGTGAACAGGGTCACAAGACGCATCATCATGTTCCTTCATGGCATCCGGCGACCTGTCGCGGGCGCCGGCAGCATCCAAGATTTCGTGTGAATCGCCCGTGCCCGTCGGGGCAGGGGGTGATTCGCGCTGGGGTTCATCAGCCCGTCACAGACAGTGGTCGTCAAGCCTTGCGCCCCAGCCCGGATCGAAGCGGGGCGCGGGTTGTGGCGAAAGGGCGGCAGTCTCATCAAGATCGGCTGACGGCGGAACAAATTCGCGTTTGTTTTGGTTTCATCGCCATGGAAAGAAGCGCGTCTGCCCTTGTCGTCCTGCCCTGCATTGCCCCCTCGCGCGCCGCTGGCTAGGGTGACGGAAAGCCCGAAGCGACCGTATCCGTGACCCAGCAGCCGCCGCCACCCCGTCCCTCTGCCCTTGCCCCGTTCCGCCACCGCGACTTCCGCCTGTTGTGGAGCGCGACGCTGGTCTCGAACTTCGGCGGCCTGGTCCAGGCGGTGGGCGCGGCCTGGCTGATGACGCAGCTGACCGACAGCGCCACGCTGATTGCTCTGGTGCAGGCGTCCAACACGCTGCCGATCATGCTGCTGGCGCTGGCCTCGGGCGCGCTGGCCGACATCTTCGACCGCAAGACGATCCTGCTGTTCGCGCAATGCTTCATGGGCATCGTGTCGCTGGTCCTGGCCGTCGTCGCCTGGCAGGGCTGGCTGACGCCCTGGCTGCTGCTGGCCTTCACTTTCCTGATCGGGGCGGGGCAGGCGCTTTATAACCCGCCCTGGCAGGCCAGCATGGGCGATCTGGTGCCGCGCGCCGACCTGCCCGCCGCCGTCACGCTGAACTCGGTCGGCTTCAACCTGATGCGCAGCGTCGGGCCTGCCGCCGGGGGCTTCATCGTCGCGGCTTTCGGCGCGGCGGCGGCCTTTGCGGTCAACGCGCTGTCCTATATCCCGCTTCTGGGCGCGCTGCTGCGCTGGCGTCCCAACATCGCCCCCCGAACCGCGCCGCCCGAGGCGTTCCTGCCCGCTGTCGCCGCCGGGCTGCGCTATGTCTTCCTGTCGCCGAACCTGATGAAGGTGATCGGCCGGGGCGCGCTGTTCGGTTTCGCCGCCGTATCGGTGCTGGCGCTGCTGCCGCTGATCGCCAAGGCCCACCCCGAGGGGGGATCCATGCTGTTCGGCGGATTGCTGGGCTGCTATGGTCTGGGCGCCATCGTCGGCGCGGCGCTGAACCCGCGCATCCGGGCACGCTTCGACAACGAAAACATCGTGCGCATGGCCTTTGCGGGTTTCGCCCTGTCTGCCGTCGTGCTGGGCCAGACCCAGAACGTCTGGCTGCACGCCCTGGCGCTGCTGCCTGCCGGGGCGTCCTGGGTGCTGGCCCTGTCGCTGTTCAACGTGACGGTGCAGCTTTCGACGCCTCGCTGGGTCGTGGCGCGCGCCTTGGCGCTGTATCAGACGGCGACCTTCGGCGGTATGGCGGCGGGATCCTGGATCTGGGGCGCCGTTGCGGGCGCGCATGGCCTGGGCGATGCGCTGACAGCGGCCGGCATCGTGCTGCTGGCGGGGGCGGTGATCGGCTTCTGGTTCAAGGCGCCCGATTTCGGCACCGCCGATCTGGAGCCGCTCAACCGCTTCCGCGAACCGGCGCTGCGGCTGGATCTGCGGGGCCGGTCGGGGCCGATCATGGTGATGGTCGATTACCGGATCGCGCAGAAGGACACGGCCGAATTCCTGCGCCTGATGCAGCTGCGCCGGGGCGTGCGCCGCCGCGACGGCGCGCGCAACTGGGCGCTGCTGCGCGATCTGGAACATCCCGATCTGTGGTCGGAAAGCTATCACATCGCCACCTGGGACGAATACGTCCGCCACAACCTGCGCCGCACCAAGTCGGATGCCGAAATCACCGTCGCCCTGCGCGCCCTGCATCAGGGCGAGGGCGATCCGCTGGTCCACCGCATGATCGAACGCCACAGCGTCGGACCCGAGGACGACCTGCCCCTGATCGGCAAGATGGAGGTCTGATGACCACGGCCCTGTTCACCCATTCCGACGCCGAACGCCACATCACGCCGCCCGGTCATCCCGAACAGGTGGCCCGCCACGCCGCCGTTCTGGACGCGCTTGCCGACCTGCCGCTGGACCGGCGCGAGGCGCCCCGCGCCGACGAGGCCGAGATCCTGCGCTGCCACCCGCAATCCTATCTGGACCGCACCCGCGCCGCTGTGCCGGACGAAGGCTGGCGGATGCTGGACGCGGACACCCATCTGTCGCCCGGCAGCCTGGATGCCGCCCTGCGCGCGGTGGGCGGCGCGGTTGCCGCCGTGGATGCCGTGCTGGTGGGTGAGGCCGCGAATGCTTTCGTCGCCATGCGCCCGCCCGGCCATCACGCCGAACGTGAAAAGCCGATGGGTTTCTGCATCTTCGGCAATGCCGCCATCGCGGCCAAGCGTGCCCTGGACCATCACGGGCTGGACCGGGTGGCGGTGCTGGATTTCGACGTGCATCACGGCAACGGCACGCAGGATCTGCTGTGGGACGAACCCCAGGCCTTCTTTGCGTCCACCCACCAGATGCCTCTCTATCCCGGTACGGGGGCGGCCACGGAACGCGGCGCGCATGGGCAGGTGGTGAACGTGCCGCTGAGGCCCGGATCGGACGGCGCGGCGGGGCAGGCGGCCTGGCGCGACATCTTGGCCCGCTGTCGCGCGTTTGGCCCGCAACTGGTGATCGTCTCGGCCGGGTTTGACGCCCATGCGGCCGACCCCCTGGCGCAACTGAACTGGGATGACAGCGATTTCGCCGCCATCACCCGGATGATCTGCGGCATGGCGGCGGATCTGTCGGCCCCGGTGGTATCCTGCCTGGAAGGTGGCTATGATCTGGCCGCTTTGGGCCGGTCCGTCCGCGCCCATGTCGAAGTGCTGCTGGAGGCCGGAACATGAACGACATCGCGACCATGAGCTTCGAGGAAGCCATGAAAGAGCTGGAGGCCACGGTCGGCAAGCTGGAAACCGGCGACGCGACGCTGGACGAATCCATCCGCCTGTACGAACGCGGCGCCCTGCTGCGCCAGCATTGCGAGAAACGCCTGCGCGAGGCCGAGGACCGGGTGGAAAAGATCACCCTGGCCGCCAATGGCCAGCCCACGGGAACGGAACCGGCCGAGGGGCTGTGATGCAGGACCGGCTGGACGGGGTAAAGGCGCAGGTCCAGGCCGCGCTGGACCGTGCCGTCGGCGCCCTGCCGCCCGGCGAATTGCAAGACGCGATGGCTTATGCCTGCGCGGGAGGCAAGCGGATCCGGGCCTTTCTGGTGATGGAATCCGCCGGCCTGCATGGCATTTCCGACGATGCCGCCCTGCCGGTCGCCGCGGCGGTCGAGGCGCTGCACGCCTATTCCCTGGTCCATGACGACCTGCCCGCGATGGACGACGACGACCTGCGGCGCGGCTTGCCCACGGTGCATGTGAAATGGTCCCAGGCCACCGCGATCCTGGCGGGCGACGCGCTGCAATCGCTGGCCTTCGGGCTGCTGGCCGATCCCGCCATCGGCGATGCGGCCACCCGCCGCCTGGTCGCGGCTTTCGCGCAGGCGGTCGGCGGGGCGGGGATGGTGTGGGGGCAGGCCCTGGACATTGCTGCGGAAACGGCGGCGCAGCCGCTGACGCTGGACCAGATCACCGAATTGCAGGGCGGCAAGACCGGCGCGCTGATCCGCTTTGCTGCCATCGCCGGGCCGCTGATCGCCGATGCCGATCCCGCGCCGCTGGCGGCTTATGCCGATGCGGTGGGGCTTGCCTTTCAGATCGCCGACGACATCCTGGACGTGACCGGCAACGAAGATGTGACCGGCAAGCGCGTCGGCAAGGACGCCCAGGCGGGAAAGGCCACCTTCGTGTCGCTGCTGGGCCTGGACGGCGCGCGGGCAACGGCGGCGCGGCTGGCCGCGGATGCCGATGCCGCCCTGGCGCCCTATGGCGAGGCCGCCGGAAACTTGCGCCGCCTGGCGCGTTTCGTTATCGAGCGCGACACCTGATCGCCCGCCCCTGATGCCTGAGAGGGCCAGCCCATGACCGACCTGACCAAGACGCCGATCCTCGACCGGGTCAAGCTGCCCTCGGATATGAAGACGCTCAGCGATCGGGAACTGCGCCAGCTCGCCGACGAGTTGAGATCCGAGACGATCAGCGCGGTCAGCGTCACCGGGGGGCATCTGGGAGCGGGCCTGGGCGTCGTGGAACTGACCGTGGCGCTGCACGCGGTCTTCGACACGCCGCGCGACAAGATCATCTGGGACGTGGGCCATCAGTGCTATCCCCACAAGATCCTGACCGGGCGGCGCGACCGGATCCGCACCCTGCGCATGGGCGGCGGTCTGGCGGGCTTCACCAAGCGCGCCGAAAGCCCTTATGATCCGTTCGGGGCGGGCCATTCCAGCACCTCGATCAGCGCGGCACTGGGCTTTGCGGTGGCGCGCGATCTGGGCGGCGATCCGGGCGATGCGGTCGCGGTGATCGGCGACGGCGCCATGAGCGCGGGCATGGCCTTCGAGGCGCTGAACAACGCGGGCCATCTGGGCAAGCGGCTGTTCGTGATCCTGAACGACAACGAGATGTCCATCGCCCCGCCGGTGGGCGCGCTGTCGTCATACCTGACCAGCCTTTACAGCCGCGCGCCCTTCCAGGATCTGAAGGCCGCCGCCAAGGGCGCCGTGGGCCTGCTGCCGCCGCCCTTCCAGGAAGGCGCGCGCCGGGCCAAGGAAATGCTGAAGGGCATGACCATCGGCGGCACGCTGTTCGAGGAACTGGGCTTTTCCTATATCGGCCCGGTCGACGGGCACGATCTGGACCAGCTTCTGCCGCTGCTGCGCACGGTGAAATCGCGCGCCACCGGGCCGGTGCTGATCCATGCCGTGACGAAAAAGGGCAAGGGCTATGCCCCGGCCGAAAACGCCGCCGACCGCGGCCATGCCACGGCCAAGTTCGACATGGTGACGGGCGTCCAGGCCAAGGCGAAATCCAACGCCCCCAGCTATACCGCCGTCTTCGCGCGTGCCCTGATCGACGAGGCCGGGCGCGACGACCGGATCGTCGGCATCACCGCCGCGATGCCGGACGGCACCGGATTGAAGCAGTTCGCCGAGCGTTTCCCGCGCCGGACCTTCGACGTGGGCATCGCCGAACAGCACGCCGTGACCTTCGCGGCGGGGCTGGCGGCGGGCGGGATGAAGCCCTTCTGCGCGATCTATTCGACCTTTTTGCAGCGCGGCTATGACCAGGTGGTGCATGACGTGGCGGTCCAGAACCTGCCGGTGCGTTTCGCCATCGACCGCGCCGGGCTGGTGGGCCAGGACGGCCCGACCCATGCCGGGGCCTATGACATCGCCTTTCTGGCGAACCTGCCCGGCATGGTGGTGATGGCCGCCGCCGACGAGGCCGAACTGATGCACATGGTCGCCACCGCCGCCGCCCATGACAGCGGTCCCATCGCCTTCCGCTTTCCGCGCGGCGAGGGCACCGGGATCGAGATGCCGGAACGCGGCCAGGTGCTGGAGATCGGCAAGGGCCGCATCGTCCAGCAGGGCAAGGGCGTCGCCATCCTGTCCTTCGGCACCCGCCTGTCCGAGGCGTTGAAGGCCTCCGAATCCCTGGCGGCGCGCGGGATCACCCCGACTGTCGCGGATGCCCGCTTCGCCAAGCCGCTGGACCGCGACCTGATCCTGCGGCTGGCGGCGGGCCATGACGCGCTGATCACATTGGAGGAAGGCGCGGTGGGCGGCTTCGGCAGCCATGTCGCGCAGCTGCTGGCGGATGAGGGGGTCTTTGACAGCGGATTGCGCTTCCGGTCCATGGTGCTGCCGGATCGGTTCGTCGATCACGACGCGCCCTATGCGATGTATGACACCTCGGCCCTGAACGCCGCCCATATCGAGGCGAAGGTGCTGGAGGTGATGGGCGTCGCGCAACTGGCGGGCAGGACCGCCTGAACGCCGCGCCCCCGGATAGGGGCGCGACCTGTCTGATGTCAGCGGGTCTTGCGGCGGCGCAGCGCGCCCATCCCGACGACGCCAGCGGCCAGTAGCGGCAGCGTCGCGGGCAGGGGAACCGGCGCCGGGGCGGGCATGTCGGTCAGCACGAACGAGGCGTTGTCGATATAGCCGTCATTGTTGGTGCCGCCGCCGACCCGGACCGAATCGATGGCGAAGCGCAGCAGGGCGGTGCCGGTGGGCAGGAAGCCGGTCAGTTCCTGATAGTATTTCCCGCCCGCATAGATGAACAGATCCCAGGGCATCCCGGTGTCGGGATAGATGTCGCGGGTATCCAGCGCGGCAAAACCCATCAGCGTGTTCGCGCTGTCGAAGAAGGACACCGACAGGATCGAATAGTCGCGCTGCCCGTGCCAGCCGAACATGTCGGCCGAGAAGGCATAGCCCAGCCGTCCGGTCTGGGTCTTGGCGCGCTCCTCGGTGCTCAGGGCATAGTCCTGAGAGATGGAATGGGTCGGACCCGCGCCGGGAAAGTAATAGCTGCCGGTGTCGATCCAGGGATCGGCGATCCGGGTGGAATAGCTGCCGGTCCAGCCGGTCGTGTTGTTGTCGAAGGTGCCGTTGACGATGACGCTGGCGGCGGAAACGGGGGCCGCCAGGACGGCCAGGGCAAGCAGCGGCGCGGCGGCGCGCAGGATCGGGTTGAACATGGTATCCTCGTGAAATCGGGAAAAGGGCGGCGGGAGGAGCCGCCCCGATGGGGGTCAGGCCCGGCGGCGGCGGATGCGCAGCGCGGTCAGCGCGCCAAGGCCCGCGGCCATCAGCGGCAGGCCCGCGGGCAGCGGCACCGGCGCCAGGTCAAGCGAATCGACCACCGCGCGGGCATAGTCGGGGTTGTCGGTGATGATGCCGTCCAGGCCCCAGTCCAGCAGATCCTTCAGTTGCGCGAAGGCCATGTCCTGATCGGCGGGGCGGAATGTCCAGCCATAGACGCCGAGGCCCAGGCCATGCGCATAGTCGATCAGTTCCTTGGTGATCGAGCCATAGCTGGCCGCCAGCGTGTCGATATGGCCGGCAACCTGGCTGACCAGCACGCCGTCGATGGTCCACTGGCCGCCCGCCTTGCCGATGCCGCCCAACTGGGCCACGCCCATGTCCACACCGTATTCGCGCAGCAGGTTGCTGTAGGCGAAGACATTGCCGAAATCGAAGGACTGGACCATCGACTTTTCGCGGGTGGTATAGCCCTTGTCGATCAGCGTTTCGATCACCGCGCGGCTGGTCGCCTCGTCATAGGCGTATTTGCCTTCGGTGAGCATCCCGACATTGGTGCCGTTCTTGTCGTTATAGGCGGTCAGCGCGTCCAGCATGTCCGCGAAGCTGGGGATGCGATAGGGATTCGGATCCTGGGGCGCGAAATCGGGATAGGTCCACCGGCCCGAGCCGGTCGGCTCGACCGTGAGGGCCTGCAATTCCTCATAGGTGAAATCCTTGACCGCATAGCCGCCGTTGCGCGGGGCATAGACCGATTCGACATTGGTGGTGCGCGCCAGGCTGGAATCGTGCATCGCCACCAGAACGCCGTCACGGGTCATCATCACGTCGGTCTCGATATAGTCCGCGCCCATCTTGGCCGACAGTTCGTTCCCGCCGATGGTGTTCTCGGGCAGATAGGCCGGGGCGCCGCGATGGGCGATCACGATCGGGGCCTGGCCGTTCAGCGTGGCATAGGGGCTGTCGACCGAAGCCGCCGCGACGGGCAGGGCGAAAAGGGCCGAGGCGCAGACGGCTGCGGCGGCAAACTCTGCAATTCTTTGCATGATCTTGATCCTGAACAACGATTTCGCGCTTTTTCGCGATGCGGTCTGGTATCAGGGCAAGATCACGGAAACGTGGACAGGTCGTGACGGGTTTGTGACTGTTGCATGAAAAGGCCCCGGCGATGCGGGGCCTTTTCGGATCAGTGGACGGTCAGGTCGGGCTTCGGCCCTTCGCCGACCGCGCCCAGCTTGTGGCCAGCGCGGCCGACGCGGTTGCCGACGATCAGCCCGTCCGGCCCGGCGCTGACATGGACGGTCTGGCCGTCCAGAACCTCGCCCGACAGCAGCAGCTCGGCCAGCGGATCCTGCAAGGCGCGCTGGATCACCCGTTTCAGCGGACGCGCGCCGAAGATCGGGTCATAACCCTGGTCGGCCAGCCATTTGCGCGCCCCGTCGTCCAGGTCCAGCGTGATCTTGCGCTGAGCAAGCCGTTTTTCCAGGCGCCGCAGCTGGATCTTGACGATGGCGTCCATATTGGCCCGCGTCAGGCGGCGGAAGATGATGATCTCGTCCAGCCGGTTCAGGAACTCGGGCCGGAAATGCGCCCTGACCGCCTCCATCACCTGGCTGCGCGCATCGCTGGAATCGGCGCCCTCGGGCAGATGCGACAGCGCCTGAGACCCAAGGTTCGAGGTCAGGATGATCAGCGTCTGCTTGAAGTCCACCGTCCGGCCCTGCCCGTCGGTCAGCTGCCCGTCGTCCAGCACCTGCAACAGCACGTTGAACACGTCCGGATGCGCCTTTTCGACCTCGTCGAACAGGATCACCTGATAGGGCCTGCGCCGCACCGCCTCGGTCAGGACGCCGCCCTCGTCATAGCCGACATAGCCCGGAGGCGCGCCGATCAGACGGGCGACCGAGTGCTTCTCCATGAACTCGGACATGTCGATGCGGACCATCGCGCTGTCGTCGTCGAACATGTATTCGGCAAGCGCCTTGGTCAGTTCGGTCTTGCCGACGCCGGTCGGGCCCAGGAACAGGAAGCTGCCCAGCGGACGGTTCTCGTCGTTCAGGCCGGCCCGCGCCCGGCGCACGGCGTTGCTGACGGCGATCACGGCCTCTTGCTGGCCGATCACGCGGGCGCCGATTTCCTCTTCCATCTTCAACAGCTTCTCGCGCTCGCCCTCCAGCATCTTGCTGGTGGGGATGCCGGTCCAGCGCTCGACCACCTCGGCGATCTGTTCGGGGCGGACGGCCTCTTCCACCATCAGCCCGTCGGCGCCGCCGTTCTCGGCCTCGGCCAGCTTCTTCTCCAGGCCGGGGATGATGCCATAGGACAGCTCACCCGCGCGGGCCAGGTTGCCCTCGCGCTTGGCCTGGTCCAGTTCGGCGCGGGCGCGGTCAAGCTGTTCCTTGAGGTTGCGGGAACTTTCCAGCTTGTCGCGTTCGGCCTGCCAGCGGGCGGTCATCTCGGCGCTGCGCTGTTGCAGGTCGGACAGATCCTTTTCCAGCCGTTCCAGACGGTCCTTGCTGGCCGCGTCGTCTTCCTTCTTCAGCGCCTCGGCCTCGATCTGCATTTGCAGGATCTGGCGGTCGAGCTGGTCCAGTTCCTCGGGCTTGCTGTCGACCTCCATGCGCAGGCGGCTGGCGGCTTCGTCCACAAGGTCGATGGCCTTGTCGGGCAGGAAGCGGTCGGTGATGTAGCGGTGACTCAGCGTCGCCGCCGCGACCAAGGCCGCGTCCGAGATGCGGACACCGTGGTGAAGCTCGTACTTCTCCTTGATGCCGCGCAGGATGGAAATCGTATCCTCGACCGTCGGCTCCTCGACCATGACCGGCTGGAACCGCCGGGCCAGGGCCGCGTCCTTTTCGATATACTTGCGGTATTCGTCCAGCGTGGTGGCACCGACGCAATGCAGCTCTCCCCGCGCCAGGGCGGGCTTGATGAGGTTCGCGGCATCCATGGCGCCATCGGTCTTGCCCGCGCCGACCAGCACATGCAATTCGTCGATGAACAGGATGATCTCTCCGGCGGCGTTCTCGATTTCCTTCAGGATGGCCTTCAGGCGTTCCTCGAACTCGCCGCGATACTTGGCTCCGGCGATCAGCGCGCCCATGTCCAGCGCCATCAGCCGCTTGTCGCGCAGGCTTTCGGGCACGTCGCCGTCGACGATGCGCAGGGCCAGCCCCTCGGCGATGGCGGTCTTGCCCACGCCCGGCTCGCCGATCAGCACCGGGTTGTTCTTGGTGCGGCGGGACAGAACCTGCATGGCGCGGCGGATTTCCTCGTCTCGGCCGATGATCGGGTCGATCTTGCCGTCGCGCGCGGCCTGGGTCAGGTCGCGGGCGTATTTCTCCAACGCCTCATAGCTGTCCTCGGCGCTGGCACTGTCTGCGGTGCGGCCCTTGCGGATGTCGTTGATCGCGGCATTCAGCTTTTGCGCGGTGACGCCGCCTGCGGTCAGCGCGTCGCGGGCATTGGTGTTGACCATCGCCAGCGCCATCAGGATCCGCTCGGCCGGGACGAAGCTGTCACCCGCCTTCTTGGCGACCTGCTCGGCCTCGTCCAGCACGCGCACCAGCGACGGATCCACATAGACCTGGTTGTTGCCGCCCTTGACCTTGGGCAGCTTGGCGACGGCCTGATCGACCGCCTGCCTGACGGCGCGCGCGTCGCCGCCGGCCCGCGTGATCAGGTTGGCCGACAGCCCCTGATCGTCATCCATCAATGCCTTCAGCAGATGTTCCGGCACGACCCGCTGGTTTTCCTCGCGGATCGCGATGGTCTGGGCGGCCTGCATGAAGCCGCGCGACCGCTCGGTGAACTTTTCCATGTTCATCGGCACATTCCCCTTTCAATAGCCCCCGTTGCGCGGACGCCCCGAAGGCACGCCCGATCCGGGTCTTCGGATCAAGATTTGGGAAGTTTCGCCGCGCTTTCAAGCGGCTCTGGCCTGTGCCATAACGCCGCGATTTTCCTGCGGATGGGGGCTGTAATGGATGACCGGCTGATCGTGGCACTGGATGTGCCGAACGCTGTTGCGGGGCTGGAGCTTGCCGAACGGCTGGGCGATGCCGTGGGCTTCTACAAGATCGGCCTGGGGATGCTGACCGGCGGCGGGCTGGCGTTGGCGCAGGAACTGAAGGCGGACCACGGCAAGCGCATCTTCCTGGACATGAAGCTGTTCGACATCGGCGCCACGGTGGAAGCCGCCGTGCGCGGGCTGGCGCGGTTCGACCTGGATTTCCTGACCGTGCATGGCGACCCGCATGTGGTCCGCGCCGCCAAGGAGGGCGCGGCAGGATCGGCGCTGAAAATCCTGGGCGTGACGATCCTGACCTCGTTGGAGCGCGCGGATCTGGACGCGGGCATGATCCAGCCGGGCGAGCTGCACGAGATCACCGTGGAACGCGCCGCCCGCGCCTTCGAGGCCGGGGCCGACGGCATCATCTGTTCCCCGCGGGAAGCGGCGGCGATCCGCGCCCTGCCGAACGCGGGGCTGATCGTGACGCCCGGCGTGCGTCCCGCCGGCGCGGCCCTGGGCGACCAGAAGCGGGTAGAGACCCCGGCCAGCGCCATCGGCGCGGGGGCCGATCATATCGTGGTCGGCCGCCCGATCTGGCAGGCCGCCGATCCCCGCGCGGCGGCGCAGGCGATCCTGGCGGAACTGCGGGGCTGACGGGATCAGGAGGGCAACGCGATGGCGGACGATCACGGCATCGGGCAGAAATCGCGCAACGACTTGGTTCTGTCATTCCTGGCGGTCCGGCGGGCCATCGGCGCGCTCGGCTTCTTCCTGCCCGTGGCGCTGCTAGCCTATGGGCTAGCGGTGGGCGAATTGCTGCCCAGCATCTCCTCGGCCTATTACAGCCCGATGCGAGAGGTTTTCGTCGGCAGCCTGATCGCCCAGGCGGTGTTTCTATGGAGCTACGAGGGCTTCCGCCCCGATGCGGGCGACCTGATCACGGACAGGGGCACGGCGCGGGTGGCGGCGGTGGCGATCGCCCTGGTGGCGCTGTCGCCCACCTGCAAGGACGGCTGCGTCCTTCCCGACAACGCAACCTGCACGCTGCTGCAATGCCTGCTGAGACCGCCGCTGGCGTCGCTTGTGCATCTGGGTGCGGCGGCGGTGTTCTTTGGCGCCCTGGCGGTCTATTGCCTGGTGCTGTTCACCAAGGGCACGGTGGACGGGCCGGAAAAGGACGCCTCGAACCGGATCTATCGGCTGTGCGGCTGGACGATCGTGGCCAGCATCGGGTCGATCGGAGTCCTGTTCGCGACCGGGCTGGACGACCGGCTGATCTGGTGGCGCCCGGTCTTCTGGCTGGAAACCATCGCCACCTTCGCCTTTGCCACAAGCTGGATGGTCAAGGGCGACGCGCTGCGCCCGCTGGTGCGGGGCGTGGCGGCGATGCGATAAAGGCGCGGACCAGCTCGCGGAACTGCGGGACCGCGCGGGGATGGGCGGCGAAGTCCGCCAGCGGCATCATCCGCCAGTCCTGCCCCTCGTCGCCGAAACGGATCGCCGCGACTTCGGCCGGGCTCAACTGCCCGGTGAACAGCCACGACCGCCAGCCGGGATGCTGGATCGACGCGAAGGACCGCCCCTCCAGCCGCGCTGGCGGCAGCGCCAAGCCGAATTCCTCGCGCAGTTCGCGCAGCGCGCAATCCAAGGGCGATTCGTCGTCCTCGCGCCCGCCGCCGGGCAGGTCCCAGCAGGCCGGAAACGGCAGCCCCGCCCTGTCGTCGCGCAGATAGGTCAGCAACCGCCCCTCATGGACCAGGATCAGCTTGGCGCCGTGAAAGGGCGCTTCTTCTTTGCCCAAATACCCGGCTGCATCATCCGTCAGCGCCGTCATTCGTTGATGTCGCGGTCCCAGATCCGCTTGTCGCCCCGGCTGGTCGGCCACAACCGCCGGAACAGCAGCCAGGCCGCCGCCGACAGCAGGGCGGTGACGACCAGCGTCGCGGGCAGGCCCGCCGTCCACAGGCCGGTCAGCAGCAGCACCCCCATCAGCCCGACCGAGGCCGCAAGGCCCATGAAGGCCCAGCCCGGCACCAGCAACTCGATTCCCGCCAGCACGAAGGCGGCGATCAGCCACAGCCAGCCGTTCACGACGACGACCGCGCGCGCAGCAGGCTGAAGGCGTCGCCAAAGGCATCCAGCGCGGCGGCGGGCAGCAGCACGACCTGCTTGCCATCGCCCCGGCCGACCTCGGCCAGCGCCTCGACCTGTTTCAGCGCCACCTGATACTGCGCGGCCTCAAGCCCGTTTTTCTGGATCGCCTCTGCGATGGCGGCAGTGGCATAAGCCTCGGCATCGGCCAGGACGCGCTTGGCCTTGGCAAGCTGCTCGGCGGCATACAGATCGCCGTCGGCGGCCAGTTCGACCGCGCGGCGCTTGCCCTCGGCCTCGGTCACCAACGCCCGCCGCGCGCGCTCGGCGTTCAACTGTTGCAGCATGGCGGCGCGGGTCGCCTGGTCCAGGTTCACGTCCAGGATCTCGGCCCGCGTCACCTCGATCCCCCAGTCGTCGACGACATTGGCCAGCGATTCGCGGATCCGGGTGATCAGCGAGGCGCGGTTCGACTGCACCTGGTCCAGCTCCATCGTGCCGATTTCCGACCGCACGATGCCCGCGACGGTGGTGGCGATGGCCGCGTCGATGTCGCGGATGCGGTAGACGGTCTTTTCCGGTTCGATGATGCGATAGAAGACGCTCGTTTCCACCTGCACCAGCACGTTGTCGGCGGTGATGGCGTCCTGGCTGTTGGTCGGCAACTGCCGTTCCAGGACCGAGATGCGATGCGCCACGCGGTCCAGGAAGGGCACCGTCAGGTTGATCCCCGGTCCCAGCACCGAATGCAGGCGGCCGAACCGCTCGACCACGTATTTTTCCGACTGCGGCACGATCCTGACCGCCGACATGACGGCCAGCAGGATCAGGACCGCAAGCACGATCAGGGCCATGTTGCGGCCCAGTGCATCGCCGATCAGGCTTGGCAGGTCGTCCATCCGTTCACTCCTGTCATTCGGCGGCGATGGCCGGGTCCGAGCGGCCGTCGCCTTCCAGGGCGGCCAGCTTGCGAATCACCCGCGCCATCCTGGCGGCGACATCGTCGAACCCGTCATGTGGGGCGATGGTCTTTTCGTCCATATACAGCGCCCTGTCGATTTCCAGCTGCACCACATGGATGTTCTGGCCCGGCCTGCCATAGGCTGAACAGATATAGGCCCCCGCGAAGGGCGAGTTGCGCCGGATCCGCCAGCCCTCGGCCTCGACGGCGGCGACGATGGCGTCGGACACGCGCGCGGCGGCGGACAGGCCGTGGCGGTTGCCCAGCACCATGTCGGGGCGCGGCCCGTGCAGATGGGCCAGGGCGTCGTGCGGCATCGAATGCATGTCGATCAGGATCGCCTGCCCGAACCACGCCCGCGCCTCGGCGATCAGGGCGGTCAGGGCTTGGTGATAGGGCCGCCAATAGGCGTCGATGCGGCGTTCCGCCTCGGCTCGGTCCAGCGGGCGTTCCAGGATGGCGCGGCCCTGCGACACGACCCGAGGGATCACGCCCAGGCCCGCCAGGGTCCGCTGGTTCAGGGGATGGCGGGGGACGCCGCGCACCACCAGGGGGTCGATCTCGTCCGGGGCGCGGTTCAGGTCGACGATGGCGCGGGGCACCTGCGCCCGAATCGTCACCGCGCCGAAGGCGGGGGCGCAGGCGATCAGCCGGTCCACGAAGGCATCCTCGGACGACCGCAGGGTTTCCGGCGGCAGCTTGGTGCCTTCCAGAAACCAGTCGGGGTAGACGCGGCCGGAATGAGGCGACCCGAAAATGACGCCGCTGGCCCATCGGTCGGGCCGGTCAATCAGGACAGGCAGGTCGGTTTCGGTCACGTCAGACCCCGGCGGGCGGTTTCTTCCCGAACCTTTATAGACGATAAGTTTCTTGCTGCGATAGGGCTTGAAACCCCCAGGGCCGGCCTATATAGACACGCGGACCAAAGGCGGTTCGGGATGTTTCCCCAGGGAAGCGGACGGGATGGCCCAAGGACGGGCGGTTAGCTCAGCGGTAGAGCACTACGTTGACATCGTAGTGGCCACTGGTTCGATCCCAGTACCGCCCACCATGTTTTCGCCGCCCCCGGCAACCGTCGGGGGTCTTTCGTTTTCCTTGCGGCTGCGAGCCGCGTGATGGAGAAAAACCGATGAAGGTTCGCAATTCGCTCCGCTCGCTGAAAAGCCGGCACCGCGACTGCCAGGTGGTCCGCCGCAAGGGCCGCATCTATGTGATCAACAAGACCAACCGCCGCTTCAAGGCCCGCCAGGGCTGATCGGCGCGATCACCGCGAAAAACGAAACGAACCCGCCCGTTCCGGCGGGTTTTTTCTTGCCGCGTGATCTATTTGTCGCGTGGCTAACCCTTTCTAAACAAACCATTTGGTTAATGATGCCTCAAGGTTGTATTATTGGATTGTAACGATCTTTAAGGTGGTGTCATGTTCGTGCTTGCCGGTCTGATGGCACTTGCAGCGGCCGGGGCTGCCCTGGATCTGTCCGGCAGCCGCGACGGGGACGATGACGACACCGACGATCTGGCTCCAAGGCTTGGTCCCGTCGATCCGGGAGAGGTCGGGAATGTCAGTTCGGACAGGACCGAACAGGGCGGCGACGGCTTCATATGGCCGATCCCTGCGGATCCCGCGGAACCATTGCCGGAACCCGAGCCTGCCTTGCCCGAGTCCGAACCCATTGCGCCGTCGCCGGGCGCGCCGCTGGGCGACGATCTGATCGACGGCAGCGATGGCGACGACGACCTCCAGGGCGGCTTCGGCAACGACACGATCCATGCCGGTGCGGGGAACGACTGGGTCCAGGGCGACGGTGACTTCGGTGCGGCGGGCGCGGATGAGATCCGTGGCGGCGCGGGTCATGATTCGCTGGCAGGGCAGGGCGGTGACGACATCGTCTGGGGGGATGAGGGCGACGACACCCTGTTGGGGGGCGAAGGCGGCGACACGCTGTTCGGGGGCGCGGGCAATGACTGGCTTTCGGGCAATGACGGCGACGATGTGCTGGTCTCGGGCGGTGGCGGCGACGATCTGGACGGTGGGCGGGGCGATGACCTGCTGACCGGCGACGACGATCCCCAGGTCACTTGGCTGCATGGCGGCGAAGGCGACGACACGCTGATGCCCGGTTCTGGCGATTTCGCCGAGGGCAACCAGGGCGCGGATGATTTCGTTGTCAGGCACGGCAGCACCGATCTGCCGGTGATCGCCGATTTCGACGCGCGCGAGGATCAGATCATCCTGCATCTGCCCGAAAGCCTGGCGCAGGATGCCAGGGTCGATCTGACCGAAGACCCGGACGGCACGGTCCTGGTGACGGTGAACGGCGACCCGATCGCCCGGATGCTGCATGGCGGTGGCCTGGCCGTCGCGGATATCGTGATCGTCAGGCTTCCGGGGTAACTTGCCCCTTTCCTTGGCCGCGCTTTCCCTGTATGGGCGCGCATCCGGCCCGATGCTTCGGGCGGACCCTCCACGGGCCAGTGCTGGACGACATCCCGGCCTGCGCCATAACCCTGTTCCGAAAAGGAGACCCCGATGTCGATCACCGTTGAAGAAAAAGCCCGCGTCATCAAGGAATTCGGCACCGCCGCCGGCGACACCGGCTCGCCCGAGGTGCAGGTCGCGATCCTGTCCTCGCGCATTGCCACCCTGACCGAGCATTTCAAGACCCACAAGAAAGACAACCACTCGCGCCGTGGTCTGCTGATGATGGTCGCGCAGCGCCGCAAGCTGCTGGACTATCTGAAGAAGAAGGACGAAGCCCGCTATACCGACCTGATCGGCAAGTTGGGCCTGCGCCGCTGATTGGGCCTGCGCCGCTGATCGCAGCCCGACCGGACAAGCAGGCGCCCGCGATCCCGTCGCGGGCGTCTTGCATGTCAGGGCCCCGCGAACTGACTAACGTTTCGTTAAAATTCAAAGGGCTATTTCGTGGATTCCCGTTCGACCGCCTCTAAAATCGGGGCGTTATCAACGAGGAACCGCGGACATGGTACTTGGTACTCTGAACCCGATCTTGAAGCCCCTTCTGAACCTGGCGATCCCAGCGGCAACGCCTGCTCCCGCCTCGACGCCGACCCCCGCCACAACGACATCGACCGTGGCCGTGGTCCAGGCCGCCGCCGCGTCCCAGCAGGCGGTCCAGCAGGCCGCAGAAACGCCGCCGGTGGCGTCGGCCTCGCAGTCAAGCCCCGCCGTGGCGCAGACCGAGGGCGTCAAGTTCGACCTTTCTGACAAGGCGTTGCAACTGGTCGAGGCTTCCGCCGCGACCCAATCCACGGCCCCGCAAGCCCCTGCGGCCCAAGCCTCGGTCGCTGCGACGGCACCGGCACCTGGGTCGGTCTGGGCGTTCCGCCCGGCGGCGGCTTCGGTTCCTGCAAGGACCGAACCCGTGGCGTCCGTGTCTGAAACAGCCGCCGACCAACCCGCCGAGACCGCCGACCCGACCGAGGAGGATCGCGCCCGCGCCTGGGCCATTCGCGGGATGGAGCGCGAACAGCTGCTGAGCCTGGTCGCTACCCTGAAGGTCACGCCCAAGGCCGACCCGGCCCAGAAGGAAGTGGCCGAACATGCCGCCGCGCAGCCCAGCGTCCAGGCCGCTCCGGCAAGCCAGCGGGGTGCCGCGTAACGCTTGGTCCGCACGGAACGCGTCCGCGGCCCCGGCTGCGGGCGCTGTCTTCGGCGACCGGCCTGTGCCGCGCCCCGCGCCTGGGCGGGCATCCGGCGCCGGGCCGGTCTGGCCACTTCCCAAACCCCCTGTTTTCCTGTAAGGCCCCGCCATCTGTGACGTGACGCCCATGCCCTGGGGCACATGCAAAGGATAGGGGCGGCGGCAATGGGGCCGCCATATGACACGGGCGCGAACCAGAGGGCTGGCGCGGCCCAGAGGAAATCAGATGTTTGATGAAGTGAAGAAATCCATTCAGTGGGGCCAGGAAACGCTCACGCTGGAAACGGGCAAGGTTGCCCGTCAGGCCGACGGCACGGTCATCGCCACCCTGGGCGAGACCAGCGTCATGGCCAACGTGACCTTCGCGAAAGAACCGAAGCCCGGGCAGGATTTCTTCCCGCTGACGGTTCACTATCAGGAAAAATACTATGCCGCGGGCAAGATCCCCGGCGGCTTCTTCAAGCGCGAGGCGCGCCCGTCGGAAAAGGAAACGCTGACCGCGCGCCTGATCGACCGGCCCTGCCGCCCGCTGTTCGCGCCGGGCTTCAAGAACGAAGTGCTGGTGATGTGCACGGTCCTGTCGCACGACCTGGTGAACGATCCCGACATCGTGGCGATGATCGCGGCCTCGGCGGCGCTGACCCTGTCGGGCGTGCCCTTCATGGGTCCGATCGGCGCCGCCCGCGTCGGTTTCGCCAATGGCCAGTATGTGCTGAACCCCGAGGTTCAGGACATGGACAACCTGCGCGCCAACCCGGAACAGCGGCTGGATCTGGTCGTCGCCGGGACCAAGGACGCCGTGATGATGGTCGAGTCCGAGGCCTATGAGCTGTCGGAAGAGGAAATGCTGGGCGCCGTGAAGTTCGGCCACGAGCAGATGCAGCCGGTGATCGACCTGATCATCGATCTGGCCGAGGCTGCCGCGAAAGAGCCCTTCAACTTCCAGTCGCCCGATTACAGCGCGCTGTATGCCCGCGTGAAATCGCTGGGCGAAGCCGGGATGCGCGCCGCCTATGCCATCCGCGACAAGGGCGAGCGTCACGACGCCATCGAAGCCGCGAAAGCCGCCGTCAAGGCCGGTCTGTCCGAAGAAGAACTGGCCGACCCGAACCTGGGTTCGGCGCTGAAGAAGCTGGAATCGGGCATCCTGCGCGGCGACGTGATCAATGGCGGCGCCCGCATCGACGGCCGCGACAACCGCACCGTGCGCGCCATCGACAGCGAAGTCGGCATCCTGCCGCGCACCCACGGCTCGGCCCTGTTCACCCGTGGCGAAACGCAGGCCCTGGTGGTGACCACGCTGGGCACCGGCGACGACGAGCAGATCATCGACGCGCTGCACGGCAACAGCCGCAGCAACTTCCTGCTGCACTACAACTTCCCGCCCTATTCGGTGGGCGAGGTCGGCCGCGTCGGTTCCCCCGGCCGCCGCGAGATCGGCCACGGCAAGCTGGCCTGGCGCGCGCTGCAAGCCGTGCTGCCGGCGCCGACCGACTTCCCCTATACCATCCGCGTCGTGTCCGAGATCACCGAATCGAACGGCTCGTCCTCGATGGCGTCGGTCTGCGGCGGGTCGCTGGCGATGATGGACGCGGGCGTGCCGCTGAAGGCGCCGGTCGCCGGGGTGGCGATGGGCCTGATCCTGGAAGACGACGGCCGCTATGCGGTCCTGACCGACATCCTTGGGGATGAGGATCACCTGGGCGACATGGACTTCAAGGTCGCCGGCACCGCCGAGGGCATCACCTCGTTGCAGATGGACATCAAGGTCGCGGGCATCACGCCTGCCATCATGGAACAGGCCTTGGCGCAGGCCAAGGAAGGGCGTCTGCACATCCTGGGCGAAATGGCCAAGGCCCTGACCGAAGGCCGCCGCGAATTTTCGGCCCACGCCCCCCGGATCGAGACGATGCAGATCCCGACCGACAAGATCCGCGAAGTGATCGGGTCCGGCGGCAAGGTCATCCGCGAGATCGTCGAGGTTTCGGGCGCCAAGGTCGACATCAACGACGACGGCACCATCAAGATCGCCTCGGCCAATGCCGATTCGATCAAGAAGGCCTATGACATGATCTATTCGATTGTGGCCGAGCCCGAAGAAGGCCGGATCTATACCGGCAAGGTCGTCAAGCTGGTCGATTTCGGCGCCTTCGTGAACTTCTTCGGCAAGCGCGACGGCCTGGTCCATGTGTCCCAGATCGCGAACAAGCGCCTGAACCACCCGAACGAACTGCTGAAGGAAGGCCAGGAGGTCAAGGTCAAGCTGCTTGGCTTCGACGACCGCGGCAAGGTCCGGCTGGGCATGAAGATGGTCGACCAGGAAACCGGGCAGGAGATCACCGAGACCAAGGAAGAACCGGCCGAGGGCTGATTGTTCCGCAAGATCGTGAAGAACCCGGACTTGTCCGGGTTCTTCTTTTGACGGTACCTCAGTTCGGCAGGGGCCACGCGGGCGGATGGTCAGGCGCAGGAAATCCAGGATCGAGCGGTTCTTCTCGCTCAATCAGCACCGCAAACGCTGGGGCGCGCGGCGGCATGTCGTTGCCGATCCCGATCTGGCCGCGATGCGGGACCGGATCGTCGAGGCGGGCGAGCCGGTGCAGACCCACGGGTCGGAAAAGTCGCTGGACCTGCATCTGGCGAACCTGCGGCGCGAGTTCTCGGGGCAGGCCGAGCTGCTTTTTCACCATGCCTCGCTGATCGTCCTGATCCGCCGTGAAGTGCGGCTGTCCGAAAACATCGCACAGTTCGAAGCTCTTTGGACGCAGGAGGCAGAGTTCCTGTGCCGGCACCTGAATCTGCGCTGGCTGATCTCGGCGGCGGATACGCTGGCCGACCATGCCGCCGATCCGCAGGCGCGGGCGGTCGGGATGATGGCCACGCTTCTGGGGAATGCCGTCAAGATCGGCGAATCCGACCGCTATATCCACGGTGCCGAGGCTCTGGCACCGGTGCCCGAGCGGATCGAGGGGCTTCAGGCAGGCATGGTCCCGCTGTTCGACGGGCTGGCCGTGTTCAAGGTGGGTTCCGATGACATGCTTCGCAACATGTATTGGCGGCTTGAGCCTTATTTCGCCGCGGGTCCTGCGGGGATGATCTTCAAGACGATCTATGACCGCATGCAGGTCCATGACACGGCATTCGCCCGGCTGCGCGCACTGCACCATCGTGACCGAACCAGGTGGTGGGACAGTAGCGAAACCTGAATTCTGTCTGCACGTCGCCAGGCCCTGCTTGCCAGGCGGGTCCGGCTTGGCGCAAGCTGCCTTCAAAAAGCGAGATCTGGACATGAACAGCAAGCCCTTGCTGATCCTGACGATGAAATGGGGCACACTCTACGGTGCTGCGGATGTCAACCGGCTGGCCGCGCAGGTGCGCCGACACCTGGACCGGCCGCACCGCTTCATCTGCTTCACCGATGATGCCAAGGGGCTGGCGCCGGAAATTGAGGCCCTGCCGCTGCCCGAACTGGGCCTGCCCAAGGGCAATTCCGATACGCGCTGGCGCAAGCTGGCGCTGTTTCGCCGCGATCTGGGGGGGCTTTCAGGGACGGCGCTGTTCCTGGATCTGGACCTGGTGGTCGTTGGCGATCTGGCGCCGTTCTTCGATTATCCAGGCGAGGTGCCGATCATTCGTGATGACGATCTGTTTCGTCCGAAACCTCTGCGCCGCCTGCGGCCCGCTCGCGACCGCTTCCTGCATATGGTCGGCAATACCTCGGTCTTCCGTTTCACCATTGGCGCGCATCCCGAAGTGCTGGACAGCTATCTTGCTGATCCCGCGGGTGCCTCGGCCCGTTATGAACACGAACAGCAGTTGGTCAGCGATCTGCTGGATCGGCAGGGCAAGCTGACCTATTGGCCGCGTGGATGGTGCGTCAGTTTCAAGAATGACTGCGTGCCGAGGAACGTCGCCAGCTATCTGCGCGACCCCAGTTTGCCCGAAGGTGCAAGGATCGTCCTGTTTGCCGGGGCGCCGAAGATGGAGGATGTCTTTGCCGGCCGAGGGCATAAGGTCTATCGTCGGATCGGCAAGATCGATTGGCTGCGCCGGGCCTGGGAAAATCCCTGAGAGCAGTCGGCCTGAGGATCGGCCGCACCCCGGGCGCGGCCGATAGGGGTGTTACGCGGGATCCTTGGCAAAGCGCAGATAGGGCAGCTTGATGTCCAGCGGGCCGTATTTTTCCTCGGCCGCTTTGTCGTCCAGCGACAGGGCCACGATCACGTCCTGGCCCGGCTGCCAGTCGGCGGGGGTCGCGATGGGCACGCCGTCGGTCTTGCGCACCGCGTCCAGCGCGCGCAGGATCTCGGCGAAGTTGCGGCCGATGGACATCGGATAGGTCAGCGTCAGGCGGATCTTCTTGTCGGGACCGATGATGAACACGCTGCGCACGGTAGCCGAATGGGCCGGGGTGCGGCCTTCGTTCGGCAGATAATATTCGGCCGGCAGCATGTCATAGGCCTTGGCGACGGTCAGGTCGCGGTCGTCGATGATCGCGAAATTCGCCGGGACACCCGCAACCTGTTCGATGTCGCGCTTCCATTTGCCGTGATCCTCGACCGAATCGACCGAGACGCCCAGAACCTTGGTGCCGCGCTTCTCGAATTCCGGGACCAGCCGGGCCACGGCGCCGAATTCGGTCGTGCAGACCGGCGTGAAATCACGCGGATGGCTGAAGAGGATCGCATAGCTTCCGTCCAGCCAGTCGTGAAAGCGGATCTCGCCCTCGGTCGAGGGGGCGGTGAAATCGGGGGCGATGTCGTTGATACGCAGGGACATGAGGGGCCTTTCGAGAGGGAACGTTCCGGCAGAATAGGGGAAACGAACCGGAATGCCAGTCTTTTATCTACTTCATTGGTCGAGATTAACAAGGCTTGCACAGGGCCGCCCGTCGTTTCACCTTGTGCGGGAAATCCGAACGGGGAAGGGATCGCCATGACCGGGCTGCTGGACAAGCGCAAGTTCTATATCGACGGGGAATGGGTCGATCCCGTCCGGGCCAACGACCTCGAGGTGATCGACCCTTCGACCGAGGAGGCCGTGGCGGTCATCAGCCTGGGCGACCGGGCCGATACCGACCGGGCGGTCGCCGCCGCCAAGGCGGCGTTCGCCGACTGGTCGCTCACCGAGCCCGCAGAACGGCTGCGCCATGTCGAACGGATCCTGGAAATCTACAATCGCCGGGCGCCGGACATGGCTTGGGCGATCAGTCACGAAATGGGCGCGCCGCAGGACATGTCGCTGGGCGACCAGGTTGCCGCGGGCACCTATCACATCCAGAATTTCATCAACGCCTTCAAGGAATTCGACTTCATCCGCCCGTTGGGGGATCACGCCCCGACCTCGATGGTGGCATGGGAGCCGGTGGGCGTTGTCGGGCTGATCACGCCCTGGAACTGGCCCATGAACCAGGTCACGCTGAAGGTCATCCCGGCGATCCTGGCGGGCGATACCTGCGTGCTGAAACCGTCCGAGATCGCGCCCCTGTCGTCGCTGATCTTTGCCGAGATCGTGGACGAGGCGGGCCCGCCCAGGGGCGTCTTCAACCTGGTGAACGGCGACGGACCGGGGGTCGGCACGCAGCTGTCGACCCACAAGGACGTGGACATGATCAGCTTCACCGGATCGACCCGCGCCGGGATCGCGATCACCAAGGCGGCGGCGGACACGCTGAAGAAGGTCGTGCTGGAACTGGGCGGCAAGGGGGCCAACATCGTCTTCGCCGATGCCGACGACAAGGCGGTGGTGCGCGGCGCGCGGCATTGCTTCTATAACAGCGGCCAGTCCTGCAACGCGCCGACCCGGATGCTGGTCGAACGCTCGATCTATGACCAGGCGGTCGAAACGGCGGCCAGGGTCGCCCAGGAAACGCAGGTGGCCAGCGCGCATCAGCCCGGAAAGCATATCGGCCCTGTGGTCAGCAAGCTGCAATGGGACCGGATCCAGGATATGATCCAGAAGGGCATCGACGAGGGGGCGCGCCTGGTCGCCGGCGGCACCGGCCTGCCCGAGGGCGTGAACCGCGGCTATTTCGTCCGCCCGACCGTCTTTGCCGATGTCAGCAACGACATGACCATCGCCCAGCAGGAAATCTTCGGTCCGGTCCTGTCGATCATCCCCTTCGATTCCGAGGAACAGGCCATCGAGATCGCCAACGACACGCCCTACGGGCTGACCAACTATGTCCAGTCCCAGGACGGCGCGCGCCGCAACCGCGTGGCGCGGCGCCTGCGGTCGGGGATGGTCGAGATGAATGGCCAGTCGCGCGGGGCGGGGTCGGCCTTCGGCGGCGTCAAGATGTCGGGCCGCGCCCGCGAGGGCGGTGTCATGGGGCTGGAGGAGTTCATGGATTCCAAGGCCATCAGCGGCTGGCACAGCGACTGATCGGGTCGTTCCGTCCGCGGATAATGCCTAGCATTTGAGGGGTCGGCTTGTTCCAAAGCCGACTTGCCGCGACATTGCGCCTGAACAGCGATGGCGGAATGGCGATGGCACGGCAGAAGGCGGAGACGGGTCCGACGATCCTGATCAAGCGGGTGACCGCTTCCAGCGAAGCCGGCCACCATGGCGGCGCCTGGAAGGTTGCCTATGCGGATTTCGTGACCGCCATGATGGCGTTCTTTCTGCTGATGTGGCTTCTGAACGCCACCACAGAACAGCAGCGCGCGGGCCTGGCCGAGTATTTCAATCCGACCATCGTGCGGACCCCCGGCGCCTCGGGCGAGGGGGTGGAACAGCTGGGCAAGGACGCCTCGGACGCGACCCTGGACCAGGTGGCCGAGGAGATCGGCCGCCAGCTTCGCGCCACCGGCGGCGAATCGCAGCAGCTGACCAATCTTCTGCGCCATGTCGTCACCCGCATGACCGACGAGGGGCTGGTCATTGAACTGGGCGATCTGACCGACCAGGCGCTGTTCGTGGAAGACAGCGCCCAGCCTCAGCCGGTCCTGTCCGAACTGACCCGAATCATCGCCCGCGTTATCGCCAAGACCCGCAACCAGATCGCCGTTTCCGGCCATGTCCGGGCCTATCCCGAGATGCTGGTGAACTCTCCGGTCTGGGCGCTGTCGGACGCCCGCGCCCATGCGGTCCGCAACCTGCTGGAGGGATCCAGCCTGGACGCCAAGCGAATCCAGCGGGTTACAGGATATGCCGACCGCAAGAGCAAGACCGGAAACCCCATGGATCCGGCTAACAACCGGATCGAAGTGATTTTACTCAGATAGGCCGGCGCGATTAGGCGAATCTTAAGCCCTGCGTCGGATGATCAAGACGAACTGAAAAAGGTGATGCCATGTCAATGTCTTCCGCGATGAGCGCCGGTGTTTCCGGGCTGGCGGCAAACTCCACCCGTCTTGCAACGATTTCCGACAACATCGCGAACTCGGGCACCTATGGCTACAAACGGATGGAAACGGACTTCAATTCCTTCGTGCTGAACCAGCATCGCATCGCCGGGCTGTATTCTGCGGGCGGCGTCACGGCGACGACGCAGCGCCTGATCGAGGATGACGGGGGGCTGTCCACCACCTCTCACCCGCTGGACATCGCGGTGTCCGGGCGCGGAATGCTGCCGGTGACATCGGCGGTGGATCTGGACAACGGCTTTACCGACCTGCCGTTCATGATGACCCGGACCGGATCGTTCCGCACCGATGCCGAGGGTATCCTGCGCACACAATCCGGTCTGGTCCTGATGGGCTGGCCCGCCCAGGCGGATGGCAGCATCCCGGTGATGTCGCGCGATACCATGACCGGGCTGGTGCCCGTCCAGATCAGCGCCAACCAGACCGCCGGCGATCCGACCACCCAGATATCCCTTGGCGTCAACCTGCCCGCGACCGAAACGCTGCCCACGGCGTCAGGCGCCTCGATCCCTTACAAGGTGGAATATTTCGGCAACCTGGGCACGTCGGAATCCTTGAATATCACCTTCACTCCCAACATCTCGGACGCCACAGGCATGTCCAGCACTTGGGTGATGGAGGTCCGCGATTCGGCGTCGAATCCGGCGTCCAATCTGGTCGGATCGTACCGGATCGTTTTCGATGAAAGTCAGGCGAACGGCGGCAGCATCGCCAGCGTGACCACGCTTAGCGGCGGGGCTTACGACCCGGTCACGGGGGCGATCGGTCTGGCCGTGGCGGGCGGGTCCATGGATCTGGTCATCGGTACGCCGGGCGGGACGACGGGTATGCGCCAGCTTTCGGCTAATTTCTCGCCCACCAACGTCACCAAGAACGGCTCGCCGGTCGGCAACCTGACCACGGTCGAGGTGGATGCGGACGGTTTCCTGAAAGCCAGCTATGACACCGGCTTCGTCAAGACGCTGTATCAGATCCCGCTGGTGGACGTGCCCAACCCCAACGGCCTGGTCTCGGTCGATTCGCAGGCCTTCACGATCTCACCCACCTCGGGCAGCTTCTTCCTGTGGGACGCGGGCGACGGCCCGACGGGTTCCGTCCAAGGCTATGCGCTGGAAGAATCGACCACCGACGTGGCCGAGGAACTGACCCATCTGATCATGACGCAGCGCGCCTATTCGTCGAACGCCAAGATCATCCAGACCGTCGACGAGATGCTGCAGGAAACCACCAATATCAAGCGCTAAGGGGTAAGTTGGGATGAGCATCGCGCGCGCCCTTGGAAATGCCGTGTCAGGCTTGACGGCCACGGCGCGGGGGACCGAAACCGTGGCGGCGAACCTGGCCAATGCCGCGACCCCCGGCTATGCCCGGCGGGAACTGGCGGTCAGCGCCCAGACCGCGGGCGGCAATGCCGGGGGCGTGCGCGTCGATGGCGTCACCCGCGCCGTGAATGCCAGCGTGCTGTCCGAGTCCCGCTTGGCCGAGGCCGCGAGGGCCGAGGCTTCCACCCGGCTGGCCTTCGCCACCGCGATCGAGGATCAGATCGGCATCGCCGGCAATGCCGGCAGCCTGGGCGCGGCGCTGACCGATTTCCAGACCGCATTGTCATCGGCCGCCAGCCGCCCCGACGACGAAATCCGCCTGACGCAGGCCGTGGACAAGGCGCAGGCTCTGGCCTCGCGGCTGAATGCGGCCTCGGACCAGGTTCAGGCCGCCCGTAGCGCGGCGGATCAGGCGATCGCCACCGATGTCGCCACGCTGAACAAGTCCCTGGCCGAGGTCGCGCATCTCAATCGCCGGATCACGGTGATGGAAGCCGACGGGTCGGACCCCTCGTCTTTGATCGACCAGCGGCAGGGGATCATCAGCGAGATCTCCAAGATCGTCCCGGTGCAAGAGGTGACGCGCGCCGCCGGTGCCGTGGCCCTGTTCACGACCGGAGGTGCCGTGCTTCTGGACGGCACTACGCCGACCGCCTTCGGCTTCGACGCGGCTGGTCAGGTGACGGCTGGCCAGACGGTCGGATCCGGGCTGGCGCTGCTGACGCAGAACGGGATCGACCTGACGCAGGCCCAGATGCGGCTTTACGCGGGCGGGTCGCTGGCGGCGAATTTCGCCATCCGCGACGAACTGGCCCCTGCGGTTCAGGCGTCGCTGGACGATCTTGCCTATGACCTGCATGAACGGCTGGCCGATCCTGCGGTCGACGGCACCTTGACCGCCACCTCGGCGGGATTGTTCACCGACGACGGCGTCCGCGCCAGCCTGGCGGACAAGACGGGGCTGGCAGGGCGGATCAGCCTGAACACCGCCGTCATCGAATCCCAGGGCGGCGATGTGTGGCGCCTGCGGTCCGGGCTGGCAGCCGGTGCAGAAGGTGCCGTTGGCGACGCCACCCTGCTGGTCGCGATGTCGGATGCCCTGAACCAGGCGACCGCAGCCTTGGCGGGCACCGGATTCAGCGGCAAGGCCTCATTGGCCGACCGCCTGGGTACGGTGGAATCGCAGGTCTCGACCGCGCGGGTGAATGCCCAATCCGACGCCGCGATCCGCAATGGGCAAGCCGATACGATCTGGTCGCGGCTGGCGGCGGATGGGGTGGACAGCGATGCCGAAATGCAGCGGCTGCTGCAATATGAACAGGCATATGCCGCCAATGCGCGGGTCATTCAGGCCATTCAGACCATGATGGATCAGATACTGGGGATATGACGATGACGGTGCAACCCATCGGGGATCAGGCGCGCGCCTTTGCCATGCAGGCCGCGACGAACCGGATCAAGACCACCATGGCAACCTTGACTGCCGAACTGGCCAGCGGCGAAGTCGCCGACCTGGGCGGCAGGCTGCAAGGCAACACCCAGAACCTCGCCGGGATCGAAGCGCGGCTTGCTGCGCTGGCGCAGTTCGGGCGCAACGCTGCCGAGGCCGCCGCCCATACCAAGGGAATGCAGGACGCGCTGACCTCGGTCCAGACGACGGCCACCCGGATAGGGCAGAGCCTTTACCTGGAGCCCCAGGCCGCGACGGATGCGCTTGTGGCCACCCGCTCGGCGGAAGCGGCTTCGTCCTTGCAGGCGGTGATCGGCCAGCTGAACGGCTCGGTCGGGCAGCGTTTTCTGTTTTCCGGCATGCAAAGCGATACCCAGCCCCTTGCCTCGGCCGAAACCATCCTGACCGCCTTGACGACCCAGGTCGCAGGGCTGACCACGGCGGCAGATGTGGCCCAGGCGGTGTCGGATTGGTTCGATGCGCCCCCTGGCGCGGGCGGTTTTGCGGATGTCGCCTATCATGGCGGAACCGGCGGGCAACTGACCCCCATCGGTGAAAGCATGACGATCACCCTGACCACGACCGCCCTGTCGCCCGCCATCCGCGACAGCCTCAAGGGCTTGGCGACGGCGGCGATGGTCGATCGCGGCGCCCTGGCCGGAAACGGAGCCGAACAACGGATGCTGTTGCAGGCGGCAGGCAAGTCGCTGCTGGACAACTCGCCGCCCTTGATCGCCGAGATGGCACGCGTGGGTTATGCTCAGCAGCTTATCGCCACGGCTCAGACCGAGGGGTCCGCTGCGACAGCCACGCTGCAAACTGCCCGCAACACCTTGCGAGAGGCCGATCCGCTGGCGACCTCAACCGCGCTCAGCGATGCGGAAACCAAGTTGGATACGCTTTACTCCGTGATCGGACGGTTATCGCAGCTGAAGCTGGTGGATTATCTGTGATGCGGCGTCTTCTTGCGATGATCGTCATGGCATTGCTGCCTGTGATCGCGGCAGCCGCCCCGGTCCGCATCAAGGATCTGGCCGATTTCGACGGCGTACGCGGCAACGACCTGGTGGGCTATGGCTTGGTCGTCGGCCTGGACGGCACCGGCGACGGCTTTCGCAACGCCCCCTTCACCGAGGAACTGCTGGCGGGGCTGCTGGAGCGGCTGGGCGTCAACGTCACGGACGAGGCGCTGCGATCCCGCAACGTCGCGGCTGTGGTCGTCACTGCGACCCTGCCGCCCTTCGCGCGTTCGGGCAGCCGCATCGACGTCAGCGTCTCGACCATCGGGGACGCCAAGAGCCTGCTGGGCGGGACCCTGGTGATGACGCCGTTGAAGGCGGCGGACGGCAACATCTATGCGGTGGCCCAGGGTTCGATCATCGCCAGCGGCGCGGCGGTCGAAGGCGAGGCCGCCCGCGTGGTCGAAGGTGTGCCGACCTCGGGCAAGATCCCGGTCGGCGCGCGGGTCGAGCGGGAGGTCGAGTTCGATTTCGCCGGCATCCAGAATATCCGCGTCGCCCTGCGGAACGCCGATTTCACGACCGCGACCCGGATCGAGGATGCGATCAACAGCGATTTTGATCGCCGTGTTGCGACGACCCAGGACAGCGGCACGGTTCTTGTCGAATTCCGCCAGCTCGGCGCCGTCAATCCGGCGCGCGTTCTGGGGCGGATCGAGAACCTGACCGTCGAACCCGAGGACCGGGCCAAGGTGGTCATCGACCACAAATCGGGCACCATCGTGATTGGGGAAAGGGTGCGCATCTCTCGGGTGGCGGTGTCGCAGGGTGCCCTGACGCTGAGCGTGAGCGAGGCACCCATGGTGTCGCAGCCCAACCCCTTTGCGCGGGGCGAAACCGTGACTGTGCCCAGGACGGTTGCCGAATTGCGCAACGAACCCGGCATCGGCTTTGCCGAGGTGGCGGGCGAGACCTCGCTTAGTGATCTGGTCGAAGGGCTGAATGCCCTTGGTGTCCGGCCGCGGGAAATGATCGACATCCTGAAGTCGATCCATGCGGCAGGGGCGCTTCATGCCGATCTGGTGATTGAGTGAAGGACGGGATTTTTTCGCCTGACAAGTGACAGGCTCTGCCCTATCGCATAGACGGTAGGCGATGTTTCCAGTCCTTGGGTTGATCTGATGAAGATAGAAGCCACCGCCTTGCCCGATGTCCTGATCCTGACCCCCGCGCGGTTTGGCGACGAACGGGGTTTCTTTTCGGAAAGCTGGAATCGCAAGGCCTTGGCGGAAGCCGGACTGGACCTGCCCGATTTCGTGCAGGACAACCATTCAATGTCGCGCCGCGCGGGAACGGTGCGCGGGTTGCACTATCAGGCTCCGCCCTTTGCGCAGGGCAAGCTGGTGCGCTGCGGACGGGGCGCGCTTCTGGACGTGGCGGTCGATGCCCGGCGGGGCAGCCCCACCTATGGCCGATGGGTCGCAGTCCAGCTCAGCCATGATAACGGTCGTCAGCTCTGGATACCGATCGGGTTTCTGCATGGTTTCGTAACCCAGGAACCGGACACCGAAATCATCTACAAATGCACCGCCCATTACGACCGGGCGAGCGATGGGGCTGTCCGATGGGACAGCCTTGGCATCGATTGGGGGGTGGACGATCCGCTGCTGTCCAACAAGGACCGCGACGCCCCCCCCTTTGCCGAATGGACATCTCCTTTTGAATACAGGACCGCAGCATGAAAATCCTTGTGACCGGCGGCGCCGGCTTCATCGGCTCGGCCGTGGTGCGCCTGGCCGTTTCGCGTGGACACGATGTGGTCAATGTCGATGCCCTGACCTATGCCGCCAATCCCGCAAATGTGGCCGAGGCCGCAGACAGCCCGCGCTATCGCTTCGAACAGGTAGACATCCGCGACAGGGCTGCGTTGGATCGAGTTTTCGCGTCCCATCGGCCTGACGTGGTGATGCATCTGGCCGCCGAAAGCCATGTGGATCGATCCATAGACGGACCCGCCGCCTTCATCGAAACCAATGTGATCGGCACCTTCAACATGCTGGAGGCCGCGCGGGCTTACTGGATCGCGCAGGGCAGGCCAGGGGAATTCCGGTTCCACCATATCTCGACCGATGAGGTTTTCGGATCGCTGGGCGACACCGGCCAGTTCACCGAAACCACCCCCTATGATCCGCGCAGCCCCTATTCCGCCAGCAAGGCCGGGTCCGATCACCTGGTGCGCGCCTGGCACGAGACCTATGGCCTGCCGGTGGTTCTGACCAATTGTTCGAACAATTACGGGCCGTATCATTTCCCCGAAAAGCTGGTGCCGGTCGTGATCCTGAAAGCCCTGGCGGGAGAGCCGATCCCCGTCTATGGCGACGGCGGCAACGTCCGCGACTGGCTCTATGTCGAGGATCACGCCGATGCGCTGCTGCTGGTCGTCGAAAAGGGCCGGGTCGGCAGCAGCTACAACATCGGTGGCGAAAACGAGGCCAAGAATATCGACCTGGTGCGCACCATCTGCGCGCATATGGACGATCTTCATCCCGAAGGCGCGCCGCATGCGGACCTGATCACCTTCGTCTCCGACCGCCCCGGGCATGACCGCCGCTATGCAATCGACCCTTCGCGGATCCGCACCGAACTGGGCTGGCGGCCATCCGTCACGGTCGAGGAGGGCCTGCGCAGGACCGTCGAATGGTATCTGACCCGTCGCGATTGGTGGCAACCGCTCTTGTCGCGCGACGGGGTCGGGAAGCGCCTGGGGCAGGCCGGATGACAGGGCTTCTGGTTCTTGGAAGGTCGGGGCAGCTTGGGCAGGCCCTGGCGCGCCTGGCGCCGGAGGCGACCGTCTGGGGCCGCGCTGAGGCCGATCTGTCCGAACCCCAGGCCGTCGCCGCGCGGATTCAGGCGCTGCGGCCGCAGGTAATCATCAACGCCTCTGCCTACACCGCCGTGGACCGAGCCGAATCCGAGCCCGAGGCGGCGGCAATGCTGAACGCCACCGCGCCCGGCCTGCTGGCCGGGGCGGCGGCCGATCTGGGGATCCCGTTTCTGCATGTCTCGACCGATTATGTCTTTGATGGGACGGGCGACAACGCGCGCGACGAGGATGCGCCGACGGGGCCGCTGGGCGTCTATGGGCAAACCAAGCTGGAGGGCGAGGGCCGGGTTGCGGCGTGCGGCGGGCAATGGGCGGTGATGCGGACATCCTGGGTGTTTTCGCCGGATGGCGCGAATTTCGTCAAGACGATGCTGCGCCTGGGGGCCGAGCGGGACCGGATCAACGTGGTCGCCGATCAGGTCGGCGGTCCGACGGCCGCCCACCGGATCGCCGTCGCCCTGCTGGAGATGGCGCGGCAGATGCAGGCGGACCGCGGCAAGGGCGGGCTTTATCATTTCAGCGGCGCGCCCGATGTCAGCTGGGCGGATTTCGCGCGCCGCATTTTCGCGCGTGCGGGGCTGGATTGCGCGGTCCAGGACATCCCCGGAAGCGATTATCCGACGCCTGCGCAGCGTCCGGCCAATTCGCGGCTGGACTGTTCGCGCATCGCGCGCGATTTCGGTATTGCCCGCCCGGATTGGCAGGCTGACCTCGACCAGGTTTTGACGCAATTGGGATATGCAAGATGACGGGACGCAAGGGCATCATTCTGGCGGGCGGATCGGGAACGCGCCTTTATCCGATCACGATGGGCGTGTCGAAACAGCTTCTGCCGCTGTATGACAAGCCGATGATCTATTATCCGATCAGCGTGCTGATGCTGGCCGGAATCCGCGACATCGCGATCATCACCACCCCCGAGGATCAGGCCCAGTTCCAGCGGCTTCTGGGCGACGGTGCCCAATGGGGTCTGCGCTTCGAATGGATCGTCCAGCCCTCGCCCGACGGGCTGGCCCAGGCCTATCTCCTGGCCGAGGATTTCCTGGCCGGCGCATCCTCGGCCATGGTGCTGGGCGACAACATCTTTTTTGGCCACGGCCTGCCCGAACTGCTGAAGGCGGCGGACGGGCGGACCGGCGGGGGCACGGTCTTCGGCTATCGCGTGTCGGATCCCGAACGCTATGGCGTGGTGGACTTCCAGCCCGACGGCCGGGTCCGCGCGATCATCGAAAAGCCGGAACTGCCGCCGTCGAATTTTGCCGTAACCGGACTTTATTTCCTGGACGGCACGGCCTCGGAACGCGCCAGGCAGGTCATCCCGTCCGAACGGGGCGAGCTTGAGATCACCACGCTTCTGGAAAGCTATCTGCACGATGGCAGCCTGACGGTGGAGAAGATGGGCCGCGGCTTTGCCTGGCTGGATACCGGCACCCATGGCAGCCTGCTGGATGCGGGCAATTTCGTGCGCACCCTGGAAAAGCGGCAGGGATTGCAGACCGGCTGCCCCGAGGAAATCGCCTTCGAGGCAGGCTGGATCACCGAAGACGCCCTGCGCGAACAGGCGCAGCGGTTTTCCAAGAACTCCTATGGCCGCTATCTGATGGCGCTGCTGGGGCCGCGCTGACGCAGCCTGCCCAACAGGGCCGCCGCGAACAGGGCGGCGGTCCCGGGCGCGGTCTGGCGATAGAGGCCGATCCGCGCCATCCGGGCTGCCGCCATCGGGCCCGGCTGATACAGGGCCGCGCCGAAGCGGTCCAAGATCCGGCGGTTTTCGGGCAAAAGCTCCGATCGGACGGCCTCCAGGGCGGCGTGATTGGCTGCCAGCCAGCCGCCATAGTCGCCCGCCAGCAACTTGCCGATGCGCTGCGAAAGGGCCGGAACCGTATCGTTGCGGCCCATCACGCTGTGAGCGTGCTGACGATAGAACAGCGCGGGACGGGGGTCGTGGATCAGTGCCGCCCCCGCCCCCGAAGTGACCTGATAAGCCCACCAGTCATGCGATTCGATGTTTCGCGCCCGGGCCGCAGCGGCGCAGCGGCGCAGCAGCGCGGCGGCCTCGGCGTTGAAGACCGACGTATTGCCCGCCATGATCGCCTGTACCAGAGCGTTCCTGAAGCCCAAGGGGCGGTGGAAATGCCGCGACTGGGCGATCGGGACCAGGGCGGCGTCGGTGATGATCGTGCGGGCGGCGTAATGGACGGGGCCGTCCCGCCGTGACAGCGCCGCCGCGGCGCGGGCCAGCTTGTCGGGAAACCAGACATCGTCCTGGTCGCAAAAGGCGATGGCCCCTTCGGGCGCGGCGGTCAGCAAGTGCAGGAAATTCTGCGTGGCGCCTCGGCGGGGCCCGTCGATCATCTGCACCTGTCCGGCCGGGCGCGAGGCCGCGAACGCCGCGACGATGCCGGGGGTTCCGTCGTCCGATCCGTCGTCGGACAGGATCAGGCGCCAGTTCGGGTGGGTCTGCGCCGCGATGCTGTCCAGTTGCGCCCGGATGAAGCCCGCGCCGCGATAGCTGGCCAGCAGGATCGTGATGCAATCGCTTTCCGGAAAGGCTTGGTCCACCGGCATGTCCTTGATCGGGCAGGGCCGGTTTCTGCCCTGCCGGCCTTGCCGATGCAACCGTCAGCTTGCCTGGCGGGCGATATCCTCGATCAGGACCGCCTTGACAGGCAGGTCGGTGCTGGCCTGCGCGGCCTTTTGCAGGCGCTCGCGCAGCGGCGCCAGCCGCGCCTCGGAGGTGAAGTTGCCGTCGAAGCCGCCGGTATTGGCGTGGATCAGCAATTCGCGCAGCAGGGCGTCGCGCAGGCGGTGTTCCTGCTGTTCCATCGCGGGCAGCTCGGCGCCGCCGGTTTCGATAGTCAGCGTCAGGATCATCACCGCGCCCATGTCACCGTTGCGCATCAGCGGCACGAAGAACTGGGACGGGAAGGTGAACCAGGCCTCGGCGGGAACGGCGGTCTCGTCCCCGTGGCCGCCGCCGTGATCGGCAGCGGCGGCGTGTCCGTCAGCGGCGGGTTTTGCATCGCCATGATCGCCCTCGGCAGCGGCCTGTTCGGTTCCCTCGGGCGCGGGCCGAAGGATGTCGCCGGCGGCGACGCCCGCGACAAGGGCCAGGATGGGGATCAGCAGGGTCAGGATCTTCTTCATGGGCCACCCTCAATACGGCAGGATCACGTCGGCGATCTGCTGGCCGAAGCGGGGTTGCTGCACGTCGGTGATCTGCCCGCGTCCGCCATAGCTGATGCGCGCGCCCGCGATGCGGTCGTAGGCGATCTCGTTGCTGCGGTCGATGTCGGCGGGACGCACGAAGCCGCTGACGGTCAGTTCGCGCAGTTCATAGTTCACCCGGACCTCCTGCGTCCCTTCGATCTGCAAGGTGCCGTTGGGCAGCGTGTCGATCACGGTCGCGGCGACGCGCAGGGTCAGCTTGTCGCGCCGGGTGATGTTGCCGCTGCCCTTGTAGGTCGAGGAGGATTCCGCTTCGGCCAGGTTGTCGAAGCTGGCGCCTTCGGGCAGTTTCTTGTTCAGGCGCTGCGGAATGCCGATCATCTGCGGAACGCTGACGCTTTCCCCCGAGGAGCGGCTGCGGCCCGAGGTGTTGGTCATCTGCGCCTCGTCGTCGATCTCGATCACCACGGTTAGGATATCGCCGCGCGTGGCCGCCCGCCGGTCGCTGATCAGCGACGNCGCCCACAACGAGGCCGCGGCCTCGGGGCGGCCGGAATCGACGGGGATTTCCAGCGGCGGGTTGGTCATGGCGATGAATTCCTCGCTGTTGCGCGGCGAGGTGAGGGTGGGCGGCTTGCCCAGGTGGTCGGCCCGCGCGCAGGCGGTCACGGCAAGGGCAAGGCAGATCAGGGCGGTCGGTTTCATCGGATGTCCTTGATTATTGCGTGGCCAGCAGGCTGCCGTCGGGCTGGACGACCGCGCTGATCGTGTTGCGGGATTCGAGGTTCATGACGCGGATCACGTCGCCCGCCGCGCCATCGGACAGGGTTCGCGCCTGGGCGACGATCCGCAGCCCGCCGCGCTGGAAGACCAGCGGATGGATCTGGTTTCGCCCTATCAGCTTGGGCGCCTGCAAGAGCGAGGCTTGCAGCGGCCGGCCTTCGTGGATGGTGATGCGGGTCTGCAAGCCGATGGCTTCGGACGGATCGGACAGTCCCGGCCGGTCGCCATCGACCGCGCGCAGGTCGGCAGCCGTGATGACCGTGCCCGCAGGCAGCGTGCGCGCCGCCGCCAGCACCGCCGCCGAGGCGGGCAGGGGGGCAAGCGCCAGAAGAAGGGCCAGCCACCGCATCAGCGCACCTGCGTCGTGGCCGCCAGCATCTGGTCGGCGGCGGTGATGACCTTGGCGTTCAGTTCGTATCCGCGCTGCGCCTTGATCAGTTCCGTGATCTCTCGGACGGGATCGACCGAACTGTCCTCCAGATAGCCCTGGCGAAGAATGCCCAGCCCGTCGACGCCTGGCGTCGTCACCTGGGGCGTGCCGGAGGCGGCGGTTTCCAGGAACAGGTTCGAGCCGATCGCTTCGAGGCCCTTTTCGTTGGAAAAGCCCGCCATCGTCAGCTGGCCCAGCAGCTCCGGTTCGACCTCATCGTTGAAATCGGCGTAAACCTCGCCCGCGGCATTGATCGAGATCGAGCGCGCGTCGTCCGGGATGGTGATGTTCGGAACCACCGGATAGCCGTCCGAGGTGACGACCAGGCCGTCCGGGGACCGTTTCAGCCCGCCGTCGCGCGTATAGGCCGAAATGCCCGAGGGCAGCGTCACCTCCAGATAGCCGTTGCCGTCGATGGCCAGATCCAGGTCGCCCCCGGTCTGGATCGGCGACCCCTGTTGCAGGTTAATGCTGACCGCCGTGGGCCGCACCCCCAGGCCCAGCTGCACGCCCGCCGGGATGACGGTGCCGTCGGCGGCCGTCACGATGCCGGGGCGCGTCGCCTGCTGATAGGTCAGGTCGGCGAATTCGGCGCGCCGGGCGTTGTAGCCGGTGGTCGACATGTTGGCGAGGTTGTTCGAGATGACCTCGACACGGGTTTGCTGCGCGCTCATGCCGGTCGCGGCGATTTGCAAGGCTCTCATCGGTGGTCCTTTCAGCGGCTCATGCCGGCGATCGCGCTGCGGATGCGCTGATCTTCACGGTCGAGGAAGGATTGGCCCAGTTCATAGGCGCGCTGGACTTCGATCATGCGGGTGATTTCGAATACGGAATCGACGTTGGATTCCTCCAGGAAGCCCTGGCGGATGCGAACGTCGTCGACGGGTTCGGGCTGTCCGTCGATGGTGAAGGAGGTGCCGCCCTGATGGGTCAGTTGCGCCTCCTCGGGTGCGGTGAAGACGCCGATCTTGCCGAAGGCCACGCCGTTCGCGGACAGCGTGCCGTCCGCGCCCACCGCCACACCGCTGGCGCCCGCCGGGACGATGATCGGGGCCATCCCCTCGTCCAGCAGGCGGAAGCCTTCGGCGGTCATCAGCTCGCCCTCGGCCGAGGGCAGGAAGGCCCCGGCGCGGGTCAGTCGGTTGCCCTCGGGCGTCTCGACCATAAAAAAGCCTTCGCCCTCGATGGCCAGGTCGTAATTGCCGTTGGTCTGGGTCAGAACGCCCTGGCCCAGGTCGATCATCCGGCCCCGCGCATGGGCCATGGACAGCGTGTCGCCATGCCGGTCCAGCGCGGACAGGTGTTCGGCGAAGATCACGCCTTCCCGCCGGAAGCCGGTGGTGTTGGCGTTGGCGATGTTGTTGGCCACCACCCGCATTTCCGCCATCAGCCCGGATTGCCGGGTCAGCGTCGCATAGATCGCGTTGTCCATCGCTCAGCTTCCCGCGATCAGAGGGATGATCTGCCCGAGGTAGAAGTCGGACAGCGCGGTGGTCATGAAGCTCATCGTGACCCAGAAGACGCCCAGCATCAGCCCGACCTTGGGCACGAAGGTCAGCGTCATTTCCTGGACCGAGGTCAGCGCCTGGAACAGGCCGATCACCACCCCGGCGATCAGCGCCACCGCCAGCATCGGGGCCGAGATGCGGACCGCGATCAGCAGGGCCTGGCGCAGCATGTCGAACAGCAGCGTCTCATCCATGGTTCACACCGGCATCCGCAGGATTTCCTGATAGGCCTCGACCACCTTGTCGCGGATGGCGACCACGGTCTCCATCGCCATCTCGGCCTCGGCCAGGGTCTGGACCAGGCGGTGGGTTTCCACCTGGCCGGTCATGGCGCCGGTGGCGACCTGGTCGACCTGGCCCATCTGGGCTGCGAAATCCTCGGCCGCATTGGACAGGGCCTGGACGGCTGGGGCGGGCTGGCCCGGCGCCACGGCGGTGCGGGCGGCGGAATAGGCGCTTGCTGCATTCAAACTGGTAAACATGGGGCGACCTTTCTAGCGGCGCAGAAGTTCCAGAAGCGACGCGCCCATCTGGCGCGTCTGCTCGAACATTTTCAGATTGGCCTCGTAGCTGCGGCCCGCCTCGCGCGAATCGGCGATCTCGATCACCAGGTCGACGTTCGACCCCAGGTAATAGCCGTCCTTGTCCGCCATCGGGTGCGAGGGGTCGTAGATGCGGGGCAAATCCGATCGGTCCAGCCGCAGCTTCGAGGCCTCGACCTCTCCGGTGGGGCGGCCGAAACGGGTCGCCTCCTCGAAGGTGACCAGCTTGCGGCGATAGCCGGGCGTATCGATATTGGCGATGTTTTCGGCGGTATGGCGCAGGCGTTCGCTTTGCGCGCGCATCCCGGACGCGGCCAGGTGCAGGGCGGATACGGGCTTGTCCATCACGTTCTCCTTCCGATGCTGGTCCGCATCAGGTCCAGGGCCGAGCTGTAGATGCCCAGCGACAGGTCGTGGCTGCGCTTGACCTCGGCCGCCTTCAGCATCTCCTCCTCCAGCGAGACAGAGTTGCCGTTGGGCGACACGCCGGTTTCATCCACCGTCTGGCGCGTCACGGGCGACCACTCGGGCGTGGCAAGGTGGCGCGGGTCGGTGGCCCGCATCGGGACCAGGCCCGTGCGATAGCTGTCGGCAAAGGACGCCGTATCGGCGGCCTTGAAGCCGGGGGTATCGGCATTGGCGATATTGCGCGCAACGACAAGGTGCCGCTGGCTGGCATGGGCGCCCAGGGCACGGGCCATGCGCATCATCTCGATCTTTTCAAACATGAGGCTTCTCCCTCATTGGCGATAACCCGGTCTTAACCCCGATTCGTTTAGAAACCGTTTGCAGGCTGGAAAAAACGGATGGCGGACATGGATCACCTGACCTCGATCGCGACACGGATCGCGGATTTGCGCATGACGCGGCACTTTGGCCGGGTGCATTCGATGCAGGCCGGCCTGATCCGGGTCGAGGGGTTGAACAGCCATGCCTCGGTCGGGGACAGGGTACTGATTTCGCTTCAGAAAGGCCATGTCGCGGGGGAAATCGTGGGGCTTGCGCCGCGCCATGCCGATGTGCTGCCCGAGGGCGATTCCGAAGGGTTGTCTGTGGGGGCGCAGGTCGAACTGCTGTTTGCCCCCTCGATTGCGCCCTGCGACGCTTGGGTGGGGCGAATCATCGACCCGCTGGGCCAGCCCCTGGACGGCCGTCCCCTGACACCGGGCCGCGAACCCCGTCCCTATCGCCGCGAGGCCCCGCCCGCCGTGCGCCGCAAACGGCTGGGCGCGCGCCTGCCCACGGGATTTGCCGTCTTCGACACGCTGTTGCCCCTGGTCACCGGCCAACGGATCGGACTGTTCGCGGGATCGGGCGTCGGCAAGTCCACGCTGCTGTCGGGGCTTGCCAAGGGCGTGCAGGCCGATGTGGTGGTCATCGCCATGATCGGAGAACGCGGGCGCGAATTGCGCGAATTCGTCGAAAAGACCCTGGGACCAGAGGGCATGGCGCGGGCGGTGATTGTCGCCGCGACCTCGGACCGTTCGCCGCTGATCCGGCGGCGCTGCGCCTGGGCCGCGATGGCGGTGGCCGAACATTTCCGCGACCAGGGCCGGCATGTGCTGTTCCTGGCCGATTCGATCACCCGATTCGCCGAGGCGCATCGCGAGATCGCCCTGGCCGCGGGTGAGCCGCCCAGCTATCGCGGCTTTCCACCATCCGTGTCGAACCTGATCATGGCCCTGGCCGAGCGGTCCGGGCCGGGGCTGGAGGGGACGGGCGACATCACCGGCATCTTCAGCGTCCTGGTCGCCGGGTCCGACATGGAGGAGCCGGTGGCCGACATCCTGCGGGGCACGCTGGACGGGCATGTGGTCCTGGATCGCACGATTGCGGAACGCGGGCGCTTTCCGGCGATCGATGTGGTAAAGTCGGTGTCGCGGTCCTTGCCCGACGCCGCCACCCCCGACGAAAACAGGATGATCGGCAAGGCCAGGGCCGCCCTGGGCGCCTATTCGGAATCGGAACTGATGATTCGCGCCGGTCTTTACGCTCCAGGGGCCGATCCCCGGCTGGACGAGGCCGTGAAGCTGTTTCCCCAGCTTGACGACCTGATCACCGTCAGGACGCCGGGCATCGCCGAGAGTTTCGCGGCTCTGGGCAGCGCCCTGCGGGTTCCGGCGCATGGGCGGCAGGCCGCGCGCGGCTGAGCATAAGGTGAAACCAACAGCCAAGCATTTGAGTTGGCTTAATGAATGTTAGATGAAACCTGATCCCATTGCGCCGGTCCGGGCGATTTGCCACACCACGGGAAAGGATGGGGAACGAATTGGCGATCACCGAGTATTTTGTCCGCTATCTTCAAAGGCGTGACAGTCTCAGCACGAAAGACTTGGAACGCCTGCGGACGTTGAAGACCGAACATGCGAGCTATGCCCCTGGGGAGGTGATCGTCCCTGCGGGCAGCAGCCCCGATCGCAGTTGCATGATGCTGCGCGGATTGTCGGCGCGGTCCCATCCGCTTGTCGGGCGGCCCGACGACCGGGTGATCACGGCGCTGCATGTGCCGGGGGATTTCGTGGATCTGCACGCCCTGGTGATGGCCAAGCTGGATCATTCGATCATTGCCGTCGGCCCGGCCGAGGTGGAATTCGTCGACCATACCGAACTGACCGAGATCACCGAGAATTTTCCCCATCTGACCCGGCTTCTGTGGATGGCCACGGTGCTGGACGCGGCGATCCATCGGCAGTGGCTGGTGGCGGCGGCGTCCCTGCGGTCCAGCGCGCATCTGGCCCATCTGCTGTGCGAAATCTATACGCGGCTGAACGCCGTGGGTGCCGCGTCCGAGCATCAGTTCCACCTGCCGCTGCTGCAACGCGAACTGGCCGATATCCTGGGCTATTCGCCGATCCATGTGAACCGCGCGGTGCGGGATCTGCGCGACCGCGGGCTGATCCGCTGGCTGGGCGCGGAGATCACCATCACCGACTGGAAGGGGCTGACGCTGCTGGCGCGGTTCGATCCGTCCTATCTGGATCTTGAACGCAGCAGGCGCTGAGGGCGGGGGTCACTGGCACAGGCGCCAGCCGCCGCGCCGTGCCGCCATGTCCAGATGCAGGTGGTCGTCATGCGCCTCGTTCGATCCGGGACCAAGCACCGTCGTGAAGAACAGGCAGCCCGCCGCGCGGACGGTGCGCTGGAACGCCTCGGCCATGTCGCCGGTGTCGGCGCGCGGCTGCACGGCCAGCGGGTCCGCGCCGTCGAGGACGAAGGCGGCGATGTCGACGGCATTGCCAAGCGCATGTTCGGACAGCTTCGGCTGGTCTGCGCCAGTGCCGACACGCGGGCGGCACTCATAGGTCGTGCCCAGTTGCAAGCCCATGACCCGAGGCGCGCCGGGCAGCATCAGCGAGGCTGGCCGCAGGAAATCGCGCGCCCAGAAGCCCAGAGATCGGGCCGTGTCGCAGCGCATCACCGCCTCGCCCTCCAGCGTCAGGTCGGGCAGGATGCGGTCGACCCGGATCGGGCGGGCGATGCCGCAACCGGGATCGTCCGGGTCGGTGATCGCCGCTTGCTCGGAATAGACGGTGCCCAGAAAGGACAGGGCCAGCTTGCAGGCGGCGTATTCCTGGTCGGTTTCGCGCAGGCCGAACCAGCGGGGCGGCGCGGGGGGGCCGAAGACCGGCGGAGGATCGGGCTGTGGCTCTGCGGCGGCGGGCTGTTCGGCCGGGGCGGGTCGTTCGGGCGGGCGGTCCTGCGCGGCGGCGGGTGCGGCCTGGCTCAGGGTCAGGGCCAGCAGGATCGCGCCCGGCCGGATCACGGCTGCTCGTCCAGCGGCGGCGCCACGAAGCCGTCGGGCAACGCGCCCGTCAGGGCGTCGGTCAGCGCATCGGCTGCTGGGGCCAAGGCGTCGGCCTCTTCCTCGGAGGTGTTCTCATAGACAGGCTCGGACGGCGCGCGCTTGGCCGCCAGCGGGTCGGCCGGGAAACCCAGCGGTGCGGCGGGCGCCGTCTGCGCGGGTTCCGTCACGGGCGTGGCCACGGTTTCGACAGGCCCGGCAGGCTCTGCCGCCGGGGCGGGGGCCGCGCCGGTCGCGTCGGCGATGGTCACGCCCTGGGGTAGGAATTCCACCGCCGTGGTTTCAGGCGTGACCATCCTGGCCAGTTCCTCGGCATCCCAGTTGGTCAGCCGGACGCAGCCCATGGACTGGTTGCGGAACAGCTGCGAGGGCGTCGGTGTGCCGTGGATGCCGTAGGTGGGTTTCGACAGGCCGATCCAGACCGTGCCGACCGGCCCGTTCGGCCCCGGCGGCACCACCAGCACCTTGTCGTTGTCGCCCTGCTGGAAGTTCTTCTGCGGGTTGTAGGTATAGTTCGGATTCAGCGCGACCGTCTTCACATGATGGCTTCCCGAAGGCGAGGGCGTGGCCGAAGACCCGATGGTCGCCGGATAATCGACCAGCAGCCTGCCATTCGCGTCGAACCCCGCCACCCGGCGCGTGTTCACATCGACCAGGATCCGCGCCACGCTGCCGCGCATCCGGCTGCCGGTGTCGACGACCTTGATGGTGGAGCCCGGCACCAGGTCCACGCCGGGATTCAGGAAGGCGATGAACTTCTCGTCCATGTGGAACCGCTCGCCCAGGCGTTCGGCGACGCTGGTATGGGCCATCGCGGGCATCTTCGCCTTTTCGGCGTAATCGGTGGGGATCGCATCGGCAAGGCCCTGCGCGTCCTCGGCCGTGATGGTGTAATCCTTGGTCGCGGGCAGGGCGGCGAAGGATTGCAGCAGGTTCCAGACATGCGGATCCATCACCCCGTCGATGGGCAGGCCCGACCGGCGTTCAAAGGCCATGATCGCGCTCTGGCTCATGCCGCCCTTGAAGCCGTCGATCACGCCCGGAGAGATCCCGGAACGGTCCAGCAGCACCTGCACCTTGGTCGTCAGCGCCGACCGCCCCGAGGGCAGGTCGCCGCCGTCATAGGCCGCCGCCTCGATATCGGCGGCGGTGAAGGGCAGGTCGGTCTGGGCCGCCGCAGGCAGGCCCGACAGCGCCGCCAGGATCAGGGCAAGCGGGATTCGCAGGGGGAATCGCGGCATCAATCTCTCCGTCGGGGTGGGCGCAGCATTCAATGTCTTGCGCGAAATCGCCAGATAGACCGCCGGTCACATTCCGGTCAATTCCAGTTTGAGTTTGCCGGGCCGCCGCACTAGCGTTCCCCGACGGCAACGGATCCGGGGACGCGGTGAGACAGGACGGAACGGACCGGCGATGGAGATGATCGGCTTTGCCGCCATGGCGGCGGTGATCGCCTTTCTGGTCCTGCGGATGCCCGTCGCGCTTTCGCTGCTGCTGGCTGGCGGCGTCGGGACGGCGCTTCTGGGGGCGGAGGACCGGGCCTGGGACCAGGTGGCGGCCCTGCTGGCGGCCCCCGATCTGGCGGCGGTGCCGCTGGTGGTCCTGCTGGGCAACCTGGCCTTCTATGCGGGTTTCGCGACGCGGGTCCATGACGCGGCGGCGGTGCTGTTGCAGGACAGGCGCGGCGGGCTGGCCGGGGCGGCGATCCTGGGCTGCGCGGGCTTCGCGGCGACCTGCGGATCGTCCGTCGCCTGCGCCGCCACCATGTCGCGTATCGCCGTGCCCGAGATGCTGCGCGCGGGCTATGACCCGCGCCTGGCGGGGGCCTCGGTCGCCATCGGCAGCACGCTGGGGGCGCTGCTGCCGCCGTCGATGCTGCTGATCCTGTGGGCGCTGCTGACCGGAACCCCGGTCGCCGCGATGTTCCTGGGCGCGCTGCTGCCTGCGGCCCTGTCGCTGGCGGGAATGATCGCGGTGCTGTCCTGGTGGGTCCGCAGCGATCCCCAGGCCGCGCCGCCGTCGCGGGCCGTGCCGATGCCGCGCGGCACGGCGCTGCGGGCGGTCTGGCCCGCGCCGGTGCTGTTCGGGATCATCCTGGGCGGCATCTGGACGGGTCGGCTGTCGGCGGTCGCCGCCCTGGCGGTCTGCGTGGCCGTGACCCTGGCTGCCGCCGTCCTCCAGCATCGTCTGACGGCCGAGACGCTGTGGGCCGCGCTGCGCGACAGCGCGATGCAGGCGGCGTCGATCCTGCTGATCCTGATCGGCGCGCGGCTGTTCCTGACCGTCCTGGATCTGAGCGCGCTTTCGTCGTTGCTCGTCCGGGACGCAGGGATCCTGCCGCATCTGGCCGCCGTCGCGCTGCTGACCTTGGCCTGCGCGGTGCTGGGCCTGCTGGCCGAGCCGGCGGCGATCCTGGTCCTGGCCCTGCCATTCGCCCTGAGCATCGGCGGGGCGCATGGCCTTGAACCGGTGTGGTCCGGCATCCTGCTGGTCAAGATGGTCGAGATCGCGCTGATCCTGCCGCCGCTGGGCCTGAACGCCGTGGTGGTCGCCGCTGCTGTCCGCGACATTCCGACCGGCACGGTTCTTGCGGGACTTGGCCGCTTCCTGTTCCTGGACCTTCTGGTCCTGGCCGCTCTGGCGCTGTTTCCGGCGCTGGCCTAGTCCTCGGACACCAGGCGGTGCTGAGGGGGATAGAACTGGCGGGCAAAGGACACCGGATGGGTGTCCGCCCAATTCGTGCGCTCGATGGTCAGGACCGCCGTGCCTTCGGGAATGTTCAGGTGAAAGGCGCAATCGCCCTTGGCGGCAGCGGCCAGGATCGAGAACCGCCCATGCGTCAGGGCCACATGGCTGGTCAGCCATTCATGCGCCGATTGCTGTTCGACATCCTCGCGCGTCAGGGGTGGCAGCAGGTCGGGGTTCAGCCAGACCGCCTCGCAGCAATGCGGCTGGCCGTCGGCGGTGTATTTCGCGTGGATCAGCAGCAGTTCCTGGGACAGGGGCACTTGCAGCGCCCGCGCCGCGAAAGGGGTGGGGTGGCGGGTCGTGAAGCGCGCCAGCTCATAGGAATAGACGGCGCCCATGTTCTCGATCTCGGTGCGGATGGCGGGCATGTCCAGCACCGTGCGCCGGGCCACGGTCGCGGCCACGCGGGTACCGACCTTGCGGCGGCGTTCCAGGATGCCGCTGTCGGCCAGTTCGCGCAACGCCCGGTTGACGGTCGCCCGCGCGCACCCCAAGCTGACGGCCAGTTCCTGTTCCGTGGGGATCAACTCGCCAGGTGGCCATTCGCGGGACCGGATTCGTTCCAGCACATCGGCGCGCACGGATTGCCAGGTATTCATACGCCGCCCGCCGCCCGCCGCGCCGGATGCGCGCAGCGACCTGACAAGGTTGCCGGGAATTTTTGCCATTGTTTTAACTTTGTTACTCGAAACACATACCGCGCCAGTGTCGGCGCCGGGCGACGTTTAGGGAAGCTGTCCAAATCGTCAGTGGGCCGGGATCGGCCAAGACCCGCGCAGGCCCGGGGCGGACCGGCGGCAACAGTCCGCTTGCGCCCGCCCGAAGGGCTGGTATTGCAGGATATGCAGGTAAGCGTGGGGGAACGATGCGCGCCGACATCCCGACATCCGGCCCGATGGCAGCCACCGGCACGGCTTGGGGCATCCTGACCGCCATCAGCCTGTGCCACATGATCAACGACGTGATGCAGTCGATGCTGGCGGCGATCTATCCGCTGCTCCAGGTCGAGTTCTCGCTGACCTACGCGCAAATCGGGGTGATGACCTTTGCCTTCCAGGTCACGGCATCGCTGCTGCAACCGCTGATCGGCATGGCCACGGACAAGCATCCGCAGCCCCGGTCGCTGCCCTTCGGCATGGCCGCGACCTTCTGCGGGGTGCTGCTGCTGGCCTTCGCCCATCGCTACGAGATGCTGCTGACGGGGGCGATGCTGATCGGGGTCGGCTCGGCCGTGTTCCATCCCGAAAGCTCGCGCGTGGCGCGGCTGGCCTCGGGCGGGCGGTTCGGGACAGCGCAGTCGCTGTTCCAGATGGGCGGCAATTTCGGGCAGTCGCTGGGTCCGCTGCTGGCGGCCTTCATCGTCGTTCCGCTGGGCCGCCCGGCGGTGGCCTGGTTCGCCGTCGCCGCTGCCTTGGGATCGGCGATGCTGTGGCATGTCGGCGGCTGGGCCGAGGGCCGACGCCGCGCCGCCACGGCCCGCGCCGACACCATGCTGCGCTATCCGCGCGACCTGGTGATCCGGTCGATCGTCGTGCTGGCGGTGCTGACCTTCACCAAGAACATCTATACCGCCTCGATGAGCAGCTATTTCACCTTCTTCACCATCGAGAAGTTCGGCCTCGGTCCGCAGGGCGCGCAGATGATGCTGTTCCTGTTCCTGGGCGGCATGGCGGCCGGGGTCATCCTGGGCGGCATCGTCGGCGACCGGATCGGGCCGCTGCGGGTAATCTGGTTTTCGATCCTGGGGGTGCTGCCCTTCACGCTGTTGCTGCCCCATGTCGGGCTGGTCGCGACGGGGGTGCTGGCGGTGATCGTCGGGCTGATCCTGGCCTCGGCCTTCCCGGCCATCGTGGTCTTCGCGCAGGAGCTGGTGCCGGGCCGCACCGGCACCATCGCCGGGCTGTTCTTCGGCTTCAGCTTCGGCATGGGCGGCATCGCCGCCGCTGCCTTGGGCGTGCTGGCCGACGCGCAGGGGATCGAGACGGTGTTCCTGTTGTGTTCGTTCCTGCCGATCCTGGGAATCCTGACGATCTTCCTGCCACGGCCGGGGCGGCTGATCGGCGGGTGATGGCCCGATGACGGGCGCGCCGCCGCTGTTCTTCCACATCAGCCCGGACGGCTGTGGAGAGGCGCGGCTGGCCCGGATGTTCCGCGGCAACGGCCATGCCGCCGTCTGCCACGACCAGGGTCGCTTGGCCGAGGATATCCTGTTCGCGCGGGCCACCGGCGCCGATCCGCTGCGCCTCTGGCCGGGCGCGGTGCTGTTTTCGGGCCTTTACCGCGACGCTCCGCATTGGCGCCCTTTGTTGGAGGCGTGGCGGCAGTTCGGCTGGCTGGCCGACCGCTTTCCGCAGGCCCGCTTCATCTTGACCATCCGCGCGCCCCAGGACTGGATCCGGGACCGCTTGACCCGCGACGGGGGCGCCGCAGCGCGTTGCCATGCCCATCACCGTGGCTGCGCCCCCGCCGACCTGCCCCGGATATGGGAGGCCGACTGGCACGCCCATCTGGCGGCGGTGGATGCCGCCTTCGGCACCGATCCCCGGCTGATCCGCGTCGATCTGGACCGCGATTCGCCCCGCGACCTGGCAGAGAGGCTGGCACCGATCCTGCCCCTGCCGGATTCCGGATGGCCGCAGGACTGGTTCCCGGCGGATGGCCCGCCCGCCGATCCCGCCGTGCCCCGGGCCGCCCCGGCGGCGGAACGGGTCGATGACGCCTATGTCCAGGAGGTGGCTGATTTCTGCCTGGGCCACCGCGCGCCGGGCACCGGCCAGGACGGCGGGTTTTCGGAATATTTTTCCATCTGGGATGGCGGCGGTTCCGTCATCGACAGGAACGGCAACCCCCGGCGCATCGCCGTGCCGGACGGTCGCCTCGCCCTCGCCGCGCCCGACCGACATTTCAAGCTGATCCGGGCCGAAGGCGTCATCAACGACGCCCTGCACCTGGGCCGCCCGATGCCCCTGCGCATCGACATGGAGGATTCGCGGTGGTTCGGATCGCCGCAGGGCCAGCCGCTGGCCGCCCCCGTCCTGTGCCACAACCGCCGCACGGGCGCACGGAACGCGGTCCTGTGGCCCTTGCCCGACCAGCACGCCATCGGCCTGCCCGGCTTCGATCCCGATGCCGCGCCCGATCCGATCCCGTGGGAGGACAAGCTGGACCGGGTGGTCTGGCGGGGCATGATCTCGGGCAGCGAACGCACGGGCGGCGTCAAGCCCGGCCCGGCCTCCCACGTCTTTCTGCGCGACCTGGCGGCGGCGGGGGAAGACCCGACCCGGCGGCAGGCGGCCTGGGACCGGCTGTGCAACACCAACCGGCTGGCTCTCCTGCGGCAATGGTTCGGCCATCCCGACTTCGACCTGGGGGTGGTGATGGCTTGGGGGTTTCGCGACTTCGCCCGCGATCCGCTGCTGGCCCCCTATTGCGCGCCGCGCGAGGGGCGCGGATTCTTCCACCGCTTCCGCTATCAGCTGTGCATGACCGGCTATGACCACGGTTCGAACTTCATCCAGGCCATCGACGGGCAATCGGTCCTGCTGGCCGAGGAGGACGGGTGGGAGGTGTTCTATTCCGGCCGCTTTCAGGCATGGAAACACTATATCCCGCTGGAGCGCTATTGCGGCGACATCGCCGAAAAACTGGCCTGGGCACGGGAAAACCCCAGCGAATGCAAGGCCATGGCCGCCGCCGCGCGGGCCGAGGCCGCGCTGCTGCGCAAGCCCGCCACGCGGCGCGCGATCTTGGCGCGGATCCTCGACGGGCTGGCCGCGGCAGGGTAAGCCAAGGCGCAAGGAGAAACCCATGACCAGCATCCGCATCGAACCGATCACCGCCGAAGCCTTCGCCCCCTTCGGGGATGTCCTGACCCCGCGCGCGACCCCCGACCGCATGATCAACGCGGGCCGCTGCGAACGCCATCACGCGCTTGCCACCGTCGAGACCGGCGGGGGCGATGCGATCATCTCGATCTTCCGGTCGCAGGCGGTCAGCCTGCCCTATGACTGCACGCTGCTGGAACGCCATCCGCTGGGCAGCCAGGCCTTCATGCCGCTGGGGCAGGGGGCCTGGCTGTCTGTGGTGGCCCCCGACGATGGCGGCAAGCCCGGCCAGCCGCGCGCCTTCCTGGTGCCCGCGGGCACCGGCGTCAACCTGCGCGCGGGCGTCTGGCACGGGGTGCTGACGCCGCTGGACAGCCCGGCGGATTTCCTGGTGGTGGACCGGGAAGGCGCGGGCGTGAACCTTGAAGAGGTGACCATTCCCCCTGTAACCATCACCGCATGAGCCTGCCCGATTTCAGCTTCGAACGAACCGCCCTGGCCCGAGGCGCCCGCCATGTCGCGGGCGTGGACGAGGTCGGGCGCGGCCCGCTGGCCGGACCCGTCACCGCCGCCGCCGTGATCCTGGATCCCGCCAACATCCCCGACGGGCTGAACGATTCCAAGAAGCTGACCGCGAAACGCCGCGAAACCCTGGCCGCGTGGCTGGCCGCCAACTGCGATCACTGCATCGTCCATGTCGGCGTTGAAGATATCGACCGCCTGAACATCTATCACGCGGCCCATCTGGCGATGTGCATGGCGGTCGCGGGCCTGCGCCAGCGTCCCTGCCTTGTGCTGGTGGACGGCAACCGCATCCCCCGCGACCTGTCCTGCCCCGGAGAGGCGATCGTCCAGGGTGACGCGCGCTGCGTGACGATCGCCGCCGCGTCGATCCTGGCCAAGGTCGCGCGCGACCGGCTGATGGTGGATTTGGCGCAACAACATCCCGGCTATGGCTGGGAGGCGAATGCCGGTTACGCCACGCCCGCCCATAAACGCGCGCTGCTAGATCTGGGCGTCACCCCCTTTCATAGGCGTTCGTTCCAGCCGGTCCACAACATCTTGTGTAAAGACATGCAATCAACCCTTTGATTCAAAAAAGAAATTGACGCCGATTCGGGTCTGAATCATGTTAACGGGACACAGACCGGCCCAAGCCGGCACCACTCCCGAGGCAGAGATGATAAAGACCAAGGATCAGCGCATGGCAGCCGCGCGACCGTTACCCCTGAATCAAATCCTGGCAGGCGACTGCATCCAGGCGATGAACGCGCTTCCCGAAGCCAGCGTGGATCTGATCTTTGCCGATCCGCCCTACAACCTGCAACTGCGCGGCGACCTGCACCGACCCGACAATTCCAAGGTCGATGCCGTCGACGATCACTGGGACCAGTTCTCCAGCTTCGCCAGCTATGACGCCTTCACCCGCGACTGGCTGGCCGCCGCGCGCCGCCTTCTGAAACCGGACGGCGCGATCTGGGTCATCGGCAGCTATCACAACATCTTCCGCGTCGGCGCCGAGATCCAGAACCAGGGCTTCTGGATAATGAACGACGTGATCTGGCGCAAGTCGAACCCGATGCCGAATTTCCGGGGCAAGCGGCTGACCAACGCGCATGAAACGCTGATCTGGGCGGCGAAATCGGAATCGTCGAAATACACCTTCAACTACGAGGCGCTGAAATCGCTGAACGAAGGCGTCCAGATGCGGTCCGACTGGGTGCTGCCGATCTGCAACGGCGGCGAACGGCTGAAGGACGCGGCGGGCGACAAGGCCCATCCGACGCAGAAACCGGAATCGCTGCTGCACCGGGTCATCATCGGCACGACCAATCCCGGCGACGTGGTGCTGGATCCGTTCTTCGGCACCGGCACGACCGGCGCGGTCGCCAAGATGCTGGGCCGCGACTTCATCGGGATCGAGCGCGAGGAGGCCTATCGCGCGGTCGCCGAACGGCGGCTGTCCCGCATCCGCCGTCTGGATGCCGAGGCGCTGGCCACGACCCGCGCCAAACGCGCCGAACCGCGCATTCCCTTCGGCCAGGTGGTCGAACGCGGGATGCTGCGGCCGGGCGAGGAATTGTATTCCATGAACAACCGCCACAAGGCCAAGGTCCGCGCCGACGGGTCGGTGATCGGCAATGACGTGAAGGGGTCGATCCACCAGGTCGGCGCCGCACTGGAGGGCGCGCCCAGCTGCAACGGCTGGACCTATTGGTGCTACAAGCGCGAGGGCAAGATGATCCCCATCGACATCCTGCGCCAGCAGATCCGCGCCGAGATGGAAGGCGAGGTTTCCCGCCCCAACTGAGGCGTCACGGTTCGCCAGGTTCCCCCCAGGCTGCCGCCATCGAGGGGAACCCCCTTGCCCCGCCATCCACGCATGGCGGGGCCTTTTTAGGCCCTCGGCTCAGACCCAGGGCCGGGCCTGCGCCATCTGCGTTTCATAGCTTTCGATGCGGGGCGCCTTTTCCATGGTCAGCCCGATATCGTCCAGCCCGTTCAGCAGGCAATGCTTGCGGAACGGATCGACATCGAACTGGAACGCCACCCCATCCGATGTGGTGACGGTCTGGTTTTCCAGATCCACGGTCATCCGGGCATTGGCGCCCTTCTGGGCATCCTCCATCAGCACGTCCACGGCGTCCTGGGGCAGGACGATGGGCAGGATGCCGTTCTTGAAGCAGTTGTTGAAGAAGATGTCGGCGAAGCTGGTCGAGATCACGCAGCGGATCCCGAAATCCAGCAGCGCCCAGGGCGCGTGTTCGCGCGACGATCCGCAGCCGAAATTGTCCCCGGCCACGATGATCTCGGCCTGCCGGTAGGCCGGCTGGTTCAGCACGAAATCCGGCAGCTCGTTGCCCTCGCGGTCATAGCGCAGTTCGTCGAACAGGTTGACCCCCAGGCCCGACCGCTGGATCGTCTTGAGGAACTGTTTCGGGATGATCATGTCGGTGTCGATATTGACCAGCGGCATCGGCGCCGCGATCCCGGTCAGGGTGGTGAACTTGTCCATGATCGGGTTCCTTATGCGGGTTGGGCGGCGAATTCGCGGATGTCGACCAGATGGCCCGCCACCCCCGCCGCCGCCGCCATGGCGGGCGACATCAGATGGGTGCGGCCCTTGTAGCCCTGGCGCCCCTCGAAATTGCGGTTGCTGGTCGCGGCGCAGCGTTCGCCGGGGGCAAGCTGGTCGGGGTTCATGCCCAGGCACATCGAACAGCCCGCCAGGCGCCATTCGAAACCGGCCTCCTTGAAGATCGTGTCCAGCCCTTCCTCCTCGGCCTGGGCGCGGACCAGGCCCGAACCCGGCACCACCATGCCGCGCACGCCGGGGGCCAGCCTGCGGCCGCGCAGCACGTCGGCGGCGGCACGCAGATCCTCGATCCGGCCGTTGGTGCAGGATCCGATGAACACCGCGTCGATGGCGATGTCGGTCAGCCGGGTGCCGGGGGTCAGCCCCATGTAATCCAGTGACCGCCGCGCGGCCTCGACCTTGCCGCCGGTGAAATCCGACGGATCGGGAACGGTCGCGGTGATCGGCAGTGCGTCCTCGGGGCTGGTGCCCCAGGTCACGGTCGGGGCGATATCCTCGCCGCGCAGGGTGACGACCTTGTCCCAATGCGCGTCCTCGTCGCTGAACAGCGTCTTCCACCAGGCGACGGCGGCTTCCCATTGCGCGCCCTTCGGCGCGTGGGGACGGCCCTTGACGTAATCGAAGGTGGTCTGGTCGGGGGCGATCAGGCCCGCGCGGGCGCCGCCCTCGATGGCCATGTTGCAGATCGTCATGCGGCCTTCCATGGACAGGGCGCGGATCGCCTCGCCGCAATATTCGATGACATGGCCGGTGCCGCCCGCCGTGCCGGTCTGGCCGATGATCGCCAGCACCACGTCCTTGGCGGTGACGCCGGGGGCCAGGCGGCCCGTCACCTCGACCTTCATGTTCTTCGACTTCTTCTGGATCAGCGTCTGGGTGGCCAGCACATGCTCCACCTCGCTGGTGCCGATGCCGTGGGCCAGCGCGCCGAAGGCGCCATGCGTGGCGGTATGGCTGTCGCCGCAGACCACCGTCATGCCGGGCAGGGTCCAGCCCTGTTCGGGGCCGACGATATGGACGATCCCCTGGCGGATGTCGTTGACCGGGTAATAGACGACGCCGAATTCGCGGGCATTGCGGTCAAGCGCGTCGACCTGGATGCGCGATTCCTCGTTGTCGATGCCCTGTTCGCGGTCCCAGGTGGTCGGCACGTTGTGGTCGGGCACGGCGATGGTCCGTTCGGGGGCGCGGACGCTGCGGCCGGTCATGCGCAGCCCTTCGAAGGCCTGCGGGCTGGTCACTTCGTGGACCAGGTGGCGGTCGATATACAGAAGGCAGGTGCCGTCGTCCTGGCGGTCGACGACATGGGCATCCCAGATCTTGTCGTAAAGCGTCCGCGCGGCGGCGGATTGGGGTTCGGTGGTCATGGCTGTTTGGCTTTCGGCTGTGATGAGATCATGACGGACACGCGGCTGCGGCAGGACCGCAGCCCGTCACAGTCGCGCCGTCACGCAGTTTGCTTCGCCGAAGAATCGCGAGGGCAGGCGGGCGCGGTCATGGATGTCGAAATAGATGAACCCGGACATGCGCCTGTTCTAATCTTGTTTGCCCCTTGACGCAATATTGCCGACAAGCCCTGCTACAAGGACGGGAATCGGACCGGGAACATTGAGATGGCCTGAAAAGTTGCTATCTTTGATCCATCCCCTGCGCCGGGGGCGATCGGCGCGCTGACCGGAGGATTGAACCCTGTCACAAGACGTCTCGCCGGCCACGGGGCCGGCAGCGATCCCCGCGGCGCAGGATCTGACCAGCGACCAGATTCTTGACCGCATCCTGTCCTCGCTCGACGACGACAAGGCCGAGGACATCGTCACGATCGACCTGCGCGGCCGGTCGGCCATGGCGGATCACATGGTGATCGCATCGGGCCGCAGCGCGCGCCAGGTCGGCGCCATCGCCGAAAAGCTGGCCGAGCGGATGAAGCAGATCACCGGCCGCACCCCCCGGATCGAGGGCAAGGATACCGGCGACTGGGTGCTGATCGACACCGATGATGTCATCGTCCATGTCTTCCGCCCCGAAGTGCGCGAATTCTATCAGCTTGAGAAGATGTGGATGCCCGCAGACGCGCTCAGCCGCGGGCGCGACCAGGCCCGCCCCGCGCATTAGGCCGGGCGGGACGCCATGCGGATCGACATCGCCGCGGTCGGACGGCTGCGCAAAGGCCCCGAGGCGGCGATGGTGGCGGATTACCTCGACCGTTTCGCCAGGACCGGCCGCAGCCTTGGCCTGCCCCCCGTCACCCTCCACGAGGTCGAGGACAAGCGCGGCGGCGGCATGTCCGCCGAGGCTGAGCTTCTGTCCCGCGCCATCCCTCCGGGCGCGGCGCTTGTGGTGATGGACGAACGCGGCGAGCAGCCCACATCGCCGGACTTCGCGGGGCGGCTGGCGGGATACCGCGATCAGGCCCGCGATCTCTGTTTCGTGATCGGCGGCGCGGACGGGCTGGATCCGTCGCTGCGCGCCCGCGCCGACTGGCAGATCAGCCTGGGCCGGATGGTCTGGCCGCACATGCTGGTCCGCGTGATGCTGGCGGAACAGCTCTATCGCGCCGCCACCATCCTGGCCGGATCGCCCTATCACCGCGAATGATCTTCTTCTTTGCCCAAATATCCTCGGGGGGTCCGGGGGAAGAAGCGCCCCCGGCCTTGCGGTTGCCGCAAGCGCCGCACAAGCGTAACAAGGCGCAAACCATCCCCGAGGGACGATATGACGAAACCTGTGGTCCTGTGCATCCTTGACGGCTGGGGCATCTCCGACCGGCCCGAACAAAGCGCGCCCGACCAGGCGGCGACGCCGAATTTCGACCGGCTCATGCGCAGCTGCCCCCATGCCACGCTGACGACCTTCGGCCCCGACGTGGGCCTGCCGCGCGGCCAGATGGGCAATTCCGAGGTCGGCCACACCAATATCGGCGCGGGCCGCGTCGTCGCCATGGACCTGGGCCAGATCGACCTGGCGATCGAGGACGGCAGCTTCGTGGGCAACGAAGGGCTGGTCCGATTCGTGGAACGGCTGCGCGCGACCGGCGGCACGGCGCATCTGATGGGCATCGTCTCGGACGGCGGCGTGCATGGCCATGTGGTCCATGTCCAGGCCGCCGTCCGCGCCATCGCCGCCGCCGGGGTGCCGGTGGTGCTGCACGCCATCACCGACGGCCGCGACGTGCCGCCGCAATCGGCCATGGGCTTCGTCACCGAATTGCAGGGCAGCCTGCCCGAGGGGGCGCGGATCGGCACGGTGATCGGGCGCTATTACGCGATGGACCGCGACAACCGCTGGGAACGGATCGAGCGCGCCTATCGCGCCATCGTCGCGGGCCAGGGGGAACCCGCGCTGTCGGCCGATCTGGCCGTCACCATGGCCTATGCGCGCGGCGAGACCGACGAATTCATCCAGCCCTTCATCATCGACGGCTATAACGGCGCGATGGACGGGGACGGGTTCTTCTGCCTTAATTTCCGGGCCGACCGGGCGCGGGAGATCCTGACCGCCCTGGCCGATCCCGCCTTCGACCAGTTCGACACCGGAGACCGTCCCGAATGGGCGGCGCTGCTGGGCATGGTCGATTACAGCACCCGCCACGACGAATACATGACCGCCGCCTATCCCAAGCGGCAGGTGGTCAATACGCTGGGCGCCTGGGTCGCGGCCAAGGGCCTGCGCCAGTTCCGCCTGGCCGAGACCGAGAAATACCCCCATGTCACCTTCTTCCTGAACGGCGGCAAGGAAGCCCCCGAACCGGGCGAGGATCGTTTCATGCCCGCCAGCCCCAAGGTCGCGACCTATGACCTGGCACCCGAGATGGCCGCCGATCAGGTGGCCGACAAGCTGGTTCAGGTGATCGGCGCGGGCTATGACCTGATCGTGGTGAACTTCGCCAATCCCGACATGGTGGGCCATACCGGCAGCCTGCCCGCCGCCATGCTGGCCTGCGAGGCGGTGGATCGCGGCCTGGGCCGGATGCTGGAGGCGCTGGATCGCGTCGGCGGCGCGGCGGTGGTCTGCGCCGATCACGGCAATTGCGAAACCATGATCGACCCGGTGACCGGCGGACCGCATACCGCGCACACCACCAACCCGGTGCCGGTGATCGTCTATGGCGGTCCGGCAGGCGCGCGCCTGCGCAGCGGGCGGCTGGCCGATCTGGCGCCCACCGTCCTGGACCTGATGGGCCTCGACAAGCCCGCCGAGATGACCGGCGAAAGCCTGATCGAGACCGCATGAAGCTTCTCCGCTCTCTGGCGCTTGCCGCGCTGATCGCCGCGCCCGGATCGGCCCAGGAACCCCAGCCCTCGGTCACGGCCGCCGTGGCCGAGGCGCAGGACGCCGCCGCCCAGTTGCGCGCCGCCGTGGCCAAGCTGGCCGATGCGGTGTCCGCCGACGACCAGGTGACGGCCCTGACCGAGGTGATCCGGGGCTATGAGCTGGGGCTGTCCGCGCTGCGCGACGGGTTGCGCCAGGCCAGCGCGCGCGAGGCCGATCTGCGCGCCCGCTTCGAATCGCAGCGCGGGCGCCTGGCCTCGGTCCTGGGTGCGATGACGGCGCTGCAACAGGCGCCCGAAACCACCCTGCTGCTGCATCCGGCGGGGGCGCTGGCCAATGCGCGCTCTGGCATGGTCCTGACCGATGTCACCCCCGGCCTGCGGGCCGAGGCCGAACGGTTGCAGGACGACCTGGCCGAAATCGCCACCGTGCGCGACTTGCAGGCCGGCGCGGCACAGATGCTGGGCGCGGGGCTGGCATCCGTGCAGGAGGCGCGCCGGCTGCTGGCAAGCGCGGTCACCGACCGTTCCAGCCTGCCGGTCCGCTTCGCCGACGCGCCCGCCGAGTTGCAGAAGCTGCGCGACGCGGCGCAGTCGCTGGACGAATTCGCCGCCGGGGTCGCCAAGGTCCAGATGGATGTCGGCCCGCCGATGGAGGATTTCGAAGGCGCGCGCGGCGCCCTGCCGCTGCCGGTGGTGGGGACCATCCTGCGCCTTTACGACCAGCCCGATGCCGCCGGGGTCGAACGGCCCGGCTGGGTGATCGCCACGCCGCCCGCCGCCCTTGTCACCACCCCCTGGCCCGCCACCATCCGCTATCGCGGGCCGTTGCTGGATTACGGCAATGTGATGATCGTCGAACCCGCGCGCGGGTATCTTCTGGTCTTCGCGGGCATGTCGCAGGTGTTCGGAGAGGTGGGCGACGTGCTGCAAGCGGGCGATCCCCTGGGCCTGATGGGCGGGACCGAGGCGCCGGCGCAGGAATTCGGCGCGCAGTTCGTGACCGATGCCGCCATCGGCGGCAATGCAGGGCGGACCGAATCCCTGTATCTGGAATTGCGCAAGGGACAGGAAACTCTGGACCCGGCGGACTGGTTCGTGCTGAATCCCGTCGTGGAGCCTGAACAGGATTGAAGGCAGGAAAGGCCGTCATGAAACATTATCTGATCGCAGGGGTGGGCGGCGTTCTGGCCGGCGCGCTGTTGACCACCCAGATCGCAGGGCCGCTGGTGGCCCAGGAAACCGGCTCCAACGCCTCGATCTATGAACAGCTTGAACTGTTCGGCAACGTCTTCGAACGGGTCCGCGCCGATTACGTCGAGGCGCCCGACGACAAGGAACTGATCGAGGCCGCGATCAACGGCATGCTGACCTCGCTGGACCCGCATTCCAGCTTCCTGTCGGCCAACGATTACGAGGACATGCAGACCCAGACCCGCGGAAGCTTCGGCGGCCTGGGGATCGAGGTCAGCCAGGAGGAAGGGCTGGTCAAGGTCGTCTCGCCCATCGACGACACCCCCGCCGCCCAGGCGGGCGTCAAATCCGGGGACTTCATCACCCATGTGAACGGGGAATCGCTGATGGGCCTGACGCTGGATCAGGCCGTGGACATGATGCGCGGCCCCATCGGATCCGAGATCACCGTCACCATCCTGCGCGAGGGCGAGACCGAGCCGTTCGACCTGACCATGACCCGCGACACGATCAAGCTGACGGTCGTCAAGACCCGGATCGAGGGGAAATCGGTCGTCCTGCGCGTCTCGACCTTCAATGACGAGACCTATGAGACGCTGAAAACGGAACTGGACAAGGCGGTCAAGGAGGCAGGCGGCATCGACAAGGTGACCGGCTTCGTCCTGGATCTGCGCAACAATCCCGGCGGTTTGCTGAACCAGGCGATCAGTGTGTCCGACGCTTTCCTGGACGCGGGTGAAATCGTCAGCACCCGGGGCCGCAACCCCGAGGAAAGCGAACGCTGGAACGCCGAGCCGGGCGACCTGGCCCAAGGCAAGCCGATGGTCGTCCTGACCAATGGCGGTTCGGCCAGCGCGTCGGAAATCGTCGCGGGCGCCTTGCAGGATCACCGCCGCGCCATCGTGGTGGGGGAAAAGACCTTCGGCAAGGGGTCGGTCCAGACGGTGATGCCGGTCACGGCCGACAGCGCGATCCGGCTGACCACCGCGCGCTATTACACGCCGTCCGGCCGGTCGATCCAGTCGCTGGGCATCCAGCCCGACATCCTGGTGGCCCAGCCCTCGCCCCCGCCCGCCTCGGAAGAGGACGAGGAAGCGCCCCGCAGCCAGTCGAATTTCGGCCGGTCCGAGGCAGACCTGCGCGGCGCGCTGAACAACGATTCGGTCAGCGACGACGAAAAGCAGCAGATCGAACAGGAAGCCGCCGAGGTCGAGGCCACCGCCAAGCTGCGGCAAGAGGATTACCAGCTGGCCTATGCCGTGGACATCCTCAAGGGGCTCGCGGCGGTCGACTTCAAGGCTGGGCAGGTGCCCGCCGAGGCGACCCCCGCCGTGACCGGCGAGGGTTCGGGAACCGAAGGGACCGGGGCCTCGAACACGAATGGCTGACAGGCGCGCGGGACCGGGCGGGCTGCCCTATCGGCCTTGCGCGGGGGTGGTGCTGATCAATGCCGAGGGGCTGGTCTTCGCGGGCCAGCGCATCGACATGCCCGGCGCCTGGCAGATGCCCCAGGGCGGCATCGACAAGGGCGAGGATCCCCGCCAGGCCGCCCTGCGCGAACTGGCCGAGGAAACCGGCCTTCCCGCCGACAAGGTCGAGGTTCTGGGCGAAACCCCGGACTGGGTCTATTACGACCTGCCGCCCGAATTGCTGGGCAAGGTCTGGAAGGGCAAGTATGGCGGCCAGCGCCAGAAATGGGTGCTGATGCGGTTTTTGGGCCAGGACGCCGACATCCGCATCGACACCGACCACCCGGAATTCCAGGAATGGCGATGGATGCCCGCGGTGGCGCTGTTGGAGAACATCGTTCCGTTCAAGCGCGGGGTTTATGAGGAGGTGCTAGCGGCGTTCGAGGGATGGTTGCGCTGACGACGCCTCGGGGAGGTTGAGGTCTGCTTTGCGGACGAAGCGGCCGCTCGCCTCCATCACATCGTGTCAGGCAACTCGATCTCCGGTTGCTCAGCAGCGTCCACGAAGCGAACCCTGCGCAGTTCTTCGGAAGTTTCCTCGAAATGCCCGATATAGAATAAGTCGGCATAAAATTGTGACTTACTCACCTCTGCTCCTGCGACATGTGCTAGAGGAGGTTCTAGCCGGACCGGCCCGCCGCTTTTCTCGCAGGAGATACCATTCCCAGATACAAACGCTGGCGGGCTTATAGTGAAGTATATGCAGCCTCCTTGTCCTTCATGAAGAACATAAACCCCTGACTTGTGGGCATAGAGGTTCGACCCCCGCCACCAGCCGGTATCTGTTTGTAATTCGATCTCTTCACTGCCCTTGGGTCCACTTACAAGCAGAGAGCGATGCCAGTCACTCTGCAAGCTCCACATACCGCGGACGCTCATTTCCACTTCACCTCCATAAGGGAGTGACGCGGTTGCACGATGTGACTCGGGCGAGCAGCCAGCAACGAACGCTACTACAAGAACGTTGGTCGGGCGCATTCAGTTTGTCCTTGGCTCGATGTGGTTTAGGACGACATACGGGGCTCTGGAACGTCCGGTAAGGGCTCGGAACGACCACAGAAAAAGGGCGCCCTCCCGGACGCCCCGTTATCCCTCACCGCCGCAGCTGCCCCAGCAGGATCGAAGTCGGATAGCCGTCTGGGGTCACGCCGATGGACCGCTGGTAGGCCGCGACCGACTCCATCGTGGCCGAGCCGAACAGCCCGTCGATCTCGCCCTGGTAGAAGCCCTTGGCGCGCAGGCGCTGCTGGATTTCCTGCCGCTCGCCCGTGGACAGCGGGCGGTCGTTCCTAGGCCACGAACCCTGGATGCCCGGACGCCCGGCGATGCGTTCGCCCAGGAAGGCTACGCCAAGCGCGTAGTTGTCGGAATTGTTGTAGCGCAGGATCGACCGGAAATTGTCCAGGATCAGGAAGGCCGGACCGTTCGCGCCGGCCGGCATGATGATCGACCCGTTGCCGCCCGGCAGCGCGCCGCCGCCGATCCGGCGCACGCCTTGCGCGGCCCAGTCCGACCGCCGTGTGCCCTTGCCGATCAGCCCCATGTTGAAGCCCGGCGGCAGCTGCACCTCGGCCCCCCAGGGCTGGCCCGGCACCCAGCCGTTGCGGCGAAGATAGTTCGCCGTCGAGGCCAGCGAATCGGTCGGATCCTCGGACCAGATGTCGCGGCGGCCGTCGCCGGTGAAATCGACCGCGTAATCCAGATAGGAGGTGGGCATGAACTGGGTATGGCCCATCGCGCCCGCCCAGGAACCCAGCATGTGTTCGGGATCGGTATCGCCCGCTTGCAGGATCCGCAGCGCGGCGATCAGCTGGTTCTGGAACATCTCGCCCCGGCGGCCGTCATAGGCCAGCGTCGCCAGCGACGGGATGATCTGCATCTTGCCGCGATTGGCGCCGAAATTCGATTCCATTCCCCAGACGGCCAGCACGATCTCGCGCGGGACGCCATAGCGCGCCTCGATCGCCGACAGGGTGCCCGACAGTTGCGCGGCCTTTTGCCGCCCGGTGGTGACGCGCACGTCCGACACGGCGCTGTCCAGATACAGCCAGACGGGGCGGCTGAACTCGGCCTGCTTGCGGTCGAGGCGGATCACGTCGGGGTTGTAGCGGGCTATGCGCATGGCCCGGTCATAGGTCGCGGGCGACACGCCCGAGGCGAGCGCGCGGGGCCGGAAGGACTGCACGAAGCGTTGCAGCCCGGCCTCGTCCCCGGCGGATGCGGCGGGGATCGGCGCGGGGGTGACGGGACCGCCGCCCGACATGCCGCCGGGCGCGCGGTTCATCGGCGTGGCGCAGGACGCCAGCGCGCCCACCAGGGCGGTGGTCAGGAAGATGCGGGAAAAGCTCATGGGGATCGCCTGTTCGTGACTGCTTCGATTGTTGTTGTGAAGCAGCGTAACAAACCCGGTCCGCCTTGGGTAGGCCCGCGCGGGCTAATGCAGCATGTCGTCAGCGTCGCCCTCGCAGCCTTTGAAGAAGGGCTGCATCTGCGCGATGATGACCGAGTTTTCGTCCAGGGCACGCTGCATCAGGGCGCGTTCGTCCGCGTCGATCTCGTGCCCCTCGGCCAGCCGTTCTTCCAGCGTGCCGTAGCCGGTCACGTCCAGCGGCGCCAGATCCGCCTGTTTCAGGATGGCGACGGTTTCACGCACCGCCTCGGCCTCGTCCCCGCCCGCAGCATAGCAGATCAGCGCCGCGCCGGTCGATCCGGCGGGCAGGCCGTCGTCCTTGCTGCGGCCCACCTCGACCAGAAGGGTATAGACGTTCATGCGGGCCTCCATGATGATCGGTCCTGCAACAACACGGCTGGCGCCAAAGCGCAAGACGCCTGGCGCAGGGGGACATGGGACATGAGCAAGAGCCTGGCGCGGGTCAGGGCCGCCCTTGACGGGGCGGGCGTCGCGGTGGAGATCCTGGAGATGGCGGACAGCACCCGCACCGCGGCCGAGGCCGCGCAGGCGGCGGGCTGCCAGGTGGACCAGATCGCCAAGTCGATCATCTTCCGGGGCGAGGCGTCCGGCCATGCGGTCCTGTTCCTGACCGCAGGCGGCAACCGTGTCGATCCGGCAAAGGCGACGGCGGTCGCGGGCCAGCCCCTGGGCAAGGCCGACGCCGCCCTGATCCGCGAGGAAACCGGCTTCGCCATCGGCGGCGTGGCCCCGGTCGGGCATCTGAAGCCGGTGGCCGCCTTCTTCGACCCGCGCCTGCTGGAATTCGACCGCGTCTGGGCGGCTGCGGGCACGCCACGCCACATCTTCGCCATCGTCCCGCAGGTGCTGCTGGACCTGACCGGGGCGACGCTGGCGGATTTCACGGGCTGAGCAGGCGGTCCATCAGCGGGCTGTCCGGCCGCTCCAACCCCTCGATCACGTCGAAATGGTGGCGTCCCGGTTCGACCACACAGTCGGTTGCGCTGCCCAGGCCCGCCCAGATGTCGGCCAACAGCCGGGCTTGGCGGAGGAATTCCGGCCGCTCCATCCCGCCGACCCAGGTCGTGACGGGAACGCCGGGGCGGGGCGTCAGCAGGGCCGGGCTTTCGGATGCCGCCTGCGCCGGATCCAGCCGCAGCCTGTCGTTCATCGCCGTGCGCAGCAGCGGGCGCAGGTCCGAAATGGGCGAAATCGGGACGCATCCCGTCACCCGCGCCGCCACCGAATCGGGCAGGGTGGCGTCGTCGCAGATCATCCGCGCGGCCAGATGCCCGCCCGCCGAATGGCCGGTCAGGACGATGGGCCCGCCGATGCGCCCGGCGGCCTCGGCGATGGCGGCGGCGACCTGATGCACCATCTGCGCGATCCGGGCCTGGGGCGCCAGGGTATAACCGGGCAGGGCCGCCGCCCAGCCGCGCGCCAAGGCGGCCTCCGCCAGATGCGACCACAGATCGGGCGTCGTTTCCATCCAGTAGCCGCCGTGGACGAAGACCATCAGGCCCCGCGCGGGTCCATTGGGGCGGAACAGGTGGCCCCGGCCCAGGGCCTGGGGCGGGTGGGCGTCGCGGAATCGGGCGGAGGCGTCCTGCCAGCGGGCAAAGAAGCCCTCGCCCTGCGGAATATGGACGGTATTGGCATAGGCGTCGTCCCAATCGGTGACGTGATACAGCATCCTGCCCTCTCTTTCGCGCAGCAAAGGCTGCTGCTAGCCTGCGGTCAAGAGGGAGAGGACCATGACCGATTTCGCCGCCACCCGTCGCGCCTTCCACCTGCCGCAGGGCATCACCTATCTGGACGGAAATTCGCTGGGACCGATGCCGGTGGCGGCCAGGGACCGCGTGGCCCGGATGATGGCCGACGAATGGTCCGAGATGCTGATCACCGGCTGGAACAAGGCGGGCTGGTATGTCCAGCCGCGCCGCGTCGGCGACCGCATTGCCCGGCTGATCGGCGCGGGGCCGGGGCAGGTGGTGATGGGCGACACACTGTCGATCAAGGTGTTCCAGGCGCTCAGCGCCGCGTTGCGGCTGCGCCCCGGCCGTCGGGTGATCCTGTCGGACAGCGGCAATTTCCCGTCGGATCTCTATGTCGCGCAGGGCCTGGCCCAGGCGGTCGGGGCCGAATTGCGCGTGGTCCCGCCCGAGGATGTCGAGGCCGCGATCACCCCCGACTTGGCCGTCCTGATGCTGACCGAAGTGGATTACCGCACCGGGCGGCGCCACGACATGGCCGCGCTGACCGCCCGTGCGCATCAGGCGGGCGCCCTGGCGGTCTGGGATCTGGCGCATTCGGCGGGGGCGGTGGATGTGGACCTGACCGGCGCGGATGCCGATTTCGCGGTGGGCTGCACCTATAAATACCTGAACGGCGGGCCGGGGGCGCCCGCCTTCATCTGGACCCATCCGCGCCATGCCGATGCCGCCCAGCCGATCCTGCAAGGCTGGATGGGCCATGACGCGCCCTTCGCCTTCGACTTGGACTATCGCCCGGCGTCGGGGATCGAGCGGATGCGCGTCGGCACCCCTCCGGTGATCGCGCTGACCGCGCTGGATGCCGCCCTGGATGTCTGGGAGGGGGTCGGCCTGGCCGATCTGCGCGCGCGGTCCATCGACCTGACCCAGGCCTTCGTCGCCGGGGTCGAGGCCCGCTGCCCGGACGTGACGCTGAACTCGCCGCGTGATCCGGCCCGGCGCGGGTCGCAGATCGGCTTTCGCCATCCCCAGGCCTATGCGGTCATGCAGGCGCTGATCGCGGCGGGCGTGGTGGGCGATTTCCGCGCCCCGGACGTGCTGCGTTTCGGCTTCGCGCCGCTGTATAACGACCTGGACGATGTGGAACGGGCGGTCGACACGCTGGCCCGCGTGTTGCGCGACGGCATCTGGGATGATGAAAAGTTTCGGCAGAAGGCCGCGGTGACGTAAAGGCAGGGGGCTTCCCTTGGCGCCGATTGTAAAGCAGACATGTCATATTTCGATAGGGCATTTGATGGGCATCTGGCGGTTGGCATGGGGTATTGCGGTTGCGGGATTGTCGGCTTTTCCGGCAGTTGCGCAAAATGCCCTGTTGCGTGTCGAGATGGTCGCGGCCCGCGAGCAGCCGGTGCAGATCGACCTGCAACTGTCGGGCAGCCTGACCGCCGCCGACAGCGTGCAGATGAGCTTTCGCCAGCCCGGACGCGTGACCCGCGTGCTGGTGGACGAAGGCGACCGCGTGACCGAGGGCCAGGAACTGGCGCGCCTGGATTCGGTCCAGCAGGATCAGGCCCTGCATGTGGCCCAGGCGGGTCTGGATGCCGCCCGCGCGGGACTGGCGCAAGCCCGCCTGGCCAGCGAACGGGCCAATGCCCTGCTGGCACGCGGCGTCGGCACCCGCGCCGCCCGCGACGACGCCCTGCGCGCCCTGTCCGAGGCCCAAGGCTCTGTCGAACGCGCTGAAAGCACCCTGGACCAGGCCCGCCGCGCGGTCGAGGATACGGTGATGCGGGCGCCTCAGGATGCGGTCGTCACGGCCCGCGACATGGCCCCCGGCCTGGTCGTGGGCGCCGCGCAGGCGGTCCTGACCCTGGCCACGCTGGACGGGCTGGAGGCCGTGTTCAACGCCCCCGACCATCCCGCCCTGGACAGCGCGATGGGCACGGTGGTGCGGCTGGACACCCTGGACATCGACCGCCCCCAGATGCGGGGCACCGTGTCCGAGATTTCGCCGCTGGTCGACCCGGCCTCGGGGACGGTGGCGATGCGGGTCCGAATCGACGATGTGGCCGCCGATACCGCGCTGCTGGGGGCGGCGGTGCGGGGGCATGTGGATATCGCCGTGGACCGGGGCATCGCGGTGCCCTGGACGGCGCTGATGCGCGACGGCGACAGGCCCGCCGTCTGGCGCGTCGATGACGACAGCCGCGTCAGCCTGGTGCCCGTGACCATCGCACAGTTCGCCGACGGCCTGGTCTATCTTTCGGACGGGATCGCTGCGGGGGATATGGTGGTCGGCGCGGGTTCTCAGCTTCTTTATCCCGGACGGCAGGTCCAGCAGGCCAAGGTCTTGCCATGATCCGGCCGACAGTCCCGCTTGCCGCCTTCTTCCTGGTCCTGGCCGCGCCCGCCGGGGCGCTGGATCTGCCCCGATGGCTGGATTTCAGCTCTTATGCCGAAAATGCCGCCCCGATCCGTCCCGTCGTGTCCGAGATCGTCGAGGATCGCGGCCAGGACGCGCGGTGGATCCCCGGCGTGGTGGCGTCGCGCACGCAGGTGACGATGGCGTTCCAGACGTTGGGCCGGATGGTGTCGCGCCCCGTCGATCTGGGCGACCGGGTCCGGCAGGGCGACGTTCTGGCGAACCTTGCGGCCGAGGATCTGGAGGCGACCACCCGCGCCGCCGAGGCCGCCCTGGCCGCGGCCGAGGTTCAGCGCGACACCGCCCGCCTGACGCTGGAACGGGTCGAGGCCCTGGCGGCCCGCAACGTCGCCAGCGCGGCGCAACTGGAACAGGCCCAACGCGCCGCCACCGCAGCCGAGGCCGGGGCTGAACAGGCGAGGTCTGCCTTGGTGCAGGCGCGCGATTCCCAAGGGTATGCCCGGATGACCGCGCCGTTTTCGGGCGTCGTCAGCGCGGTTTACGAGGCCCCCGGCAGCGTGCTGGGCGCGGGAACGCCGGTCCTGCAACTGTCGGCGGAAGACCAGCGCGAGGCGGTGATCGACCTGCCCGAATCGGCGCTTGCGGGCCTTCCCGACGATGCCGTCTTCACCCTGTGGCAGCGCACCGACCCCGACCGCCAGGTGCAGGCCGTGCTGGACCGGATCGACCCCGTGGCCGACATGGCGACCCGCACCCGCAGGCTGTACCTGACCCTGCCGCCCGACGCGCCGTTCCGCCTGGGCGCACTGATCCGCGCGCGGCTGGGCAGCGCCAGCGAACCCGCGCTTATGCTGTCCCAGGCGGCGATCTTCCTGCGCGACGGCGCCCCCCATGTCTGGCGCGTGATCCGAACCGAGGGCGGCGCCCATGTCGAGGCGGTTCCCGTCACCCCCAGCGGCGCCTTCCAGGGCCGCGTCCTGATCGGCGCGGGACTGTCCCCCGGCGACGAGGTGGTGATCCGAGGCGTCAATTCGCTGACCGACGGCCAGGCCGTCGGCGAAAGGGTCCATCCGTGAAGCGTTTCAACCTGTCCGACTGGGCGCTGAACCATCGCAGCTTCGTGTGGTTCCTGCTGATCGTCTCGCTGGTGGCGGGGACGCTCAGCTATAACAACCTGGGGCGAGAGGAAGACCCGAACTTCACTATCAAGATCATGGTGATCAGCGCCGCCCTGCCCGGCGCCACGGTGGACGAGACGCTGACCCAGGTCACCACGCGCATCGAAAAGAAGCTCGAGGAACTGGACGAGCTTTACTTCACCCGATCCGTCACCATGCCGGGCCAGGCGGTCGTCTATCTGGAACTGCTGCCCACCACGCGCGGCCCCAAGGTGCCCGAGATCTGGAAGCGCGTGCGCGAGATGATGTCCGACATCCGCCCCGAATTCCCGCAGGAATTCGCGGGCTTCCAGTTCAACGACGATTTCGGCGATGTGTTCGGCAACATCTATGCCTTCACCGCCGACGGATACAGCCCGCGCGAATTGCGCGACCGGGTGGAACGCATCCGCAAGCAGGTGGCGGGGCTGGACGCCGCCGGCAAGACCGAACTGCTGGGCGAACAGAAAGAGCAGATCTTCCTGGAATTCTCGGCCGCGCGGCTGGCGGCCCTGGGTCTCAACCAGCAGCAGGTGATCGCCACGCTGGCCCAACAGAACGCCATCCTGCCCTCGGGGGTGATCCAGGCGGGACCGGAACAGGTGCTGGTCCGCGTCGGCGGGCAGTTCGCAGACGCCCAGTCCATCGCCGCCGTCAACCTGCGGGTTGGGGAACGGTTCTTCAACCTGGGCGACGTGGCCACCGTCACCCGAGGCTACGAGGATCCGCCGCAATCGCTGTTCCGATACAACGGCAAGCCCGCCATCGGCTTGCAGGTCGGGATGCGCGACGGCGAGAACATCCTGGAATTCGGCAAGGAACTGGACGCGCTGATGGAGCGCGTCGCGGCCGGGCTGCCCATCGGGATCGAAATGGCCAAGGTCGCCGATCAGCCGCAGGTGGTCGATCACGCGGTCGGCCATTTCGTGAAGGCGCTGGCCGAGGCCGTGCTGATCGTGCTGGTCGTCAGCTTCGTCAGCCTGGGCTTCCGCGCCGGTTTCGTCGTGACGCTGACCATCCCGCTGGTGCTGGCGATTACCTTCGTGATCCTGGAACTGTACGGCATCACCTTGCAGCGCATCTCGCTGGGGGCGCTGATCATCGCGCTTGGCCTCTTGGTCGACGACGCGATGATCGCCATCGAGACGATGATATCGCGCCTGGAAATCGGCGAATCGCTGGAAAGCGCGGCCAGCTATGCCTGGACCTCGATCGCCTTCCCGATGCTGACCGGAACGCTGGTCACGGTGGCGGGCTTCATTCCCATCGGGCTGAACAGTTCGGCGGCGGGGGAATTCACCTTTTCGCTGTTCGTGGTCATCGCGGTGTCGCTGGTCGTGTCCTGGATCGTGGCGGTGCTGTTCGCGCCGCTGTTGGGCGTGACCCTGCTGCGCCCCCATGCGGTCCACCACGAACCCCGGCCCGGCTGGCTGCGCCGCCGCTTTCACGGGCTGCTGCTGTGGTCCATGCATCACAAATGGATCGTGATCGCGGTCACGCTGGCCCTGTTCGCGCTGTCCGTCTGGGGGATGCGCTTCGTCGAACAGCAGTTCTTCCCGACCTCGGACCGGACCGAGATCCTGGTCGACATCGCGGAACGCCAGAACGCGTCGATCGCCAAGACGCGCGCGGACATGGACCGGCTGGAACAGATCCTGGCCGGCAATGACGACGTGCTGTTCTGGACATCCTATGTCGGCAGCGGGGCGCCGCGCTTCGTGCTGGCGATGGATGTGCCGACGCCAGGGCCGTATATGGGCCAGATCGTCATCCAGACCCCGGATCTGGCCGCGCGCGACCGGCTGAAGGCGCTGCTGATGGACCGGGCGGCGCAGGATTTCGCGGGGGTCGACATCTATGTCAAGAACCTGGAAATCGGCCCTCCGGTCGGCAAGCCCGTGCAGTACCGCATCAGCGCCCCCGATCCCGACGCCGCCCGCGACGCCGCGCGCGACCTTGCCGCCGTGCTGGCGAAAGAGCCGCGCCTGCGCGACATCTCGATGGACTGGAACGAACCGGCGCGGGCGGTGCGCCTGGAAATCGACCAGGACCAGGCGCGCCGTCTGGGCGTCACCACGCAAGAGGTCGCCGAAACCCTGTCGGCGCTGTTCTCGGGCACGACGATCACCCAGCTTCGCGACGACATCTTCCTGATCGACGTGGTCGGGCGAGGCGAGGCGGACGACCGCACCTCGATCGAATCGATCCGCAACCTGCAAATCCGCCTGCCCAACGGAGAGGGCACGCCGCTGGTCTCGATCGTGACGCTGGATTACGTCACCGAACAGCCGCTGATCGCGCAGCGCAACGGCCTGCCGACCGTGACCGTCAAGGCGGCGGTGTCCACCAAGGACCAGCCCGCGACCCTGGTCGACGCCCTGGCCCCGGCGGTGGCGGAATTCCAGGCTGGCCTGCCGCCCGACGTGACCATCACCGTGGGCGGCACGGTCGAGACTTCGGCCGACAGCCAGGAACCCATCGCCGCGGTGGTGCCCGTCATGCTGCTGATCATGGCGCTGCTGGTGATGGCACAGATGCAAAGCTTCCGGCTGTCGCTGATCGTCTTTGCCGCCGCGCCGCTGGGCCTGATCGGGGTGGTCGCGGTGCTGGTGCCCTTCGGCGTGCCGATGGGCTTTGTCGCGATCCTGGGGATCCTGGCGCTGATCGGCATCCTGATCCGCAACTCGGTGATCCTGGTCCATGAGATCCAGGAACTGCTGCACAAGGGCCGCAGCCCGTGGCAGGCCGTGTTCGAGGCGTCCGACAGCCGCGCCCGGCCGATCCTGCTGACGGCGGCTGCGGCATCGCTGGCGCTGATCCCGATTTCTCGCCAGGTGTTCTGGGGACCGATGGCCTTTTCGATGATGGGCGGCATCATCGCGGGGACGCTGATCACGCTGGTCTTCGTGCCCGCGCTGTATTGCGCGGTGATGCGGGTCAGGCCGGATCCGGCCTGACGCCGGATCCCGGGCGGCCGCGCCGCCGCTCAGTCCAGGTCGGGGAAGAACTTGTCCGAGGTCGTGAAGATCTCGCAGCCCGTCGCCGTCACGCCGATGGCATGTTCGAACTGCGCCGACAGAGACTTGTCGCGGGTCACGGCGGTCCAGTCGTCGGCCAGAACCTTGGTTTCCGGGCGGCCCAGGTTGATCATGGGTTCGATGGTGAAGAACATGCCTTCCTCCAGCACCGGGCCTTTGCCGGGGCGGCCGAAATGCAGCACGTTCGGCGGCGCGTGGAAGACCCGGCCCAGCCCATGGCCGCAGAAGTCGCGCACCACCGACATGCCGCGCCCTTCGGCATAGGACTGGATCGCGGCGCCGATGTCGCCGAAGGTGGCGCCGGGGCGCACGGCCTCGATTCCCTTCATCAGCGCGTCATGCGTGACCTGGATCAGCCGCTTGGCCTTGATCGGCGCCTTGCCCGCCACATACATGCGGCTGGTGTCGCCATACCAGCCGTCGACGATCACCGTCACGTCGATGTTCAGGATGTCGCCATTGGCCAGCACCTTGTCGCCCGGAATGCCGTGGCAGACGACATGGTTCACGCTGATGCAGCTGGCATGTTCATAGCCGCGATAGCCGATGGTGGCGGAGGTGACGCCCAGTTCCGTCACCCGGCGGGTGATGAAATCGTCAAGCGCGCCGGTGGTGACGCCCGGCCGGACCAGCGGCCCCACCTCGTCCAGGATCTGCGACGCGACGGCCCCGGCCTTGCGCATTCCCGCAAAATCCTCTCGCGCGTGGATGCGGATGCCTTCCTTGGTGATATGGCTCTGGTCCATCGGTGATCCTTTCGTCTGGCCGCATAGATAGACCCGGATGATCCCTTGTTCCAGCCCCGCGCGTGCGCATAGATGCAGGCAAGCACAGGTTTCAGGGGACGAAACGATGCAATCCGACAATCCGACGGCGGCGATCCTGGTGATCGGGGACGAAATCCTGTCGGGCCGTACGCGCGAGGGCAATGCCCATCACCTGGCCCAGGTGCTGTCCGCGACCGGCTTCGACCTGCGCGAAATCCGCGTCGTGGCCGACGATCACGACCGCATCGTCGCGGCGATCCGCGCCCTGGACGGCAGCCTGGGCGGGGATTACGATCTGCTGTTCACATCGGGCGGGATCGGGCCGACCCATGACGACATCACCGCCGATGCCGTGGCCGCTGCCCATGGCACCACGGTCGAGATCCATCCCCAGGCGCGCGCGATCCTGCAAGCCCGCTGCGACCGGATGGGAACCGAGCTGACCGAAAACCGCCTGCGCATGGCGCGCATCCCGGTCGGGGCCACGCTGATCGACAACGCGGTGTCGGGGGCGCCGGGCTTTTCCATCGGCAACACCCATGTGATGGCGGGCGTGCCCGAGGTGTTCCGGGGCATGGTGGACTGGCTGATCCCGCGCCTGTCGGGCGGGCGCCCCGTCCAGTCCCAAAGCGTCGAGGTGCGGCGCGGCGAAAGCGACGTGGCCGAGGATCTGAAGGCCGTCGCCGACGGCTTTCCCGACCTGTCGCTGGGATCCTATCCTTTCCAGGACCAGTCCGGCTGGGGCACGAACCTGGTGGTGCGCGGCCTTGACGCGGATCGCGTCGCCCAGGCGATGGCGGCGCTGAAAGACCGGCTGGGCCTGTGATGGACACCGCCCTGGCCCAGGCGTTCGAAAAAACCTGGCCCGCCGCCGATCACGCGGATGCCGGGGGGTTCCGCGTGGGCCGTGGCCTGGGGGCGGGCGGGCGGGTCAGTTCGGCGCGTGCGATGGGCGCATGGTCGCCCGACGACTTTGCCGGGGTCGAGGCGATCCATCGGGGCTGGGGCCAGCAGCCGATGTTCCGTGTGCCGGACAGCGACACCGCCCTGGCCGATGCCCTGGCCGCTGCCGGATACCGGCGGGATTCCCCTACCGCGATCATGCAGGCGCCGGTCGCCGCGCTGACGGGCGATCCGATTCCCCCCGTGACCACCTTCGCGGTCTGGCCGCCGCTGGCCATTCAGCGCGACATCTGGTCGGCGGGAAACATCAATCCGGCGCGGCAGGCGGTGATGGACCGGGTGGCGGGGCCGAAGACCGCGATTCTGGGGCGCATGGATGACCGTGCGGCAGGGGCGGCCTTCGCGGCGATCCATGGCGATGTGGTCATGGTCCATGCCGTCGAGATTCTGCCCGCCTTTCGCCGCCGGGGCATGGCGGGCTGGATGGTTCGCCAGGCGGCGATCTGGGCTGCCGGGCAGGGCGCGATCCGCATCGGCCTGGCCGTCAGTCGGGACAATGCGGGCGCATGGGCGACCTGGAACCGGCTGGGCTTCACCGAGGTCGCCGGTTACGCCTATTACGCGCGTTCGTCATAGCGCCGCGCGCAGGCTGGCGGCGATCAGGCCCGGCACCTCGGGCGCAAGGCCGATGGGGGGCAGGCGCGGGCCGGTGAACCCCGCCTGATCCAGCGCCGCAGGCAGGTCGTCCAGGACATGGTCCGCCCGCAGCGCGAACAGCGGCAGGCTGACCGCGCGCGCCAGCCCCCGCGCGGCATCGGCTATGAAGGGCTCTTGTTCGACAAAGCCGGTGACAACGCGGGCGAAATGCGGGGCGACGGTTTCGGCAAGCGCGGTGGTGATGGTGAAGGACGCCTGCGACCGCTGCGATCCATGCGCCGTCAGCAGCAGCACCGTGTCCTGCGATGACCAGCCTTGGGTCGCGGCTGCGGCACGGGCCTGGGACACGATCAGACCGGGCAGGGCCGGATCGGTGCCGAAGGGGCGCAGAACCAGCGTGGCGCCTGCACCCGCCTGAGCCAGCCGTCGGGGCAGTTCGGTGCGGGTGAACCAGCCCTCGGCCATGAACATCGGATAGATCAGGCTGTCGTCATCCGCCACCGCCGCCAGCGCGCCGGGCATCGCCAAGGTCGCGCCCGCGACCGCGCAGCCGGGATCGCAGGCGGCAACACGGGCGGCCAGATCCTCGACGGCCCGCTGCTGCGGGCCGGGATCGCCGGGCTGGCCATGAGAGACGATGACGGCCTTCATTGCCGGAAATACAAGGCCAGTTCGTCCGGCATGGGAAATTCCCGCAGCGCGCGGGCGCGGCCTTCGGGCGACATTTTCCGGGCGGTCTTCTCGATGATCTTCGGGAGGTTCTTGTCGGCATGCTCGGCCATGAAATCGCCCAGATACCAGCGGATGAAGGTGAAGCAGATCACGTCCTCCAGCGCCTGCACCTGATCGTCGCGCTTGAGTCCCTGCTTGGTCAGCATCTTGCGGGCCTGGGCGATGTCGTCTTCCGCGTAGCCCGCGTCGGCCATGATCCCGGCGATGCGGTCGGCGTGTCGGCGGCCCTGTTCCTGGCGCCATTGCAGATAGCCCGCCCGGTCCATCGGATAGGCATCGCGCGGCAGCAGCCAGCGTTCGATATGCTGGCCCCGGCAGGCGATCCGCAGCGCGTCCGAGGCGTCGGGAAACAGGTGCTGCTGCTGCTCGGTCATTCGCTGGCCGTAAAGCAGGTTGGCGGGCTTGCCGTCCTCCAGGTTCGGATCCCGGGCATTGGCGGCGTCGATGGCCTGAAAGGCGTGATCCAGTCGGGTTGTCATGGGCGCGTCCTTTTTGCCGCAGTTTCACCCGCTGGCGGTTCCGCCCGCAAGCCGCTAGATGAGGGGAATGAGTGGATGGGGCGAATATCTGGCCGCTTGGGCCTGTTTTCTGGGCGCGCACATGATCCCGGCGCTGCCCGGCCCGCGCGGCTGGCTGGTGGCGAGGCTGGGGCGGCGCGGCTATCTGGCGGCGTTCAGCCTGCTGTCGATCGGGCTTTTGTACTGGCTGATCCTGTCTGCGGGACGCGCGCCCTATGTCCATCTGTGGGACCAGCCCCTGTGGAGCCGCTGGCTGGTCAATATCGCCATGCCGCTGGCGATCCTGGTCGCCGCCCTGGCGGTCGGCATGTCGGGGCTGATTGCGGCCTTTACCCTGTGGGCAGGCGCGCATCTGGTCGCGAACGGCGATCTGGCCCATGCGATCTTCTTCGGCGGGATGCTGGTCTTTGCGCTGTCGGGCGTGGCGCGGTCCGGCCTGCCGGGGGCGTTCCGCGTGACCTGGCAGCGGGTGGTGCTGGCGGTGGTGATCTGGGCGGCGCTGCTGCATCTGCATCCGCTGCTGATCGGCGTGTCGCCGCTGCCTGCCTGACGGCAGGCGAAGCCGGGGGGCGCTTCGCCCCCCGGACCCCCAGAGGATATTTGAGGTCCAAAGCAGATTACAGGCGGAAGCCCTCCGGGATCCTGTCCCGGCCGTCCAGGATCAGGTCGGCCATGACTTGGGCGATTTTGGGGGCCATGCCGAAGCCGATCTTGAAGCCGCCATTGGCGACGAAGTGACCCGGTCGGCCCGGCCACGGTCCCAAGATCGGGGCGCGGCTTTGCGCGCGGGGCCGGGCGCCCGCCCATCGGTCGATCACCGGGGCGTCGCGAAGCTGCGGGCACAGGGCGCGCGCCCTGTTGATCAGGGCGTCGATCCGGTCGTCGGGGTCCAGGTGGGCGTAGTCGTTTTCCGAGGTTGATCCGACCGCCACCGTTCCGTCCGCATGGGGCACGATATGCAGCCCGTCGGCGAAGACCTGCGGCGCGTCGGGGGCGGCGTGGCGCAACAGCGCCGACTGGCCCTTGACGCCCTTGCCGATCGGGCGGCCCAGGGCGCGGGTCAGATCCGCCAGGCCTGGCGTGCCGGTCGCCCAGAGGACCAGGCCGGGCAGAGGGCCGGGTTCGCTGCCTTCGATGATCTCTCCGCCCCGGTTGCGGATTGCGACGGCCAGCGCCGCGCCCGCCGCGCGAGGGGACAGGCGCGCGGTCAATCCGTCGAACAGCCACAGGCCCGAGGGGCTGTCGGGGATCAGCTCCCCCCCCGGCGTGTCGGTCAGCCGCAGGGCGCAGCCGTCAGGCCAGCGGGCGGCGGCGGCGGCGATGCGGTCTTGCAGGCGGTCGGCGGCGACGGGTTGCAGGCGGCCGGTGCGGGCATAGCCGCTGGGCAGGCCCGAGGCGGCCTCGACCGGCGCCCAAAAGGCTGGGGCCATCAGCAGGCTGTCCAGCTGGAACTGCTTCTTGGCGTTCCAGTTTTCCGGCGCGTGCGGGGCTAGGGCGCCGACATGACCGCCCGAGGATCCGGCGCCGATCCGCGCGGCCTCGAACAGGCGGACGGGGGCGCCGCGCCGGGTCATCTCCCACGCGCAGGCCAGGCCGAAGATGCCGCCGCCGATGATCGTGACGCTTGTCAAGGCCCCTGCCTTTCCCCTAGCTGCCGTCATGAGCGCGTTACCCGATCCCGATCCCGCCCGCCACCCGCAGCTTGACTGGCGCGAGGGCGGCGTGCCGGTGTCCACCCGTTTCGACGATCCCTATTTCAGCCTTGCGGGCGGGCTGGCCGAGACCCGGCACGTCTTCCTGGACGGCAATGCGCTGCCCGCGCGGCTGCGACCTGGGTTCCATGTGGCGGAACTGGGCTTCGGGACCGGGCTGAACTGCCTGGCGCTGGCGCAGGTGGCGGCGGTGCCGGTGGTGATGACCAGTTTCGAGGCCTGGCCGATGACCGTTGCGCAACTGGAACAGGCCCATGCGGCCTTCCCCGAACTGGCCGATCTGGCGGCGCAGTTGCGCGCGGGCTGGGGCGGCGAGGTGATCCGCGTGGGGCAGGTGGAACTGCATCTGCGGATCGGCGACGTGGCGCGGACCCTGCCCGCGTGGCAGGGTCGGGCGGATGCCTGGTTCCTGGACGGCTTTTCGCCTGCCAAGAACCCCGAGATGTGGCGCGACGAGATCATGGCGCATGTCGGGCGCTGCACCGCGCCGGGGGGCAGCTTCGCCACCTATACGGCGGCGGGCGGGGTGCGGCGCGCCCTGGCCGAGGCCGGGTTCCGGGTCGAGCGCCGCCCCGGCTTCGGCCGCAAGCGGCACATGAGCGTCGGCGTCAAACCCTAGCGCCCGACCGGCGGGATGCGGGTCGGGGCATAGACGGCCTCGGGGTGGGGCGGGTGGCCATGGGTGCGCGCCCAGAACCCCGGACCGCCCAGCCGCAGGAAGCGGGGCAGGGCCAGCAGCGCCCCGGCCACGAAGCCTCCGGCATGGGCCCAATAGGCCACCCCGCCCTGATCGCCGGGCGAGGAATAGCCGCCGAAGATCTGGATCGCCAGCCAGACGCCCAGGACGATCCAGGCGGGCAGGGTGAAGACCTTGAAGAAGACGATGAAGATCGCGACGATATCGACCTTTGCCCGGGGAAACAGCAGCAGATAGCCGCCCATCACCCCGGCGATCGCCCCCGATGCGCCGACCATCGGAATGGGCGACAGCGGCTCGGCCAGGGTCTGCGCCGCCGCCGCCGCAAGACCCGCTGTCAGGTAGAAGGCCAGAAAGCCGACATGGCCCAGCTGTTCCTCCATGTTGTCGCCGAAGATCCACAGGAACAGCATGTTGCCCGCAAGATGCAGGATTCCGCCATGCAGGAACATATGCGTCAGCAGGCCCCACAGCAGTTCGCCATGCGTCACCGCCAGGGGATAGAGCGCCAGCCGCGCCCACAGCATCTCGTCTCCTGTCAGGGGCAAGGTCAGCAGGAACAGCGCGATATTGGCCGCGATCAGCCCATAGGTGACCCAGGGGGTTTGCTGCGACGGGTTGTGGTCGCGGATCGGGAACACCGGGTCAGGTGCCGCTGGACGGGATCAGGGCGATGCGGACCTTGCCCTCGGGGTCGATCAGGGCAATGCCGTCCGCCGTGCTGCGCGCGGCGGTGATGCTGCTCAGGGCGGTGGCGAAGCGCGTCTCGGCCAGGTTGCGATCGGCCTCGACGCAGGCCATGCGCGTCATCACCATGCCGCTGACGGCCATCGCCCCGCCGCTTTCGGTCAACTGGCCGCTGTAGCGGTTGCAGGGCGCGCGGCCGCTGACGCGTCCATCCGCGCCCACGTCCAGCGTGACGCCTGCGGGGGCGGGGGCGCCGTCGATGCGGGCGACGGTGAAGCTGCTGCCGGGCTGCAGCATGGCCACCGACCGTTCGCCCGCGTCCTGGCAGGCGGCAAGGCTGGCGATGGCGGCAAGGCCGGCGATCGTTCGGGCGAAAGGCATCGGGAACCTCCTTGGTTGGGGCAAGCATCGCGCGGCCCGCCGCCGGACGCAAGCCGGGCCTGTTCGGCGCCCGGCCGCTGCGCTAGCATCCCGCGAACCGCAGGGGGGGATTCCGATGACCAGCATGACCGACCGCAAGAACGCCGCCATTTCCCGCGGCGTGGGCATGACGACGCAGATCTATGCCGACCGCGCCGAGAATGCCGAGATCTGGGACAGGGACGGCAACCGCTATATCGACTTTGCCGCCGGAATTGCGGTGGTGAACACCGGCCACCGCCATCCCAAGGTGATCCAGGCCGTGCGCGCGCAGCTGGACCGCTTCACCCATACCTGCCACCAGGTCGTGCCATACGAGAATTACGTGGCCCTGGCGGAACGTCTGAACGCGCTTGTGCCGGGCGATTTCGACAAGAAGACCATCTTCGCCACCACCGGGGCCGAGGCGGTCGAGAATGCCGTCAAGATCGCCCGCCATTACACCGGCCGTCCCGGCATCGTCAGCTTCGCGGGCGGCTTTCACGGGCGGACCTTCATGGGCATGGCGCTGACCGGCAAGGTCCAGCCCTACAAGGCGGGCTTCGGGCCGATGATGCCCGATGTCTGGCATCTGCCCTTCCCGAACCCGCTGCACGGCGTCAGCAAGGAAGACGCGCTGAAGGCGCTGCAACAGCTGTTCAAGGCCGATCTGGAGCCCGCCCGCGTCGCCGCGATCATCGTCGAGCCGGTGCAGGGCGAAGGCGGCTTCTACGAGGTGCCGCCCGGCTTCATGGCGGAACTGCGCGCGCTGTGCGACCATCACGGGATGCTGCTGATCGCGGACGAGGTCCAGACCGGCTTCGCCCGCACCGGCAAGCTGTTCGCGATGGAGCATCACGGCGTCGCCGCCGACCTGGTGACCATGGCCAAGGGGCTGGGCGGCGGGCTGCCGATCAGCGCGGTCACGGGCCGGGCCGAAGTGATGGACAGCCCTGACCCCGGCGGCCTGGGCGGCACCTATGCGGGCAATCCGCTGGGGGTGGCGGCGGCCCATGCCGTCCTGGACGTGATCGAGGACGAGGGTCTTTGCGACCGCGCCACCCGCCTGGGCCAGCGGCTGAAGCAGCGGCTGGCCGCCGCGCGCGACCGGATCCCGCAGATCGCCGACATCCGTGGCCCCGGCTTCATGAACGCGGTCGAATTCACCCTGCCCGGCAGTGACAGCCCCAATCCCGACTTCACCAACCGTGTCCGGGAAGAGGCGTTGAGGCGCGGCCTGATCCTGCTGACCTGCGGGGTCTACGGCAACGTGGTCCGCTTCCTGGCGCCGCTGACGATCCCGGACGCAGTGTTCGAGGAGGCGCTGGACATCCTGGACGAAAGCCTGTTGGCGGCACGGGGATAGTCACGCGGCCAGCGACATCGCCGCCCCCGCCCCCGCCGCCAGCAGCACCACCGCCCAGGACGGAGCCTTCCACAGGGTCAGCGCCAGGAAGCAGGTCAGGGCCAGGGCGAAATCGGCCCGGCCCGCGATGGCGCTGACGAAGACCGGATCATAGAGCGCCAGACCCAGGATCCCCACGACCGCCGCGTTGGCGCCCGCCATCGCCGCCTGCGCGCCCGGTTGCCGACGCAGCCGGTCCCAGAAGGGCAGGGCGGCGGTCAGGATCAGGAAGCCCGGCAGGAACAGCGCCAGAAGCGCAATGACCGCCCCCGCGACGCCGTTGGGCGGAACGGCCATCAGCGCGCCCAGCCAGGCGGCGAAAGTGAACAGCGGGCCGGGAACCGCCTGCGCCAGGCCGTATCCGGCCAGGAAAGCGTCGGGGGCGATCCAGCCGGTCGCGACCGTCCCGGCCTCCAGCAGCGGCAGGACGACATGGCCGCCGCCGAAGACCAGCGACCCGGCGCGGAAAAAGCTCTCGGCCAGGGCGAATCCCTGGCCCCAGGGCGCCAGCAGCGGCAAGGCGGCCAGCAGCGCCGCGAACAGGGTCAGCGCCGCCAGTCCCGTCCGCCGCGAGATGTGGGCCGCGAAGACCGCCGGGGCCGGGGCGCTGCCCGCGCGGCACAGGACCAGCCCCGCCGCCGCGCCTGCGGCGATGGCGCTCATCATGCCCACCGATCCGGGCAGCAGGATCAGCACCAGGACCGCCGCCAGGGCGATGCCCGCCCGCGTCCGGTCGGGGCAGAGGCTGCGCGCCATGCCCCAGACGGCCTGGGCGACAATGGCGACCGCCACGATCTTCAGCCCGTGGACAAGGCCCGACGCGGCCTCGCCGCCGCCCAGGCCCAGCCCGGTCAGCGCCAGGCCCGCCAGCAGCAGGGCCGAAGGCAGGGTGAAGCCCAGGAACGCCGCCACGGCCCCCGCCCAGCCCGCGCGCATCAGCCCCAGGGCAAAGCCCACCTGGCTTGAGGCCGGTCCGGGCAGGAACTGGCACAGCGCCACCAGATCGCCATAGGCCGCATCCGACAGCCATCGCCGCCGGATCACGAACTCGTCGCGGAAATAGCCCAGATGGGCCACCGGCCCGCCGAAGGATGTCAGGCCCAGCTTCAGGAACACCAGGAAAACCTGGATCGGCGTGCTGCGGGCGGGCATGGGCAGGCTTCCCTTGATCGGCGGCATCGCGGGTTTCTTGCACGGGCGGGCGCGGCAGGGCAATGGGGGGCGCCGGAACAGGAGGGGGCATTTAAGCCTTGTCCTCGGCCCGCGAGGATTGTCTTTAGGGCCGAAGCCTTACAGAGCGCGCAAGGAACAGGCGATGGCGGAACGCAAGTGCATCGGGGTGATCCTCGGGTCGATCCGAGAGAGGCGGATCAACGACCGGGTGGCCTTCTGGGTGATCCGCCAGCTTGAGGGGCAGGGCTTCGCCACGCGGACGATCGACCCCGCCGACCCCGACCTGCTGCCGGTGCAGACCGGCGATGCCCAGGCCATCGGGCGGCTGCGGCAGCGGATGGCGGATCTGGACGGCTTCGTCATCGTGACCCCCGAATACAACCATGCCGAACCGGGCCACCTGAAGACGCTGATCGACAGCGTGACCGCCGAATGGTGGGCGCGGCCGGTGGGGCTGATCGGCTATGGCGGCCTTTCGGGCGGGCTGCGCGCGGTCGAGGCGCTGCGCATCATCCTGGCGGAACTGCACACGGTCACCCTGCGCGACACGGTCAGTTTCGCCTCGCCCTGGCGGCGGTTCGACGAATTGGGCCATATCACCGACCCGAACGAGGCCGCGGCGGCCGAAGCGGCAATGGCGGTCTTTGCGCATCGGCTGGAATGGTGGGTCGACGCGCTGGCCGATGCCCGCCGCGCGCGCCCCTATCACCCCCGGGACGACGGCTGATGGACCGGCTGCTGGCCGATCCGCGCAGCTGGGGGCTGATGCTGGCCGCGACGCTGACGGTGATGTCGAACGCGACGATCACTCCGTCCCTGCCGGGGCTGGAGTCCGCTTTCGCCGATGATCCGCTGGCGCCCACCATCACCCGGCTGCTGATCACCGCGCCGTCGCTGCTGGTCGCGGTGGTGGCGCCGCTGGCCGGGGTTCTGGCCGACCGCCTGGGCCGCCGCCGCCCGCTGCTGTGGGGGCTGGCGATCTATGCCGTGGCGGGAACGGCGGGGCTGTATCTGCCGACGCTGGAGACGATCCTGGCCAGCCGCCTGGCGCTTGGCCTGGGGGTGGCGCTGATCATGACGGCTCAGGCGGCGTTGGTCGGCGATTACTTCGACGGTCCGGCGCGCGGGCGGCTGATGGGATACCAGATGGCCGCGACCAACCTGGGCGGGCTGGCTTTCGTCACGACCGCGGGGCTGTTGGCCGCCAGCGATCCCCGGCTGCCGTTCGCGATCTATGGCCTGGCCGTGCCGCTGTTCCCGCTGCTGTGGCGCATCCTGCCCGAACCGCCCCGCCACGGATCCGCGCGCGGCCCTGCGGCCGCCCCGGACCTGCCCGCCGATCCCGGCTGGCGGATGGTCGCCGGGGTCATGGCCGGGGCCGCCGGGCTGACCTTCGTGATCTTCTATGCGGTGCCCACGCAACTGCCCTATCACCTGCGGGGAATCGGGCTGGAGGATCCGCGCCATGCGGGCACGGTGATGGGGGCGATGATGGCCTCGGCCGCCGTGATGTCGGTGATCTCGGGCCTGGTCCGGCTGGGCCGGATCGCCACGCCGGTCCTGGGCTATCTGATGCTGGCCCTGGGTTTCGCCGCGATCGCCCTGGCGCATGGGCTGGCGATGGCGATGGCGGGCGCGGCGCTGATCGGGGCGGGGCTTGGCTTCTGCATGCCGACCTTCATCACCACGGCGCTGAACGCCGCCCCCGCGCGCTATCGCGGGCTGGTGTCGGGGCTGATCACCTCGGCCATTTTCCTGGGGCAGTTCCTGTCGCCCCTGGCATCGACGCCCCTGGTCGCCCATCTGGGCTATGCGGGGGCCTTCCTGACCGGGGCGGCGGGCTGCGGTCTGCTGGCCGTGGCGCTGGTCGCGATCCTGCGGCGGCAGGCCCCCGCGCTGCATGTGAAAAGGACTGCCGAATGACCGCGATCATCCAGATCGACAACCTGTCCAAGCAATACGACAGCGGCACCCGCGCGCTGAGCGATGTGTCGCTGGACATCCACGAAGGCGAGATCATCGCCCTGCTGGGTCCGAACGGCGCGGGCAAGACGACGCTGATCTCGATCATCTGCGGGCTGGTGGTGCCGACCGGCGGCACGGTCCGCGTGGGCGGGCACGACATCCGCACCGACTGGCGCGCGGCGCGCAAGCTGATCGGCCTCGTGCCCCAGGAAATCGCGCTGGAACCGTTCGAGAAGGTGATCACCGCAGTCCGCTTCACGCGCGGCCTTTACGGCGAAGGCCCGGACGAGGCCTATATCGAAAAGGTGCTGCGCAGCCTGGCCCTGTGGGACAAGCGCGACGCCATGACCCGCGAATTGTCCGGCGGCATGAAGCGGCGCGTGCTGATCGCCAAGGCGCTGGCGCACCGGCCCAAGGTCTTGTTCCTGGACGAACCCACGGCGGGCGTGGACGTGGCGCTCCGCCGCGAGATGTGGGAGGTCGTGGACCAGCTTCGCCGCGACGGCGTGACCATCATCCTGACCACCCATTACCTGGAAGAGGCCGAGGAAATGGCCGACCGCGTGGGCGTCATCAACAAGGGCCGGCTGCTGCTGGTCAAGCCCACGCACGAGTTGATGGGCGAATTCGGCAAGAAGACCCTGACCATCGAACTGTCCGAGCCTTTGACCATGATCCCCGACGAACTGACCGGCCGGGGCCTGCGGCTGTCGCTGGACGGCCGGGCGCTGACCTATGAATACGACACGCGGGCGGAACGCACCGGCATCGCGCATCTGCTGGGCGATCTGGCCGCGCAGGGGATCATGGTGCGCGACGTATCGACCCGGCAGTCCAGCCTGGAAGAGGTGTTCATCGCCCTGGTCAGCGAACCCCGGCAAGAGGTGACGGCATGAGCGCGATCAACTGGCCCGGCGTCTGGGCAATCTTCCACCACGAGATGACGCGCTTCTTCCGTACCGTCATGCAGTCGCTGCTGTCGCCGGTCCTGTCCACGGTGCTGTATTTCGTGGTCTTCGGCGCCGCCATCGGCGGGCGCATCCAGTCGGTCGAGGGCGTGGCATACGGGGCCTTCATCGTCCCCGGCCTGATGATGCTGACGATCCTTCAGCAATCGGTCAGCAATGCCAGCTTCGGCATCTATTTCCCGAAATTCAGCGGCACGATCTATGAATACCTGGTGTCCCCGGTCGGCTGGATCGAGGTGACGCTGGGTTTCGTCGGCGCCGCCGCCATGAAGGCCGTGCTGATCGCCCTGGTGATCCTGCTGACCAGCTTCTTCTTCGTGGGCGTCCATATCCTGCACCCGTTCTGGATGCTGGCGTTTCTGGTGCTGACCGCCACCGGCTTCAGCCTGCTGGGCTTCATCATCGGGCTGTGGGCCAAGTCGTTCGAGCAGTTGCAGATCGTGCCGATGATGGTCATCACGCCGCTGGTTTTCCTGGGCGGCGCCTTCTATTCGTCCGACATGCTGCCGCCCTTCTGGGAGGCGGTGGCCAAGCTGAACCCGGTGCTCTATCTGGTGTCGGGCTTCCGCTGGTCGTTCTTCGGGCTGGCCGACGTGCCGGTCGGCGTGTCGCTGGTGGCCGTCAGCCTGATGATCCTGGCCTGCTGCCTGGCGATCCGCTGGATCTTCGCGACCGGCTGGCGGCTGCGGGAATGATCAGCCGCAGATCTTCGTCTGCGGATCCAGCCGCACATAGTCGCGCGCCGACAGCACGGTCATCTTCATCGATCGGTTCCAGCCGCCGAACCAGCGGTCGCGGATGCCGCCGCGATAGAAATTGCCCATGATCTCGTCCACCAGAGGCGGGATGAACTGGGTGTTCGGAATACGCGGCGCGTGAAAGCCGATGCGCGCGTCGGGAAACAGGCAGGCATTCGGCATGGTGGTCAGGATCGTGCAGGCCGACCGGCAATAGCCCCGGATCCGCACGGTCTTGCCGGACCGCGCCAGCCTTTCGCGCAACTGCACGGTCTGGATGACATTGCCGCCGCGATGGTCGTTCACGTCGATGAAGCGGCCGCGATCGACGATTTCGGCCTGGCTGGCGAAAGGCAGGGCGGCCAGAAGGGCGGCGGCAAGGATCGGGAAAAATCGGGTCATGCGCCCATCTTGCCGATTGGCCGGGGCGAAGGAAATCACGTTCCGGCGAAGCCGCCGTCAGGCCAGGGCGGCCTGCTGCGCCATGGCCATGTCCGCCATGATCATCGACCCCAAGACCAGGGCCACCACGATCCATCCGACAATCTTTTTCATGGCCCCAAGGGTGGGGTGACAAAGGGATTTTGAAAACCCCCGCGCAGGCCCGCTCGCGCGATTGTCAGGGGCGGGGCGTCTCTGCTCTTTTCCGGCGGCTGCGAATCGCCTATTTGCGGCGGATGCACATGAACCCGCCCGATCTGCGCCCCGACCTGGCCCGCGCCCGCATCCCCGAGGAGCGGCGCGATGGCCAGCCGACCATCGGCATGGTCAGCCTCGGCTGTCCCAAGGCGCTTGTGGACAGCGAACGCATCCTGACCCGCCTGCGGGCCGAGGGGTATGCGATCAGCCCCGACTACAAGGGCGCGGACGCGGTGATCGTGAACACCTGCGGCTTCCTGGACAGCGCCAAGGCGGAATCGCTGGACGCCATCGGCGAGGCGCTGCGCGAGAACGGCAAGGTGCTGGTCACCGGCTGCCTGGGCGCGGAACCCGAATACATCACCGGCGCCCATCCCAAGGTTCTGGCCGTCACCGGCCCGCATCAATACGAAGCCGTGCTGGACGCCGTCCATGCCGCCGTGCCGCCGCAGCCCGATCCCTTCATCGACCTGCTGCCCGCATCGGGCGTCAGCCTGACGCCGCGCCACTACAGCTATCTGAAGATTTCGGAAGGCTGCAATCACAAGTGCAAGTTCTGCATCATCCCCGACATGCGCGGGCGCCTGGTCAGCCGCCCCGCCCATGCCGTGATGCGCGAGGCTGAAAAGCTGGTGCAGGCGGGGGTGCGCGAACTGCTGGTCATTTCGCAGGACACCTCGGCCTATGGGCTGGACCGCCGCCATGAAACCGAACGCGGCCACCGCGCGCATATCACCGATCTGGCCCGCGATCTGGGCGGGCTTGGGGCCTGGGTGCGGCTGCATTACGTCTATCCTTATCCGCATGTCCGCGACCTGATCCCGCTGATGGCCGAGGGGTTGGTGCTGCCCTATCTGGACATCCCCTTCCAGCACGCCCATCCCGACACGCTGCGCCGCATGGCCCGGCCCGCCGCCGCCGCCCGCACCCTGGACGAGATCGCCGCCTGGCGCGCCATCTGCCCTGACATCACCCTGCGATCCACCTTCATCGTGGGTTACCCCGGCGAGACCGAGGCCGAATTCCAGACCCTGCTGGACTGGCTGGACGAGGCGCAACTGGATCGCGTCGGCGCGTTCCAGTACGAAAACGTCAAGGGCGCGCGGGCCAACGACCTGCCCGACCATGTGCCGGACGACGTGAAGCAGGACCGCTTCGACCGCTTCATGGAAAAGGCCCAGGCGATTTCCGAGGCGAAGCTGACCGCCAAGGTGGGCACCCGGATTCAGGTGATCGTGGACAGCGTGGACGACCAGGGCGCCACCTGCCGCACCAAGGCCGACGCCCCCGAGATCGACGGCAACTTGTTCATCGACGCAGGCTTCGAGGGCCTGACCCCCGGCGACATCGTGACCGTGACCGTGGACGAGGCGGGCGAATACGACCTTTGGGGCCGTTTGTGACGCTGCGCAACCGGCTGCCCGCCTTCATCGCCGATCATTACGAGGTTCACGAATGGCGCCATGCCAGCGCCATCCTGGCCCATGACTTTCCCGACGAATGGCGCGACATCATCGACGTGCTGACCGCCTTCCGCCTGCGGCGCGAATGGATCGAGGTGGCGGGCGGCAACAAGTCGCGCGTCTCGGCCTTCATCGACGGATTCCTGGACAGGCGCGGCTGGCGCGAACGGCAGTTCCGCACCGGCATCGTGGTCGATGACGCGCTGAAGGAAAGCCCCACCCACAAGGTCGACTGCTTCAAGAACGGCATCGGGCTGGAGATCGAGTGGAACAACAAGGATCCCTTCTACGATCGCGATCTCAACAATTTCCGCCTGCTGTTCGACCTGCGCGCGCTGTCCGTGGGGGTCATCGTCACCCGCGCCGACGAATTGCAGCAGATCTTCCGGCAACTGGGGCGCGGTTCGTCCTATGGCGAATCCACCACGCATATGTCGAAGCTGCTGCCGCGAATTGAAGGTGGCGGCGGGGCGGGCTGTCCGCTATTGGTGTTCGGGATCACCAAAGCCCTTTACCTGGACACCGGAGGCCCCGTTGAGCAGCGCGTCTGACGATCTTCTGGCCACCGCGGGCGCGGTCAAGTTCGGCACCATCCTGGCCGATCCGCCCTGGCAGTTCCAGAACCGCACCGGCAAGATGGCCCCCGAACACAAGCGCCTGTCGCGCTATCCGACCATGGGCCTGGACGAGATCTGCGATCTGCCTGTCGAGGCCATCGCGGATGCCCGGTCCCATCTTTACCTGTGGGTGCCCAACGCCCTTCTGCCCGAAGGGCTGAAGGTGATGGAGCATTGGGGCTTCAAGTACAAATCCAACCTGATCTGGTACAAGGTCCGCAAGGACGGCGGCCCGGACCGGCGCGGCGTCGGCTTTTACTTCCGCAACGTGACCGAGATTCTGCTGTTCGGTGTGCGCGGCAAGGATGTGCGCACGCTGGATCCGGGCCGGACCCAGGAAAACATCATCGCCACGCAGAAGCGCGAGCATTCGCGCAAGCCGGACGAGCAATACGGCCTGATCGAGTCCTGTTCCTGGGGTCCGCGGCTGGAGATGTTCGCCCGCGGCCCGCGCAAGGGCTGGACCGTCTGGGGCAACCAGGCCGAGGAATACGAACCCGACTGGCCGACCTATTCGAACCACTCGCAAAGCAATGTCGTCAAGCTGCGGGGCGACTGAGCCGGCGGCCGGGCGCATCCTGTCGCTGATCACCGTCAGCCCGGCCTTCGATCCTCACGGCCGGCCCCGCAAGCCCGGCGCGCTGTGCATCGGCGCCCAGAAGGCGGGAACAAGCTGGCTGGCGCAGATGCTGGGCCAGCACCCGCAGGTCTGGATCCCTCCGTTCAAGGAGGTGCAGTTCTTCAACCACCGCTTCATTCCCGGCCATCGCCAGTGGATCGGCTGGCATTACCGCAACAAGCCCGACGAGATCCGCGCCCGGCACAAGGCGCGCGGGTTGCCGATGCCGCCGGAACTGGACGCGTATCTGGACGGGCTGACGCGCGGACAGATGTTTCACAACCATTGGTACAAGCGCGTCTTCGCCCCGGCGCCCGCCCAAGCCATGCCGATGGACTTTACCCCCGAATATGCGTCCCTGCCGGACGATGGCGTCGATTTCGTGGCAAACGTCCTGCCCAGGGCGCGGGTGATCTATCTGGTCCGCCACCCGGTGGACCGCGCGGTGTCGCAACTGCGCATGAACCTGCGCCGCGAGGGGCGCAATCCCCAGACGCTGGCCGACTGGCTGGCCGAGATCGAGAATCCCGTGCTTGACGACCGGGGCGATTACGCGGCCTGCCTGCCCCGCTGGCAGGCGCGTTTTCCCGACATGCTGGTGCTGCCCTTCGGGCGCATCGCCCGCGATCCCCAGGCGGTGATGGACGCTGTCGAGGCGCACCTGGGCATCGGCCCCTTCCTCTATCGGAATCTGCGCGAAAAGGTCTTTGCCACTCCTGACGGTCCCCGTCCGCCGCATAAGGCCGTGGCTGCCCTGGCCGAACGCCTGCGTCCTCAGATCGCCTTTCTTGAGGAACACATGGGCGCCGATTTCCTGGCCGAGACGCGCTGACCTTTCACCCGGCCCCGCTTTCGCCTACATAGCACCAAAGTTTGCAGGAGATTCCGATGGCGTCCTATCAGTTCGTCTACCACATGGACGGCGTGTCCAAGACCTATCCCGGCGGCAAGAAGGTGTTCGAGAACATCCATCTCAACTTCCTTCCGGGCGTCAAGATCGGTGTCGTCGGCGTGAACGGCGCCGGGAAATCGACGCTGCTCAAGGTGATGGCGGGGATCGACAAGGATTTCCAGGGCGAGGCCTGGGCCGCCAAGGGCGCGCGCGTCGGCTATCTGTCGCAGGAACCCTGGCTGGACCCGCAACTGAACGTGCGCGGCAACGTCATGGAAGGCGTCAAGGCCAAGCAGGCCAAGCTGGACCGCTATAACGAACTGGCGATGAACTACTCGGACGAGACGGCCGAGGAGATGGCGCGGTTGCAGGACGAGATCGACGCCGAGAACCTGTGGGATCTGGACAACCAGGTCGACATCGCGATGGAGGCCCTGCGCTGCCCGCCCGACGACGCCGACGTGGAAACCCTGTCCGGGGGCGAACGCCGCCGCGTGGCCCTGTGCAAGCTGCTGCTTGAGGCGCCCGACATGCTGCTGCTGGACGAGCCGACCAACCACCTGGACGCCGAAACCATCGCCTGGCTGCAAAAGCACCTGATCGAATACAAGGGCACGATCCTGACCGTGACCCACGACCGCTATTTCCTGGACGACATCACCAGCTGGATCCTGGAACTGGAGCGCGGCCGCGGCATCCCGCACGAGGGGAACTATTCCAGCTGGCTGGAAGCCAAGGCCAAGCGCGTGGCCCAGGAAGCGCGCGAGGACAAGGCCAAGCAGAAGGCCATGGAAAAGGAACTGGAATGGATCCGGGCCGGCGCAAAGGCCCGGCAGGCGAAATCCAAGGCCCGGATCTCGGCCTATAACAAGATGGCCGACGAATCGGTCAAGGAACTGGTCGGCAAGGCGCAGATCGTCATCCCGCACGGCCCTCGCCTGGGCGGCAAGGTGCTGGAGGTTGAGGGCCTGAAGAAGCACATGGGCGACAAGCTGCTGATCGAGGATCTGTCCTTCAGCCTGCCGCCCGGCGGCATCATCGGCGTTATCGGCCCGAACGGCGCGGGCAAGTCGACCCTGTTCAAGATGATCACGGGGCAGGAAACCCCCGACGAAGGCACCATCACCATCGGTGAGACGGTGAAGATGTCCTATGTCGACCAGTCGCGCGACAGCCTGGACCCGGAAAAGACCGTGTGGGAGGAGATCTCGGGCGGTGCCGAGGTGATCGAACTGGGCGACGCGCAGGTCAACAGCCGCAACTATGTGGGATCGTTCAACTTCAAGGGCGGCGACCAGCAGAAAAAGGTGGGCCTTCTGTCGGGCGGCGAACGCAACCGCGTCCACATGGCCAAGCTGCTGAAATCGGGCGGCAACCTGCTGCTGCTGGACGAACCGACCAACGACCTGGACGTGGAAACCCTGCAAGCCCTGGAAACCGCCATCGAGAACTTCGCAGGCTGCGCGATCATCATCTCGCACGACCGCTTCTTCCTGGACCGGCTCTGCACGCATATCCTGGCGTTTGAAGGCGATGCCCATGTCGAGTTCTTCGAGGGCAACTTCGAGGATTACGAGAAGGACAAGGTGCGTAGGCTCGGGCCGGACAGCATTGAGCCGAAGCGGGTGAAGTATAAGAAGTTTACGCGGTGAACTTGCTTTACATGGCTGGCGTTATAAGCTTTTGTAAGGTTGGTGAGGAGTGGAGGTAAAGATGGCCAAGGCCATGTTTCGGGTCTCCAAAGGAGGGAACTCCACAGGTAAATGGAGCAAGATTGTAAAGCAGGATGGCGCGTCAGGACGTACTGTCTTTACCGCAGATTCCTCTACTTACAACAAAGGGCGCAACGCTGCTGCCTCGGTCATTAGTAGAACCGCGTCAGCGTCAAGCGCTAAGAAGAAGTAACTTGAATCCCATTTTTGGTCTGCTTGTTGGTTCGTCCAACGATATCGAAGGACTAGCCGCTTATGCTTTGTACAAAAAGCATAAGCGAGCTTGGGCTGAAGGAGTGAGAACCACAGGACGAGAACCTACCCCAGACGAGGAGGAGGGCTTCGCACGAGCAGCGGCGACCCCCGATCAATTAGATAGATATCGCAAAGATGCGCAGGATATACTTATAGCCTTTGCTAATGAGTTTGTTTCAGACGAGAGGGCCTCAATTATTCAGGAGGCTTTAACTGGAAGAGCGGAAAAAGCGTTCTTGCAAATCGAGGGAAGTGGTAGTTTTTGGGCGCTTGTGAAAGTTGGTGTTACTTCTACACTGATTACCACTGGTATACTTGCTTTGCTGGCTTTTGGTGTGCAGCTATTTGGCTTGGACTTGGTTGATGCACTATCTATTGGCTCGAATTAGAAAAATAGTAAGCAAGTGTAGGTTGCGTGCTCTGCACGAGCCATTACGACGCAAAAAGGTGCGTGAAATCACGCTCCCTACATAAACTGTAGTGTGGGGTTCCATCCCACCATCAACGGCGCCAATGGCGGGTTAAAACCCAACCAAACACGCAACGCCTTCCGGCGTTGCGCATCCTTCAGGCATTCACCGGCGGCTTGCCGGGGCAGTTGGCCAGCACCACCGGGCCGGTGGCCGTAGTGTCCGGCGCGACCGGGGCGGCAAGCACCGGGCCTGCCAGAAGGCAGGCAGTCAGGGTGGTCAGGGCAAGTCTTTTCATGCGCAGTCCTTTCCGGTTGGGACAGCCAAGCCTGACCCGAATCGACAGATGCGCAAACACACAGCCGCGTTACCGGACTTTGCCCGTCCAGCCCGGCGGGCGCCTGCCCACCCAGTCGAAGAACCGCCGCAGGTCGGGATGGGCGCGCAGGGCCTCGACGGTGGCGAAGTTGCGGGCCAGTTCCGTCTCGGTCAGGGTCTTGTGGATGGTCTTGTGGCAGACGTGGTGCAGCAGCACCGTTTCGCCGCCCTTGCCGCCGCGCAGCTTCGGGATCAGGTGGTGGCGGCTTTGCGGGACGCCGGGCGGGATCGGGCGCAGGCACAGCGGGCAGATAGGATCGTCCGCCACGGTGCTCAGCCCTGGGCCAGGATCCGGTCGAAACTGCATAGCGCCATCCCGGCATCGGACAGGTAATCGAAATGCCGGTCGACGGCGCGTGCCACATCGGACCGGCTGGCCTTGGACATGCCGCGCTTGCGCAGGATCTCGGGCGCGTGGCGGGGCGTGTCGTTGTCGCCGCGATGGGTGACGATGTTGGGGAAATGCGGGTCGGTCACGGCCACCAGCCGGGTCGGGATGGCGTAATGGCCATAGTCGAAGACCGTGCGAGACGAATGGCGGATCGCGGCGCCCGCGCTGAAGAACGGGCTGAACCAGTTATAGACCCCCTCGGTGGGGCCGTCCGTCACGCAATAGAAGATCGCCGGAAAGCTGACCGCGAAATGGGCGTTGCGCCACAGGCTGGCGGCGTGGCGGCGCAGGCGGCGGATATAGTCGCGCGAGACGCAATCGTCGTCGTCCAGCCGGAATTGCACCGTATCGGCCAGGTCCATCCCCAGATCCGCAGACACCTCGTGGATCGCATCCGAGATATGGGTCGGCGGCAAAAACCGCAGGATCGCCTGGTCCACGCCGCGGCAGATATCCTCGAGCCGGGCACGATACGGGTCCGGCATCCGGTCCGAGGACACCACCAGGAACCGGAAATCCGCGTCGCTCTGGTTGGCCAGCGACCGCAGCGTCAGATGTTCGAAGGTCGCCAGCCGCGATTCCAGCCGCCGGGGTGCGAACAGGTCGCGGGACTGGTCCAGATAGATCGCCTCCAAGGCCTCGTCGGGCTGGTTGCGATAGGCCTTCCAGTCCCCCCGGCCCAGCATGGAAAACCGGCAGACCCCCAGGATCCTGACATCGCGGTCGTTCATTCCATGCCCCCTTGGCCTGCCCGTCAGCGCAGCGGTTTGCGGACAAGATCGACCGCGTGTTTCGACCGGCTGAAGGCCAGGCTGTCGGCCATCTCGGCCTCGGTCGGACCCTGCCAGCCCCTCTTGTCGTCGATGAAACCGTGATCCTGCAAGCCCTGCGCCAGGGTGTCGTGGTCAAGCTCTCCCCAGCTCAGGTGGTTCGAGGCGGCGGCGCCATCCTCGATCCAGTTCGCCGCAAGCGCGTCGATGATGACTGGATCGCGTCCGGTCATGCCGTTGATCTGGGCGGCGATGGAGCGATGGGCGTTGTTGTCGCGGCGCAGGATGAAGGCGATCCGCTTGGACGGATCGGCGACCATGCCCGCGATATGGAAAGCCGAGCTGTCGACGCCCACGATATGGGTGGCGGATTTGTAGAAGCGTAACTGATCCGCCAGGGCCATCCGCTCCGGGTGCATGATCGTATAGCCCCGCGCGGCCATGTTGCGTTCCAGCACCTTTTCGCACAGCACGCCGCCGCGTCCGTTGAAGCGGGTGCGCGAGACATAGATCCGGCGCGGCGTATCCTGGGGCAGGGCCTGGGCCATCCACGCCATGGTGGCCCGGAATTCCGGGGTTCCTTGGGCGATCCTTCCCAGGCCGAAGCCCTGGCCGGGGATCACCAGCTCCTCGACCCGGATCGGCGTCTGGACAATGCCTTCCGGGGCCCGGACGCCCAGAAGCGACCAGAAATCCGTCTGGTAGGACTGGAATTTCACCAGCTTGTCGTGCTTCGGGACGAACAGCACGCTGTCGATGCCGGGCTGGTCGAAGCCCCAGCAGCGGGACATGGTCTCGGTCATGAAATGGCCGAAATGGCCGTAATAGAGGCCGCCCCACAGATGCCGCCCCGGCAGAACAGCGGACGGCCTTTCCGCGCTTTCGACGGCCCGTGTCATGCGCACGCCGTCCCGCCAGGTCGAGGCGTGAAGCACGTCCTGCCCGTCCCCCGTAACCCCGCAGAAAGGGCGGCCGACGAGTTCCGTCGGAGGAAAGATCCAGGCGTTCGCCACGGTGACGATCTCTCGGGACCAGCCACAGCCGGGAAGCGGTTCGCTCATCGCATGTCCTTGCCTGCAAGGGCACGGGCCGCCCTATGCCTTGCGGCTGTGTTAGCCGCTTGGGCGTGGCGATTGAAGCGGGATCCTTGCTGGGGCCGTCATGCCCAGTCCCAGGGCCGGGTGAATTCGCCCAGCTTCGCCCTGACGGCGTTTTCGTCCACGCTGCCCTCGCGGGCAAGCCGCGCCACCAGGCCGCGCTTCTTGTCCTCGACCACCTCGGCGACATGGGCGCCGGTGCCGGACAGGGCGGCGTCATAGACGCGCTTGATGGCCAGGCGGCGCAGGTCGGGCTTGAAGATCTTGCCCACGGCGGTCTTGGGCAGTTCGGGCAGGATCTCGATATGCTTGGGGATCGCGGCGCGTTCGTGGATATGGGCCTTGGCGTGTTCCAGAAGGTCGGATTCCGTCACCGAGGCGCCCGCCACCAGTTCCACATAGACGCAGGGCAGTTCGCCCGCGAAGCTGTCGGGCTGGCCGATGGCGCCCGCGAAGGCCACGGCGGGATGGGACAGCATCGCCTCCTCGATCTCGGCGGGGTCGATGTTGTGGCCGCCGCGGATGATCAGATCCTTGGCGCGGCCCGTGATCCACAGATAGCCGTCCGGGTCCAGCCGTCCCAGGTCGCCGGTGCGCAGATAGATGTCCTCGGCGAACAGGTGGTGGTTCTTGTCGGCCTCGGTATAGGTCGATCCGGGGAACACGCCGGGATTGGCGACGCAGATTTCGCCCACCACATCGGTCGGGCATTCGTGGACGCGGCCGCTGTCGTCATGGTTCAGGATGCGGACATGGCTATAGGGCAGGGGGATGCCGACGGATCCGACCTTCTTGATGCCGTCCACGGGGTTGCAGCTGACCAGGCAGGTCGCCTCGGTCAGGCCATAGCCTTCGGCGATCTCGACGCCGGTGGCGGATTTGAAGCGGTTGTAAAGCTCGATCGGCAGGGGGGCGGAACCCGAGATGGCGGTTTTCAGCGAGGACACGTCGGCATTGACCGGCCGCTGCATCAGCGCGGAAATGGCGGTCGGCACGGTGATCAGGAAGGTCGCCTGCCAGCGTTCGATCAGTTTCCAGAAGTTGTCGAAGACGCCCTCGCCCCGGTATCCGGCCGGGGTCGGCATCACCACATGCGCGCCGGACGCGATGCAGGACATCAGCACCGGATAGGCCGCGAAGACATGGAACATCGGCAGCGGGCACATCAGCACGTCGGTTTCGTCGAACAGCAGCGTGCCCCCCAGCCAGCCGTTATAGATCATGCCGGAATACTTGTGCTGCGCGACCTTGGGCGTGCCGGTGGTGCCGCCGGTGTGGAAGAAGGCCGCCACGCGGTCCTGCTGCACATCCTCGAAATCCAGGCGGGTGTGCTTCTCGGCACTGGTCGCGGCCTCGAAGTTCAGCACCTTGGCCTTGTGGCGGCGCTTCACGCGCGGGCGGATCAGCGGCACGATGAGCCGCTTGAGCCCGCGCAGGTGACGGTTCAGGTCGATCTCGATCACATGGGTGACGTCGGGGGCATGGGCCACGGCCTCGGCGGCCTTCTGGGCGACATCGGTTTTCGGGAAGGCGCGCAGCGTGACCAGCACCTTGGCGCGGGTTTCGCGCAGGATGCCCGCGATCTGCTGGGCGTCCAGCAGGGGATTGATCGGGTTGACGATCCCCGCCGTCGCGCCCGCCAGAAGAACCACCGGGGTTTCGATGCTGTTGGGCAGAAGATAGGCCACCGTGTCGGTCGGGCCGACGCCCAGCTTGCGCAGCAGGTTGGCGGTTTCCGTGACGCGTTCCAGCAATTCGCGCCAGGTCAGGGTGGTGGCGTGGTCGCCCGGACCGGACAGAAGCTGGAAGCTGATCGCGGGCCGGTCGGGAAAACGTTCGGCGGTGCGGGCCAGAAAGCCGTAGATCGTGACCGGAAGATCCCGCGCCTGATACGGCATCTCGGCTTCCAAGGCGTTGCGGTCGTCATAGCTGATGAAACGGGTCATCCATCCTCCCCCAGTCCTGGGACCACCCTCCTGATCCCGCTTTTGCATACCATGGGCCATGGGCGGGAAAGGCGGCAAGAGGCTTGGCGCCCCGCTGCGTCAGGACGCGGCGTCAGGACATGGCCGACGCCGCGTCAGGGCCCTCAGCCCTGCGGGATGCGCAGGGTCTGGCCGGGATAGATCTTGTCGGGATCGGTCAGCATGGGCCGGTTCGCCTCGAAGATGGCGTTGTATTTGCTGGCATTGCCCAGATAGGCCTTGGCGATGGCCGACAGCGTCTCGCCCTTCTTGACGGTGTGGAAGACCGGCGCCTGCCCGGCCTCGGCCCCGGCGCCTGTATCCGGCAGGTCGGCCTCGACCTTGGCGATGCCCTCGATATTGCCGACGGCCAGCACCAGCTTTTCCAAGGTCTCGCGGTCGGCGCCCTTGCTGTCGATCCTGACGGTATCGCCGCGCAGGGTCAGGTGCACGTCGTCCTTGTCCAGGTTCAGCGCGCGCAGTTCCGCCTTGAGCGCCGCGACCTTGCGGGCCGTGTCGGGATCCTGGGCAGGCTTGCCGGCTGCGGCGGCGGGTTGCGAGGCAGGCTTTGCTTCGGCGGCTTCGGCCTTGCCGAAGACCGATTTCCCGGCGTCCTTGACGAAATCCCAGATGGCCATGCTGCGTCCTTTCAAGCATGTTACGGAACGATTTGAATAAAAACGCGGGCTTTATGCAAGCGTTCCATCTGGTCATTCCGCAATCCCAGACCCATATGACAATCGTGCATTGTTAATCCATTCATAATTTCACCCGTAGGATGCACTTCGCTTCGAAAGGTGGAACCCGATGACACGACTTCCCTTGCTGTCCGCTGCCGCCCTGTGCGGTGCCATCCTGTCCGGCTGCGCGCAAACCGCCTCCGATGCCCGCAGCGGCGATCCCCATGCCATGCAACTGATGTCGGCGGGCCAGGCGACCTGCCTGGCCACCTCGCCCGGCCAGAACGAACAGGGCGCGGCGGCCACCAATGCCCTGCGCCGCAGCGCGGGCCTGCCCCCCGTGCGGCCCAGCCCGGTCCTGGCGCAGGTCGCGGCCCGGCACGCCTGCGACATGGCGCAGCGCGGCCGCATGACCCATCTGGGCAGCAAGACGACCGGGCCCGGACCGCGCGTGAAGGCGGCGGGCTATGCCCCTTCGGTCACGGCGGAAAACATCGCCGCCGGGCCGTTCTCGCAAGGCCGCGTGCTTGCGGAATGGAACGGATCGTCCGGGCACCGGGCCAATATCCTGATCCCGCAGGTCCGCGATTACGGGATCGGCCAGGCCATCGGGCCGGACGGCAAGACGCGGTTCTGGGCGGCGGTCTATGCCGCGCCCCGGTAAGCGGTTCGCCGGTCAGGCGCCGGTCAGGCTGGGTCCGGCAGGGCGGGCATGTCCATGAACTGCATCCGCGCCAGCCGGGCGTAAAGCCCGCCCTCGGCCACCAGGGCGTCGTGGGTGCCCTGGGCCACGATCCGGCCGCCGTCGAAGACCACGATGCGGTCGGCCTTCTTCACCGTGGCCAGCCTGTGCGCCACGACGACCGTGGTGCGGCCTTCCGACAGACGGTTGACGGCTGCCTGGACCAGCGATTCGGATTCCGCGTCCAGGGCGCTTGTCGCCTCGTCCAGCAGCAGGACCGGGGCGTCGCGCAGGATGGCGCGGGCGATGGCGATGCGCTGGCGCTGCCCGCCCGACAGCATGACGCCGCGTTCGCCCAGCGGCGTGTCGTATCCCTGGGGCAGGGTGCTGATGAAGTCATGGGCATGGGCGGCGCGCGCCGCCGCCTGGACTTCGGCGGGCGAGGCGTCGGGACGGCCCAGGCGGATGTTTTCCAGGGCGGTCGTCGCGAAGATCACCGGATCCTGCGGAACCAGGGCGATGGCCTGCCGGAAATCCGCCCGCGCCATGTCGCGCAGGTCGATGCCGTCCAGGGTGACGCGGCCCGATTGCGGATCCCAGAACCGTTGGATCAGCTGAATGACCGTCGTCTTGCCTGCGCCCGACGGGCCGACCAGGGCCACCGTCTCGCCGGGCTGGATCGACAGGCTGACCCCCTCCAAGGCCGAGACATCGGGCCGGGTGGGATAATGGAAGCCGACCTCTTCCAGGGTGATCCGGCCGCGCACCGGGCGGGGCAGGGGAACAGGGCGCGGAGGATCGGTCAACGCGTCCTCGGCCGCCAGCAGTTCGCCCAAGCGTTCGGTGGCGCCCGCCGCGCGCTGCAACTCGCCCCAGATCTCGGACAGGGCGCCGGTCGATCCGGCCACCAGGATCGCATAGATCACGAACTGCACCAGCTGCCCGGCGGTCATCGCCCCGGCCTGCACGTCGCGCGCGCCGACCCACAGCACGCCGATCACGCCCGCGAAGATCAGGAAGATCACGATTGCCGTCATCAGCGCCCGCGTGCGGATCCGCGTCAGCGCCACGTCGAAGGACCGTTCGGTCACGTTGTCGAAGCGCGCGATGCTGCGGCCTTCATGCGTATAGGCCTGCACCGTCTGCGCGGCGAGCAGCGTCTCGGACGCGGCCCCGGACGACGCGGCGATCCAGTCCTGGGCCTTGCGCGACAGCCCGCGCAACCGGCGGCCCAGCACGATGATCGGCACCAGGATCACCGGGATGATCAGCAGGACCAGCCCCATCAGCTTCAGCGACGTGAAGGCCAGCATCGCCATGCCGCCCGCCAGGATGATCATGTTGCGCAGCGCGATGGACAGCGACGATCCGATCACCGACTGGATCAGCGTGGTGTCGGTGGTGATGCGCGACAGGATCTCTCCGGTCATCACGCGTTCGAAAAAGGCGGGGGACAGGGTGATGACGCGGGCGAAGACCGCCTTGCGGATATCGGCCACGACCCGTTCGCCCAGCCGGGTGACGAAATAGTACCGCGCCGCCGTGCCCAGGGCCAGCAGCGCCACGATGATCAGCGCGGCGCCGAAATATTCGTCCAGCAGCCCGGCGCCGTCGTCGAAATTGTCCACCACCCGGCGCACGGCCAGGGGCAGGACCAAGCTGATCGCCGAGGTCGCGGCCAGCGCGAACAGCGCCAGCACCACCTGCACGCGATAAGGCCGCAGGAACGGCCACAGCGCACCTAGGGCGCCCACGCGCCTGCTGGAGGGCCGGTCGGAGATGATCGTCGTGCCGCGTGCCATGTCTGCCTTGTCCGGTAGCTGCGCCCCCCATGCGTTTAGGGGCTGACGGCGGTCAGGACAAGCGCGGGGCGCCGGGCATCAGCCGTCCGTCCGCAAGCTGGTCGGCGATCCGGTCCACTGCCAAGGCCAGCTTTTCGTCGATGACATGCAGGTATTGGGTCCAGTCCGACAGGTGCTGCAAATCCGCCGCGCCGTCTGAAATGCCGCGCAATCCGATCAGCGGAATGCCGAAATGCTGGGCCGCGCGCAGATGGGCGAAGGTTTCCATGTCCACCATGTCCTCGGCCACGGAATCATAGGCGGTGCCGCTGACGATATTGGCGCCGGTGGACAGGGTGGCCGTGGCGATCCCGTCGACGCGGTGGGGCAATTCGACGCGGACCGGCAGGTCCAGGAACGGCGTGCGCCCCTTTTCGAATCCCAGGGCCGAGGCGTCCATGTCGCGATAGGCGACTGCGGTGGCCTGATAGATCTCGGCCTGTTCCAGCCGCGCCGACCCCGCCGATCCCAGCGACACGATCAGCCGGGGCAAGGCGGGCATCGCCGCCAGGGCTGCGGTCAGTTGCACCGCGCCCTCGACCGGGCCGATGCCGGTGATCAGCGGGTCGATCCGGGCGCGCAGGGCCGGGCCGTATTCTGCCTTGGCCGCCATCACGAACAGGACGGGAATGTCGGCGATCAGGGTGGGGGTCATGGTCATGGAACCTCTGGCGCTGTCCGGGCAGGGGTGGCACAGGCGGCGGCGCGCGGTCAAGCATTGGGTCTTGCGGGGCGGCGGCCAACCGTGGCAAGGGCGCGCCATGGGCAAGGTCAGCGATCTTTATCGGCAGCGCGTGGCAGAGGGCCGGATCCGCCCCGACGCCGCGCAGCAATCGGTCCTGCCGCACCTGGACCGCGTGCTGGACGACATCGCCGCCGCGCCCGCGCCGGAAAAGCGGTCGGCCTGGCGGGCCTTCCTGGGCGTCGGCAGCCCGCCGCCCGCGCCCGCCGCCCGTGGGCTGTATCTGTGGGGCGGGGTCGGGCGCGGCAAGTCGATGCTGATGGACCTGATGGCCGAGGCGGCGACCGTTCCCGTGCGGCGCGTGCATTTCCACGAATTCATGCAGGAAATCCAGGCCGGGCTGAACCGCGCCCGGTTGCGGGGCGACCGGGACACCGTGCGCCCCGTCGCCATGGAGGTCGCGGCCAAGGTCCGGCTGCTGTGCTTCGACGAGATGCAGATCACCGACATCGCCGATGCGATGATCGTCGGGCGGCTGTTCCAGGTGCTGCTGGAACAGGGGGTGGTGATCGTCACCACCTCGAACCGGGTGCCCGAGGATCTGTACAAGCACGGGCTGAACCGGCAGCTGTTCCTGCCCTTCATCGACCTGATCCGCCAGAGGCTGGAGGTCGTGTGCCTGGACAGCCAGGTCGATCACCGGCAGGGCAGGACCGCGGGCGGGCAGGTGTGGTTCTGCCCCGCCGATGCCGCCGCCAAGGCGGCGATGGACGGGATCTGGGACGAATTGACCGGCGGCGAGGGCGCGCCGCGCCGGATCGAGGTCGGCGGGCGCGGCTTCGACCTGCCGCTGTTCGCGGAGGGCGTCGGGCGCGCCGGTTTCTGGGATCTGTGCGGCAAGCCGCTGGGACCGGCGGATTACCTGGCGCTGTCGCGCGCGGTTCAGGTGCTGATGATCGACGCCATCCCGCGCCTGTCGGCGTCGAATTACAACGAGGCCAAGCGTTTCGTGACGCTGATCGACGCGCTGTACGAGGCCAAGGTGCGCCTGATCGCCAGCGGCGCCGACGAGCCGGAACAGCTTTATAACGAAGGCGAAGGCAGCTTCGAATTCGAACGCACCGCCAGCCGCTTGCGGGAAATGCAGGACGCGGATTGGGGGCAACAGGCGGACTGACCGCTTTTCGCAGGATCAGCCGTTCTCGCGCAGCACCCGGCCCGCCAGATACAGCGATCCGCAGATCAGGATCCGCGCCTGGGGGTCGCGGCCCGCGATCGCCGCGATCGCCGCCCCCGCATCCGCCGCCACCCCCGAGATCATGCCCACGCTGGCCGCCACCCCCGCCGTTGTCTCGGCCGGCAGGGTGTTCGGTTCGCCCGGAATGTCGATGGCGGTGAGGGAACAGGCATGGGCGGCCAGCGGGCGGAGGTAGCCCGCGATGTCCTTGGTGTTGAGCATCCCGCAGACCAGATGCGTGGGGCGCGGCGGCATGGCGGCCAGGGTCGCGGCCAGGGCCTCGCCCCCCGCAGGGTTGTGGCCGCCGTCCAGCCACAGTTCCGCCTGGGGGCCGGCCAGATCGACCAGCGGGCCGTGGCGCAAGCGCTGCATCCGGGCGGGCCATTCGGCCTGCGTCACCGCCGCGCGGGCCTGGGCGGCCGTCGCGCCCAGCTGACGCAGCGCGGCAAGGGCCGTGCCCGCGTTCTGGATCTGGTGGGGGCCGATCAGGTTCGGCAGCGGCAGATCCCACAGGCCATGATCGTCCTGATAGATCATGCCGTCGCGATCCGGCGCGGCCATCCAGTGCTGGCCATGGGCGAAGACCGGCGCGGTCAGGCCGGATGCCCTGGCCTCGATCGCCCGCAATGCCTCGTCCTGTTGCGGGCCGACGATCACCGGCACGCCGCGCTTGATGATGCCTGCCTTTTCGGCGGCGATCAGCGGCAGGGTGTCGCCCAGGTATTGGGTGTGGTCGATGCTGATGGGGGTGATCACCGTCAGGCGCGGGGCGTCGACGACATTCGTGGCGTCCAGCCTGCCGCCCAGCCCGACCTCGAGCAAGGTATAGTCGGCGGGGACGCGCGAGAAGGCCAGGAAGGCGGCCGCCGTGGTGATCTCGAAGAAGGTGATCGGCTGGCCTGTGTTGGCCGTTTCGCATTCTTCCAGAATGGCGGCGAGGGCGGCTTCGGTGATCAGATCGCCCGCCAGGCGAATGCGTTCGTGAAAGCCGGCCAGATGCGGCGAGGTATAGGCGTGGACCCGGAAGCCCCCGGCCTGAAGCCCGGCGCGGATCATCGCCTGGGTGCTGCCCTTGCCGTTGGTGCCCGCGACATGGATCACCGGCGGGATGCGGCGTTCGGGATTGCCGAGCGCCGCCAGCAGCCGGTGCATTCGGTCCAGCGACAGGTCGATGACCTTGGGATGCAGCGACATCAGGCGGTCGAGGATGGCGTCGGAATGGCTCATGCAGCTGAAAGCCGGGGGCCAGCCCCCGGACCCCCTGGGGTATTTGGACAAAGAAGAAGCTATCCGGCCTGCGCGGGTTCGGGCCGGGCGGGTTCCGGGGCGGGCGCGGGCAGGTCGGCGCGGGTCGGGGCGGGCATCCGGCCGACCATCCGCAGGATCGAGATCAGCTCGTCGCGCAGATGCTTGCGATGCGTCACCCGGTCCAGCATCCCGTGTTCCAGCAGATATTCGGCGCGCTGGAAGCCCTCGGGCAGCTTTTCGCGGATGGTCTGTTCGATGACGCGGGGACCGGCGAAGCAGATCAGGGCGTTGGGTTCCGCGATCTGGATGTCGCCCAGCATGGCATAGCTGGCCGTCACGCCGCCCGTCGTGGGATGGGTCAGCACGACGATATAGGGCAGACCCGCTTCCTTCAGCATTTCGACCGCGACGGTGGTGCGGGGCATCTGCATCAGCGACAGGATGCCTTCCTGCATCCGCGCGCCGCCTGCGGCGGAGAACAGCACCAGGGGCCGCTTGGTCTTCACCGCCCGTTCGGCGGCGGCGATGATGGCGTTGCCGACATACATGCCCATCGACCCGCCCATGAAGCTGAAATCCTGGGCGGCGGCGACGATGGGGGTGCGGCCGATCTCGCCCTCGGCCACCAGCATCGCCTCTTTCTCGCCCGTGGCCTTCTGCGCGGCCTTCATGCGGTCGGGGTATTTCTTCTGGTCGCGGAAGCCCAGCGGGTCGGCGATGGGTTCGGGCACCTTCACTTCGAGGAAGGCGCCGCCGTCGAACAGCGCCGTGAAGCGGTCGCGCGGGCTGATCGCCAGGTGGTGGTCGCAATTCGTGCAGACGTTCAGGTTGTCCGACAATTCGCGGTGAAACAGCATCGTCCCGCATTCGGGGCATTTCGTCCACAGGTTCTCGGGCACCTCGCGGCGCGAGAACAGCGAATTGATGCGCGGACGGACATAGTTGGTGATCCAGTTCATTCGCGGGCGGCCCCTGCTGCTTTCAAGCCCCCGAGATAGGCCGCGACGGGGGGAATTGCAATTGCCGCGGCGGGCGGGAATGATGCGCGGCATGTGGGCCTCGTTTCTTGTCATCCTTCACACGACGGTCACGCTGGCCCTGATCGCGCGCGTCCTGATCCGCCCGCGGCTGGACCCCTCGGTGCGGCTGGCCTGGATCATGGTGATCGAGGCGGTGCCCCTGGTCGGCATCCTGGCCTATGTGCTGTTCGGAGAGGTGCGGATGAACCAGGCCGAGGTCCAGCGCATGGCGGACGTGCGCGACCGGCTGACCAACCTGCGCGTCCCCAACCCCGCCGTCATCGCCGAGCCGCCCGATTATGCCCAGCCCGTGGTCGCCGCCAATGCGGCCGTGGGCGGCATGTCGGCGCTGTCGGGCAACCGCATCCACCTGCTGGAGGAAAGCGACGGCGCTATCGATCGGCTGATCGACGCCATCGACCGGGCCAGGGACCATGTCCATATCCTGTTCTACATCTGGCTGCCCGACCATTCCGGCCAGAAGGTCGCCGATGCCGTGGCCCGGGCAGCGCAGCGCGGCGTCGAATGCCGGGTGATCGTCGATGCCCTGGGGTCGCGCCTGCTGGTCCGGTCGCCTCTGTGGACCCGGATGCAGGAGGCCGGGGCCGAATGCGTGACAGCCTTTCCCTGGGGGCTGCCCTTCATCAGCGTGCTGTTCCGCAGGCTGGATCTGCGCAACCACCGCAAGATCCTGGTCGTGGACAACGCCGTCGCCTTTTCGGGCAGCCGCAACTGCGCCGACATGGCCTTTGCCATCAAGCCGCGCTTCGCGCCCTGGGTCGATATCCTGATGTCGGTCGAAGGCCCCGTCGTGCGGCAGTTCCAGTCGGTCTTCCTGGGCGACTGGATGAGCTATACCGGCAAGGATCTGGGCGACATGCTGCAACCCGTGGCGCCGGTCGCCGATCCCGGAGAGGTCGCGCAGGTCATCCCCACCGGACCGGACCGGCGGCAGGGGTCGATTTCCGACTGCCTGGCGGGGATGCTGCACGCGGCGCGCGACCGGGTGGTGATCACCACGCCCTATTACGTGCCCGACGTGGCCCTGGACGCCGCGATCCGCGCCGCCGCCCGGCGGGGGGTCGAGGTGACGATGATCCTGCCCGCCCGCAACGATTCCCTCGTCGTCGGCGCGACCAGCCAGGGCTTCTATTACGGCCTGCTGTCGGCGGGCGCGCGGATCATGCTGTTCCAGGACGGGCTGCTGCATTCCAAGATCCTGACGGTCGACGGCCGCATGGGCATGGTCGGCAGCGCCAACCTAGACCGCCGCAGCTTCGAACTGAACTATGAGGTGAACATGGCCGTCTTCGACCACGAATTCGTCAGCGAACTGGACGCGCGGCAGGACAGCTATGCCGAGCGGTCGCGCGAGATCACCCTGGAGGAGGTGCGCAATTGGTCGATCCTGCGCCGCTTGCGCAACAACCTGCTGGCCCTGGCCTCGCCGCTGCTGTGATCCTGGAACCCGACGACATCGCGCGGCGGCTGGCAGACCGGGACGGCTGGTCGCTGTCGCCGGACGGTAAGGCCATCACCCGGCGCTTCGACTTCAAGGGCTTCGCCAAGGCGGTCGAGATGGCGAACCTGGCCGCCTGGCTGGGCAACAAGCGCGGCCATCACGCCGATGTGGCCTTCGGCTGGGGCTATTGCCAGGTGTCCTTCACCACCCGTGACGCGGGCGGGCTGACGGATGCCGATTTCGCCGCCGCCGCGCATCTGGACGCCCTGCTGTCGTAAGGCTTGTCCGCGCCGCGCCCGCAGTCTATCGACGCGGGGCAGGGTTGGGGTTGCCTATGGTCGCGCGTCTGCTGGATATCTTCGGCCTGAACCGGCGCCGCCCCGACTGGGCGCGTCTGGCCGAGCGGCTGGACCGCAGGCCGCGCCCTGTCGACCCCGCTTTGCGCGACGAGGCGCTGACCCTGCACCGCTGCCTGTCGCGCTTCCTGCAGGCGTCGGATCCCTGGATGCTGCGCAAGACCGGGCTGGCGGATGACGACCTGCCCCCCGGCACCGACTGGCACTGGCGGCCGCGCCTGCTGTGCGGGCAGATCAGCCCGCAGGCGGCGGTGTCCCCCGGCACCGGCCATCCGCTGGGCGATGACGCGGCCCTGTGGCACGATTGCCCGCATCGGGCGCTGATCCTGCGCCAGTCGGCGCGCCCGCGTCCGGGCCAGGCCGCCTGCTATGCCCTTCAGATCGAGGTGATGGGCACGTCCTGCGGTTTCCTGTCTCTGGCCCTGGATCTGCCCCAGGATGCCCTGGCGGCCCTGGGCGCCGACCGGATCCTGCAACTGGATGCGGTCCTGGATGCCGAACGGCCGATCACCGTCTATGCCCGCATCAACCTGGTGCAGGGTCCGAATACCGAATCCATGCTGCGCCAACTGGGTCCCCCGGTCGAGGGGACAGACGCGCGCCGCCGCGCGGAATTCGATCTGGCCTATGCCGATCTGGCCAGCCGCCCCGTGGAACGGGCCTGGCTGGATCTGATCCTTGAAGCGCCGCGCCTGAACGCGGTCTGCATCAACGACCTGCTGCTGTCGCATCGTGCGCGGGCGCAGGTCTGAAAGGTCGCGCGATGACGTTCGAGGATCACGGCGTAGCGGGCGGTTGCTGGACCGGGGCCTTGCGGGTGGACCGCCAGCCCGACCCGCCCTGCGTGGTCCATCGCGGCGCCGTCGTCGCCCAGGCCCGGCTGCGCGATGCCGGGCCGGGCGTCTGGGCGGTAGAGGCCGACCTGCCGGGCACCGTCATCGACCAGGGCGCGCATGGCCTGCTGTTGGTGGCGGGCGAACCCGGCGCGCCCGGCTCGCAGGTGCTGGCCCGTCTGACCCTGGTGTCGGGGCAGGTGGCGGGCGACGAGCTGCTGGCCGAGGTCGCGCATCTGCGCGCCGAACTGGATCTGCTGAAACGCGAATTCCGGCGGCTGGCCGCGGGCGGCTGAGCGGCTGTCACCCGGCTGTCACGCTTTCTTGCGAAAAGCCGGGGCCGTGGCTATATCGGCCCTTTCGCTTTCGACCCCAAAGGTTCCGCATGGCCGTGATGCAGACGCCCTTCTACCTGATCGACACGTCCGCGTTGCGCCGCAACATGGAAAAGGTCGCGCATCTGCGCGAGGCGTCGGGGGCCAAGGCTCTGCTGGCGCTGAAATGCTTCGCCACCTGGTCGGTGTTCGACCTGATGCGCGACTACATGGACGGCACCACGTCCTCGTCGCTGTTCGAACTGCGCCTGGGGCACGAGGAATTCGGCAAGGAAACGCACGCCTATTCCGTCGCTTGGGCCGATCACGAGATCGACGAGGCGATTTCCTATGCCGACAAGATCATCTTCAACAGCCTGGGCCAACTGGACCGTTTCGGCGGCAAGGCGGCGGGGATCACGCGCGGGCTGCGGCTGAACCCGCGCTTTTCGACCAGCGGCTTCGACCTGGCGGATCCGGCCCGCCCCTTCAGCCGGCTGGGCGAATGGGATCTGCCGCGCCTTGAGGCGGCCCTTGACCACATCAGCGGCGTGATGATCCATTACAATTGCGAGAATCGCGATTTCGACCTGTTCGACCAGCAGTTGACCCGGATCGAGACCGAATTCGGCGCCATCCTGAAGCGGCTGGACTGGGTCTCCCTGGGCGGCGGCATCCATTTCACCGGCGAGGGCTATCCGATCGACCGCCTTGCCGACCGGCTGAAATCCTTCCAGGACCGTTTCGGCGTCCAGGCCTATCTGGAGCCGGGCGAGGCCAGCATCACCGGCACCACCACGCTGGAGGTCAGCGTGCTGGACATCATCGACAACGGCAAGCAGGTCGCCATCGTCGACAGCAGCATCGAGGCACATATGCTGGATCTGCTGATCTACCGCGAGACCGCCAAGCTGCCGCAATCGGGCGATCACGCCTATCAGATCGCGGGCAAGACCTGCCTTGCGGGCGACATCTTCGGCGAGGCGCGGTTCGACCGCCCGCTGGCCGTCGGCGACCGCATCAGCATCGCCGACGCGGCGGGCTATACGATGGTCAAGAAGAACTGGTTCAACGGCGTCGCCATGCCCAGCATCGCCATCCGGGAAGAGGACGGGGCGATCCGCACCGTCCGCAGCTTCCCCTATGAAGACTACAAGTCCAGCCTGTCGTAAGGCACCCTCTCTGCAACCCCGGAAAGGATCCGTAATTGGCCAAGAAGAACGTCCTGATCATCGGCGCGGGTGGCGTCGCGCAAGTCGTGGCGCATAAGGTGGCGCAATCGGCCGCCGAATTCGGCGCCCTGCACATCGCCAACCGCACGCAGTCCAAGGCGGATGCGATCATCCAGACCCTGCGCGACAAGGGCCACCGGATGCCCTTCGCCAGCCATGCTCTGGACGCCATGGACCCTGCGGCGGTCGAGGCGCTGATCCGGCAACTGGACGCCGGGATCGTCATCAATGTCGGGACGGCCTTCATCAACATGACCGTTCTGGAAGGCTGCATCCGCGCGGGCGCGGCCTATATCGACACGGCCATCCACGAGGATCCGGCGAAGATCTGCGAAACGCCGCCCTGGTACGGCAATTACGAATGGAAGCGGCGCGATGACGTGGCCAAGGCCGGGATCACCGCGATCCTGGGCGCGGGTTTCGACCCCGGCGTGGTCAACGCCTATGCCCGCCTGGCCGAGGATGAATATTTCGACAAGATCGACAGCATCGATATCGTGGACATCAACGCCGGTTCCCATGGCCGCTGGTTCGCCACGAATTTCGACCCCGAGATCAATTTCCGCGAATTCACCGGCACCGTCTATTCCTGGCAGGGCGGCGAATGGCGCGAGAACAGGATGTTCGAGGTGGGCCGCGAATGGCATCTGCCGGTGGTCGGCAAGCAGAAGGCCTATCTGTCGGGCCATGACGAGGTTCACAGCCTGTCGGCCCGCTATCCCGATGCCGATGTGCGGTTCTGGATGGGCTTCGGAGACCATTATATCAACGTCTTCACCGTCTTGCAGAAGCTGGGCCTGCTGTCCGAACAGCCGGTCAGGACCGCCGAGGGGCTGGAGGTCGTGCCGCTGAAGGTCGTCAAGGCGGTGCTGCCCGATCCGGCCAGCCTTGCGCCGGACTATACCGGCAAGACCTGCATCGGCGATCTGGTCAAGGGCAGCCTGGACGGCAAGCCGGGCGAGGTCTTCATCTACAACGTCGCCGACCACAAGCAGGCCTTCGAGGAGGTCGGATCGCAGGGCATCAGCTATACGGCGGGCGTGCCCCCGGTCGCGGCGGCGATCCTGGTCGCGCGCGGCACCTGGGACGTGAAGAAGATGGCCAATGTCGAGGATCTGCCCGCCCGGCCCTTCCTGGAACTGCTGGGGCGGATGGGCCTGCCGACGCGTGTGATCGACGCGACGGGCGATCACCCGATCTGAACCGCCCGCGTCGCGGTCTTCCCCCGGCGGCCCGGAACGACCGGGCCGCCGCTTGCGTTCGGCGCCGTGGCAAGTGCGTGGGGGCGCGGGAATCATGGCCGAGAAATTCAGCTTTCCGCGCTTCCGGCCCGACAGCAGCGGTGCCAGCGGGCGGGCGGCCAACTGGGCCGTCATCGGCATCTTCCTGATTCTGGCCTTTGCCGCCATCGCCGCCGGGCGCGATTTCCTGATGCCGGTCACGCTGGCGGCGCTGTTGTTCTTCGTGTTCACGCCGCTGCGCCGTCTTGCCCGCCGCCGGGGCATCCCCGACGCGCTGACCGCCACGGCCGTCAGCCTGGGGCTGGTGATCGCCATCGCCCTGATCGCGTTGGGCGCCAGCGGGCCGATCAACCAGGCGGCGCAGAACCTGCCCACGATCAAGATCCGGCTCGAGGACAAATTCAGCGACCTGCGCGAATCCTTCGCGGAACTTCAGCAGGCCGCCGAGGAGATCGAGAATGTCCAGTCAGGCGGCGAAGACCCGCCGGCCGTCATCGCGGTCGAACAGGATGGCGACAGTCCGCTGACATCCCTGATGAAATTCACCCCGGCCATCGCGGGCCAGGTGGTCTTCACGCTGTTCCTGCTGTTCTTCATGCTGGCCTCGGGCGATCTGCTGTATCTCAAGATCGTGCAAAGCTTCGATTCCATGGCGGAAAAGCGCAGCGCCTATCTGGCCCTGCGCCAGATCGAGGATTCGCTGGGCAATTACCTGGGCGCCATCACCATCATCAATGCCGGGCTGGGGCTGGCGGTCGGGCTGGCGATGTTCGCCTGGGGAATGCCCGGCGCGCTGCTGTTCGGGATCGGCGCCTTCATCCTGAACTTCATCCCCTATCTGGGCGCGATCATGGGCGTCGCCACCTCGGGCATGGTCGCCCTGGTGGTGATGCCGGGGATCTTCTGGCCGCTGATGGTCGCGGGCAGCTATATGCTGCTGACCTCGCTGGAGGGGCAGGTGATCACGCCCTATTTCGTGTCGCGGCGGTTGCAGATGAACACGGTGGTGGTGTTCCTGGCCGTGGCGCTGTGGGCCTGGCTGTGGTCGGTGATCGGCATGATCATCGCCGTGCCGGTGCTGGTCGTGCTGCGCGTCCTGGCGGAATACGTCCCCGGATGGGAGAAGTTCGGCAACTTCCTGGCAGGCGAAGACCCCCCCGCCATCGAGGACGAGGACGAAGAGGAAGCCCGCGACATCATCGAGGCCGGCAGCGAGGCCGAGGACGAGCCCGCCGCCCGCGAAGTCACCGCCGAGGTGGTGGCCGAGGGGGACGCCAAGCCCTGACCGGAACGCCGCAGCGGTTTTTCCAAGCGGCAGAAAATTTTTTCACTCCACTTGGAAACGGGCCCGGCCTGCCGTAAAGCAAGGCGCAAAAGTGTGCGATGGCATACCGTGGCCCGACCCAAGGAGATGATCCAGATGAGCGTGACCCCCTATACCCAAAGGCATGGCCTGGACGTGGCCCCCGAGCTTGCGGATTTCGTGGAAAACCGCGTTCTTCCCGGCACCGGGGTGGACGCGGACCGCTTCTGGTCGGGCTATGCGGATCTGCTGGCCGAGTTTGCGCCCGAAAACCGGGCGCTGCTGGATCGCCGCGCCGAATTGCAGGGCCGGATCGACGCTTGGCACAAGGCGCGCGGCAACCAGCCCTGGGATGTGGCCGCCTATCGCGCCTTCCTGACCGAGATCGGCTATCTGGTGCCCGAGCCTGCGCCCTTCGCCATCGAAAACGGCCGGATCGACCCGGAAATCGCCCAGGTTGCAGGCCCGCAACTGGTGGTTCCGGTCAGCAATGCCCGTTTCGCGCTGAACGCCGCCAATGCCCGCTGGGGATCCCTGTATGACGCGCTGTACGGATCGGATGTGCTGGGACCGCCCCCCGCGCCCGGCCCCCTGGACCCCGCGCGCCGCGACGCCGTCGTGGTTCGTGCCGCGCGGTTCCTGGACGAAACCTTCACCCTGACCACGGGCAGCCATGCAGAGGTGTCGGGCTATCGCGCCGATGCCGACGGTCTGAAGGCGATCCTCGGCGGGGACGAGGTGGCGCTGCGCGATCCCACCGCCTTTGTCGGAACGCATGTCGCGGGCAAGGACACGGGCTTTGTCCTGCGCCATAACGGGCTGCATGTCGAACTGGTCGTCAACCCCGACCATCCCATCGGCGCGGCCTCGCCCTCGGGTCTGCGCGACGTGGTGGTGGAAGCCGCGCTGTCGGCCATCCAGGATTGCGAGGACAGCGTGGCCGCCGTCGATGCCGAGGACAAGGTCGGCGTCTATGCCAACTGGCTGGGGCTGATGAAGGGCGACCTGGTCGATACCTTCGAGAAGGGGGGCAAGACAATGACCCGCCGTCTGGCCGCCGACCGTATGGTCACGCGCCCCGACGGCAGCACCGTCACCCTGCCGGGCCGGGCGCTGCTGCTGGTGCGCAATGTGGGCCTGCTGATGACCACCGACGCGGTGCGCCTGAACGGCCAGGACACGCCCGAGGGGTTGATGGACGCCCTGGTCACCGTGGCCTGCGCGATCCATGATCTGCGCAAGACCGACGGCCCCCGCAACAGCCGCGTCGGCGCCATCTATGTCGTCAAGCCCAAGATGCACGGCCCGGACGAGGCTGCCTTCGCCGACCGGACCTTCACCCGCGTCGAGGAAATCCTGGGCCTGCCCGCAAACACCGTCAAGCTGGGCCTGATGGACGAGGAGCGCCGCACAAGCGCCAACCTTGCCGCCTGTATCCACGCGCTGCGCAACCGGCTGTTCTTCATCAACACGGGTTTCCTGGACCGCACGGGGGACGAGATCCATACCTCGATGCAGGCGGGGGCCTTCGCCGGGCGGGACGCCACGCGCAAGTCGGGCTGGCTGAAAGCATACGAGGACCGCAACGTCCTGATCGGACTGAACGCCGGGCTGCGCGGACGCGCGCAGATCGGCAAGGGCATGTGGGCCAAACCCGACGCCTTGGCCGAGATGCTGGAGACCAAGATCGCCCATCCGCAGGCGGGCGCCAGTACCGCCTGGGTGCCCAGCCCCACGGCCGCGACCCTGCACGCGCTGCATTACCACGCCGTCGATGTCGCCGCGCGTCAGGACGAACTGGCGGGCCAGCCGGTCCCCGGCCTGGACGCCCTGCTGACCCCGGCCCTGGTCGGCGACACGCCGATCCCGCAGGACGACATCCTGCGCGAACTGGACAACAGCGCGCAGGGGATCCTGGGCTATGTCGTCCGCTGGGTGGACCAGGGCGTCGGCTGTTCGAAGGTGCCCGACATCGACGACGTGCCGCTGATGGAGGATCGCGCCACCTGCCGCATCAGCGCGCAACTGCTGGCGAACTGGCTGGAACAGGGGCTGGTCGGCCGCGATCAGGTCGAGGACGCGCTGCGCCGCATGGCGCTGAAGGTCGATGCGCAGAACGCGGGCGATCCCGGCTATACCCCGATGGCCCCCGGCTTCGATGGCCCTGCCTTCCAGGCCGCGCGCGACCTGGTGCTGACCGGGACCACGCAGCCCTCGGGCTATACCGAACCGGCGCTGCACGCCCGGCGCAGGCAGGCCAAGGCGCTGCGGCGCGGCGGATGACGGAAAACCGCCGGGGCGACGGCTCCGGCGGTTCTTCTTGGGGGCAGGGCGGGATCAGCCCTGCTTCTGGAACTCCAGCTGCCGGACCAGCCACAGCGCCACCACCGTGGCGACCGCGCCCGACAGCAGGTACAGGCCCGCCGCGAACAGCCCCAGCGTGGTCGACAGGAACAGCGCGGTCAGCGGCGCAAGGCCCGCCCCGAACAGCCAGCCCAGGGCCGAGGCGAAGGCGGAATCGGTATAGCGGTTGCGGCTGTTGAACATCGACGCCAGCGCGCCCGAGGACTGGCCGAAGCTGATGCCCAGGATCAGGAAGCCCGCGATCATATAGACCGATTCCCCGGTCTTGCCGCCTTGCAGCAGCAGCGGCGCCATCAGGCTGAAGACGCCGATGGCGACCGCGCCCCATATCAGCACGCGGCGGCGGCCGAACCGATCCGACAGCCAGCCCGACAGCAGAATCGATCCCAGGCCGAAGGCCGCGCTGACCGCCGTGAGGTTCAGGAAGAAGGTCAACGTCTCGCCGGTATAGAGATACACCCAGGACAGCGGGAACACGGTCACCATGTGGAACATCGCGAAGCTGGCCAGCGGCACGAACGAGGCCAGCCAGATCGCGCGCCAGTCGCTGCGGAAGGTCTGGCGGATCCGAGTGGGCTGCAACTCGCGGGTCTCGAACGCCTCCTGGAACTCGGGCGAGGCGATGATGCGCAGGCGCGCGAACAGCGCCACCACGTTGACCGAGAAGGCCACGAAGAACGGATAGCGCCAGCCCCAGTCCAGGAAGTCCTGTTCCGACATGTTCGAGACCAGGAAGGAAAACAGCAGCGCCGCGACGATCAGCCCGATGGGCGCGCCAAGCTGCGGCACCATGGCGTAGAAGCCGCGCTTCCGTTCCGGCGCGCTCAGCGCCAGCAGGGATGCCAGGCCGTCCCAGCTGCCGCCGATGGCCAGGCCCTGGCCGATGCGCAGGACCGCCATCACCACGATCGCCCATTCGCCCATCACCGCATAGGACGGCACCAGCCCCATCGCCACGGTGGACGTGCCCAGCAGGAACAGCGCCAGCGTCAGCTTGGCCACGCGCCCCTGCTTGCGGTCGACATACATGAAGATCGCCGTGCCGACGGGCCGCGCGACGAAGGCCAGCAGCACCAGCCCGAAGGACAGCAGCGTCCCGGTCAGCGGGTCCGCAAAGGGAAACAGCCGGGCCGGAAAGACGATGACCGCGGCGATGGCGAAGACGAAGAAGTCGAAGAATTCCGACGTGCGCCCGATCACCACGCCCACCGCGATGTCCGAGGGCGAGACGTGGATCTGGTCGGCGTCGTTGCCGGGACCATGACGGGACGGGGTTGCGGTCGATGTCACCATTGCATGAACCACCTCGGGTTGCGCCAGACGGCATGAAGGCAAGGCAGGCGACATCCATCGGGATTCGCTTGGCCCGGACTGCATCTTACAGAATGCCCGAAATGGACACGCGACAAATTGTCTTATGTTTGACTTAAGTCATGGCGGATAATCGAACCGCCTAAATCAGCGTCGCCGTCCGAACAGCCGAAGCGATTCGCGGCCAAACGGGGTCATCACCGACATGACACATCCTTTCAAACGTCTTTGCTGGCTTTCGCCCCTTCTGCCGCTGGCCGGGTGCGAGGCCGTGGTGCTGCGGCCGTCGGGCGACATCGCCGCCCGGCAGGCGCATCTGCTGGTGCAATCGACGCTTCTGATGCTGATCATCATCGTGCCGGTGATGGCGCTGACGGTGTGGTTCGCCTGGCGCTATCGCGCGTCGAACCGCAAGGCGACCTACAATCCCGACTGGGACCATTCGACCAAGCTGGAACTGGTGATCTGGGCGATCCCGCTGCTGATCATCGTCTGCCTGGGCGCGCTGACCTGGGTCGGCACGCATCTGCTGGATCCCTATCGCCCGCTGGACCGGATCAGCGCGGAAACGCCGGTCGACAACCGGCAGCCGTTGCAGGTGCAGGTGGTGGCGATGGACTGGAAATGGCTGTTCATCTATCCCGAACAGGGCGTGGCGGCGGTCAACGAACTGGCCGTGCCGGTCGACCGTCCGGTGGAATTCACGCTGACCTCGACCTCGGTCATGAACGCGTTCTATATCCCGGCGATGGCGGGGATGATCTATGCCATGCCGGGGATGCAGACCACGCTGCACGGCGTCTTCAACGAGGCGGGCGAATACCAGGGTCTTGCCTCGCATTATTCCGGCCACGGTTTTTCGGGGATGCGGTTCAAGGCCCATGCGCTGGACGACGCGGGCTTCGACGCCTGGGTCGCGCAGGCCCAGGCCGGTGGCGAGGCCCTGGACCGCGCCCGCTATCTGGAGCTGGAAAAGCCCAGCGAGAACGTGCCGCCCATGACCTTCGCCCAGGTCGATCCGCAACTGTTCAGCCGCGTCGTGAACATGTGCGTCGAGGAAGGCCGCATGTGCATGGCCGAGATGATGGCCCTAGACGCCCAGGGCGGGCTTGGCCTGCCGGGCATCGCCAATGTCGCGGCGCTGTCCGATCCGGGGCGCGGCACGCCCCGCCCGGTGCTGGGCCTGCCGCCCTTCCAGGTCAGCGGCATCTGCACGGTCGAGGAACTGGACCGGATGCTGGCAAGCGCCCCCGCCGCCCCTCAGCCGCGCGACCCGTCGCCCCTGCGCGGGCGGGGTCTGGATGCGCCCCAGGGCATTTTGGGCCTGGGCCTGATTCCGAACCGACTGACCCAATCCGTGCCGCAGGTCGGCGCCGAGCAGAACCTCTAGAGGCGTTACGATGGCGATCCCTTCCGACATTCCCACCACCTTCCTTCTGGGCCGGCTGGACTGGCACGCGATCCCGGCCGATCCGATCGTCTGGGTGACCGGCGTCGTCGTCGTCATCGGCGGCGCCTGGCTGATGTGGATGCTGATCAAGCACCGGCTGCTGGGCTATCTGTGGCACGAATGGTTCACCTCGGTCGATCACAAGAAGATCGGCATCATGTATGTCGTGCTGGCCTTGGTGATGTTCGTGCGCGGCTTCGCCGACGCGATCATGATGCGGCTGCAACAGGTTCTGGCCTTCAACGGATCCGAGGGCTATCTGAACGCCCATCACTACGACCAGATCTTCTCGGCGCATGGCGTCATCATGATCTTCTTCGTGGCGATGCCCTTCGTTACGGGCCTGATGAACTTCGTCGTGCCCCTGCAGATCGGCGCGCGGGACGTGTCGTTCCCGTTCCTGAACAACTTCAGCTTCTGGATGACGGTCGGCGGCGCGGTGCTGGTGATGATGTCGCTGTTCGTGGGCGAATTCGCCCAGACCGGCTGGCTGGCCTTCCCGCCGCTGTCGGGTATCGGCTACAGCCCCTATGTCGGCGTCGATTATTACATCTGGGGCCTTCAGGTCGCCGGGGTCGGGACCACGCTGTCGGGCATCAACCTGCTGGTGACGATCATCAAGATGCGCGCGCCCGGCATGACCATGATGCGGATGCCGATCTTCACCTGGACCTCGCTGTGCACGAACATCCTGATCGTGGCCTCCTTCCCGGTGCTGACGGCGACGCTGGTGCTGCTGTCGCTGGACCGTTACGTCGGCACGAACTTCTTCACCAACGATCTTGGCGGCAACGCCATGATGTATGTGAACCTGATCTGGATCTGGGGCCACCCCGAGGTCTATATCCTGATCCTGCCGCTCTTCGGCGTCTATTCCGAGGTCGTGGCGACCTTCACCGGCAAGCGGCTGTTCGGATACACCTCGATGGTCTATGCGACGGTCTGCATCACCATCCTGTCCTATCTGGTCTGGCTGCACCATTTCTTCACGATGGGGTCGGGGGCCTCGGTGAACTCGTTCTTCGGGATCACCACCATGATCATCTCGGTTCCCACGGGGGCCAAGATCTTCAACTGGCTGTTCACCATGTACCGCAGCCGCATCCGGTTCGAGCTGCCGATGATGTGGACCATCGCCTTCATGCTGACCTTCGTGATCGGCGGCATGACGGGCGTGCTGCTGGCCGTGCCGCCCGCCGACTTCGTGCTGCACAATTCCTTGTTCCTGGTGGCGCATTTCCACAACGTCATCATCGGCGGCGTGCTGTTCGGGCTGTTCGCGGCGGTCTATTACTGGTGGCCCAAGGCCTTCGGTTTCCGGCTGGATCCGTTCTGGGGCAAGGTCAGCTTCTGGTTCTGGGTGGTGGGCTTCTGGGTCGCCTTCGCGCCGCTGTATATCCTGGGCCTGATGGGCGTGACGCGCCGGGTGCGGGTCTTCGACGATCCCAGCCTGCAAATCTGGTTCGGCATCGCCGCCTTCGGCGCCGTGCTGATCGCCATCGGCATCGCCGCGATGTTCATCCAGTTCGGGGTGTCCATCAGGAACCGCGACGCGCTGCGGGACGAAACGGGCGATCCTTGGGACGGGCGTACGCTGGAATGGGCGACCTCCTCTCCGCCGCCCGCCTATAACTTTGCCTTCACGCCGGTCAGCCATGGGCTGGACGCCTGGTGGGACATGAAGCGCTTCGGTCAGACCCGCCCTCGCGCAACCTATGTGCCGATCCACATGCCGAAGAACACCGGGGCGGGGGTCATCATCGCCGGTCTGGCCACCGTCTGCGGCTTCGCGCTGGTCTGGTATATCTGGTGGCTGGCGGCGCTGTCCTTCGCGGGCGTGGTGATCGCGTCCATCGTCCATACCTTCAACTATGCGCGCGATTATCACATCCCGGCCGAGGAGGTGCGCGAGACCGAAGACGCGCGCGACCGCCAGCTGGCAAGCGTGGGGGCCTGATCCATGAGCACCGTTTCCCAACATCCCCCCGGCGATTTCTGGGAGGTCGAGCCGCACCACCATCACGAGGGCGCCTCGACCGGCATCGGCTTCTGGGTCTACCTGATGAGCGACTGCCTGATGTTCGCGGTTCTCTTTGCGGTCTTCGGCGTGCTGGGCAGCAGCTATGCCGCCGGGCCGGGGCCGAAGGATCTGTTCGACCTGGAACTGGTGGCGCTGAACACCGCCTTCCTGCTGCTGTCCTCGATCACCTACGGCTTCGCTATGCTGGCCATGGTCAAGGGCCGCAAGGGCGGCACGCTGGGCTGGCTGGGGGTGACGCTGGTCTTCGGCCTGGCCTTCCTGGCGGTCGAACTTTACGAATTCCACCACCTGATCCACCTGGGCGCCGGGCCGCAGCGGTCGGCCTTTCTGTCGGCCTTCTTCGCGCTGGTGGGCACCCACGGGCTGCATGTCGCCTTTGGGTGCCTCTGGCTGGTCACGCTGATGATCCAGGTCGGCCAGCGGGGGCTGATCGACGCCAACCGCCGCCGCCTGTCCTGCCTGTCGATGTTCTGGCATTTCCTGGACGTGATCTGGATCGGCGTCTTCACCTTCGTCTATCTGCTGGGGATGATCTGATGAGTTCGATTGAGGCCCAGGGCGACAAGCACCGCGCCGATCGCCGCGCGGATTCGCATGGCGATCGCCATGATGACGGCCACGACCACGGCAGCGTCCGGTCCTATCTGACCGGCTTCGTCCTGTCGGTGGTCCTGACGGCGATCCCCTTCGCGCTGGTGATGGGCGGCGGCTTCGAAAGCCGGCTGCTGACCGCCGCCGTGGTGGTCGGGCTGGCCTTCGTGCAGATCATCGTCCACATGGTCTACTTCCTGCACATGAACACCCGCAGCGACGAAGGCTGGACCATGATGGCGCTGATCTTCACCGTGGTGATCCTGGTCATCGTCCTGGCCGGGTCGCTGTGGGTCATGTATCACATGAACACCAACATGATGCCGCAGATGGATCACGAGGCGCTGGGCCTGGGGTCGTGACCCCCCGCCGCCGTCCCGTCGCGGTCCTGGTCGCGGCGGGGATCGTCTTTCTGCTGCTGATGGGGCTTGGCATCTGGCAGGTCCAGCGGCTGGCCTGGAAGACCGACCTGATCGCCCGCGTGGACGCGCGGGTGGCGGCGGCCCCGGTGGCCGCGCCCGGTCCTGCCGAATGGGATGCGCTGACCGAGGAGAATGCCGAATACCGCCGTGTCACGGTGGCGGGGGATTATCGTCCCGACAGCGACGTGCTGGTGCAGGCGGTGACCGAACGCGGGCCGGGCTTCTGGGTGATGACGCCGCTGCGGACCCAGGATGGCTGGACCGTGCTGGTCAACCGGGGCTTTGTCGCCGCCGACCGCCGCGACGACCGGCCCCTGCCTGCGGGGGCGCAGACCGTGACGGGCCTGTTGCGCCTGTCCCAGCCGGGCGGGGCCTTCCTGCGCGCCAACGATCCCCGGGCGGGCCGCTGGTATTCCCGAGACACCCAGGCCATCGCGGCCACGCTGGGCCTGCCGCGGGCCGCACCCTATTTCATCGACGCCGACCGAGCGGGCGAGGGGCAGCAGCCGGTGGGCGGAATGACAGTGATCGCCTTTCGCAACAACCACCTGTCCTATGCGCTGACCTGGTTCGCGATGGCGGGCCTGCTGGCATTTCTGACCCTGCGCGCGCTGCGCCGCTGACGGGCCTTTGTGCGGGATCATCCCGTGGCGGGGCGGGATTTCAGACCAAAGTGGCAGGTAAATTCCCCCTTTTCGGCTGGATTTCAGTCGTTTGCGGCGGCAGTCTGGTCCCGTTCCAGCGCGAGGGAGGAAGCGATGGACGACCTGTCCGAACAATCCCATGCCGTCCGGCGACTGGGGGCCGAGATCGGCGCCACGCTGATCGGCCATGCCGTCCTGGTGGAACGGCTGCTGATCGCGCTGCTGGCCGGGGGCCATGTCCTGATCGAGGGCCCGCCCGGCATCGCCAAGACCCGCGCCGTCAAGGCGCTGGCCGCGCATCTGCCCGGCAGTCATGCGCGAATCCAATGCACGCCCGACCTGCTGCCCTCGGATCTGACCGGCACGCAGGTGTTCCGGCCGGAAACCGGCGGCTTCGACTTCATCCCCGGCCCGATCTTCCACAGCCTCGTCCTGGTGGACGAAATCAACCGCGCGCCCCCCAAGGTGCAATCCGCCCTGCTGGAGGCGATGGCCGAAGGGCAGGTGACCTCGGGCGGCACCACGCGGCCCTTGCCCGATCCCTTCATGGTGGTGGCGACCCAGAACCCCATCGAACACGAAGGCACGTTCCCGCTGCCCGAGGCGCAGTTGGACCGCTTCCTGCTGCACCTGCGCCTGGACCTGCCGGGGGCCGAGGCAGAGCGCGCCATCCTGGATCTGGTCGAGGCCGAGGCGGTCGCCCCCATCGCCGCGCGCGGCACGATGATCGCGGCCGCTGATCTGGCCCAGGCGCGGGCCGAGGTGGCGCGGATCCATCTTGCCCCCGCGCTCAAGGATTTCATCGTCCGGCTGGTCATGGCGACCCGGCCGGGCGGGGCGGTGGCGGAATGGGTGGAACATCCGGTCTCGCCGCGCGGCACGCTGGCGCTGGCGGCCGGGGTCCGGGCGCGGGCCTGGCTGCACGGCCGCGACCACGGCCTGCCCGAGGATGCCGAGGCCCTGGCCGCCGACGCCCTGTCCCACCGCCTGATCCCCGCCTGGTCGGCCATCGGCGAAGGCCGCACCAGCCGCAGCCTGGTTGCCGACATCCTGCGCGAGGTCCGCCCGTGGTAGCCCTGCCCGCGGGCTTCCCCGACGCTTCGGGCATCCGGCTGACCGCCGCCGAACTGCTGGCCTTGCGCGATCAGGCGACCGGCCGGGGCAAGCATCGGCCCCTGACGCGCCGGGCCGGGGCGGTTCCCGCGCGGATGCCCGGCGCCGGCATGGATCTGCGCGAAATCCGCGCCTATGTCGCGGGCGACGATCCCCGGCGGCTGGATCCGGCGGCGACCGCGCGCACCGGCCATCCGCATATCCGCAGCCTGCACGAGGATCGCGACGACACCGTCCTGCTGCTGGCCGATTTCCGCGCGCCGATGCTGTGGGGCACGGGCGCGGCGCTGCGCTCGGTCCGCGCCGCCCGGCATCTGGCGCAGGCGGGCTGGACCGTCGCGCTGCGCGGCGGGTCTGTGGCGGCGCTGATGGCGGGGACGCGGCTGGCGGAACTGCGCGGATCGGGCGGCGACGGGCAGATGGCCGCCGTCTGCCACGCCCTTGCGCGCCAGCACGATCAGGCCCTGGCCGCCCCCGGCCATGCGCCCCTGTCCGAGGCCCTGGCCCGCGCCATGCGCCTGTCGCCTTCGGGCGGGCGGGTGCTGGTCGCGACCTGCCTGGACGGATTGGAGGGCGCCGAACCGGCCCTGGCGGCGCTGGTCCGGCGCCGGTCGGTCACGCTGGCGCTGATGCTGGACGACGCGGAAATCCGCCCGCCCTTGGGTCCGCTGGCGGTCAGCGACGGACAGAACAGCCGCCTCGCCCGCCTGGGCGCCCCCGACCTGTCCGCCGAGGTGACGCGCCTGCGCGCCCTGGGTGCCACCGTGGCCGAGATCGCGCCATGACCCGCGACGAACTGCTGGCCCGGCTGTCGCCGCCCCGCCTGCCCCTGGACATGGCGGCGCTGGGCTGGAGAGAGATGCTGGCGCTGGCGGGGATCGGGCTGCTGGCCGGGCTGGCCGTCGCGCTGCTGCTGCGCCCGCTGCTGGCGCGCAGGCCGTCGCGGCGCGCGCTGATCCGGGCCACGCGCGGCCAGCCGCCGCAGGACCGCATCCTGGCCATCGCCCGGATCCTGGGGCGGCTGCCCGAGCCGTTGCGCCCCGCCGCCTATGGCGCGGCGCCCGCGCCCGACGACGCGACGCTGGAACGCATCGCCCTGCGCCGGGGCCGCAGGTGAGCCTCGCCTGGCCCTGGCTGCTGGCGTTGCTGCCGCTGCCGCTGATCCTGCGGCGCCTGCTGCCGCCCTTGGCCGTGCCCCGTCCCGCGCTGGCGGTGCCCGCCCATCTTCTGCAAGCGGCCCGACCGGCGGGCGGGCGGATGCGCGCGCCATGGCTGGCGGGGCTGGCCTGGATCGCCCTGGTCCTGGCCTTGGCCGGACCCCGGATCGAGGTCGCCAGCGACGTGATCCCGGCATCGGGCCGCGACATCGTTCTGGTCATCGACCTGTCGGGCAGCATGTTGAAGACGGATTTCTTCCTGGACGGCCAGCCGGTCACGCGGCTGGACGCGGTCAAGCGCACCGCCTCGGCCTTCGTGGCGGCGCGGCGGGGCGACCGGATCGGGCTGGTGATCTTTGGCGAGCGCGCCTATTTCGCCGCCCCCCTGACCTTCGACGTGGACGCCGTCGCCCGCGCCATAGACGAGGCGCAGATCGGCATTTCCGGGCGCGGCACCGCGATTTCCGACGGGCTGGGGCTGGCCGCCAAGCGGCTGGCGCGCAGCGATGCGCCGACGCGGGTGATCGTGCTGCTGTCGGACGGGGTGGACACCTCCGGCACCGTGCCTGCGGTCGAGGCCGCGCGGCTGGCCCATGACCACGGCATCCGGGTCCATTCCATCGCCCTCGGCCCCGAGGACCTGGAAAACCAGCCGCAGTCCCGCGATGCGGTGGACGTGGCGACGCTGCGGGCGGTCGCCCAGGTCTCGCAGGGAGAAAGCTTCCGCGTCCGCGACGCCGCCGATTTGCAGGCCATGGCGCGAAGCCTGGACCGGCTGGAGCCGAACCCCTCGGCCCGGCCGCCTATGCGGCTGTGGCAGCCGCTGTGGGTCTGGCCCGCCGCCGTCGCGGCGCTGTGCCTGGCGCTGATCGCAGGGGGGCGGCGCGGATGGACGGGCTGATCCTGCTGCGGCCCTGGTGGCTGCTGGCGCTGCTGCCGCTGGCGGGGCTGATCCTGCTGCGGGCGGCGCGCGCGCCCGATGCGGGCGGCTGGGAACGGGTGATGGGGCGCGACATGCTGCGGGCGATGCAGGCGCTGGGCGCGCTGGGCGGGCGGCAGCCCTTGTGGATGCGGCTGCTGGCGCCGCTGGCGCTGGCGGCGCTGATCTGCGGGCTGGCGGGTCCGGCGGTGCCGCGCAGCGATGCGCCGGTGCTGGCCCAGGCCGATGCGGTGGTGCTGGCGCTGGATCTGTCGCCATCCGTCGCCCAGGGACCGGGGCTGGACCAGGCCAAGCTGGCGGCGGCGGGCCTGGCGCAGGCGCTGTCGGGCCGCCCCGTGGGCCTTCTGCTGTTCTCGGGCGAGGCGTTCACGGCGGCCGCGCCCACCCTGGACGTCGGCAGCTTGCAGACCCAGATCGGCGTCCTGGACGGCGACACCATGCCCGCCGGGGGCAGCCGCCCCGCCGCTGCCATCGGCATGGCCGCGCAGATGCTGGCCGGTCTGCTGCGCGCCGACCTGGTGCTGATTTCGGACGGCGGCGGCATCGACAGGCAGGCCGTGGCCGAGGCCGACCGGCTGGCCGCGCAGGGCGTCCGGCTGTGGGCGCTGCGCCTGACCGAGCGCGCCGCCGAAGCGCCCGCCGCCCCCCCCGAGGCGTTGGACCGGCTGGTGCGCGGGGGCGAGGCGATGGACTGGGACCGCATGGACCGTCTGGCCGCGCGGCTGGCCCGCAGCGGCGGATCGGTCCGCGATCCGGTCCTGCAAGCCCTGCAATACCGCGACCTTGGCCCCTGGCTGGCGATGCTGGCCCTGCCGCCGCTGCTGGTCATGCTGCGGAGGCTGGAATGAAGCCCGCGCTGATCGCCCTGGCCGGGATCGCGGCGCTGGCCGTCGCGGGACCGGGCGCGATGGGGCGGCTGGCGCTGCATGCGGGATGGGACCGCCCGGCGGCATGGCTGCTGTCCGACCCGGCGGCGCGGGGCGTGGCGCTGTATCGGCTGGGCGATTACGCGGCGGCGGACGCGGCCTTCGCCAGGGCGGGGCGATCGCAGACCTATAACCGGGGGCTGTCGCTGGCGGCAGTCGGGGATTATCCGCTGTCGGTGGCCTATTTCGACGCGATGCTGTTTGCCAATCCCGCCGACGAACAGGCCCGCGCCAACCGAGACCTGGTCGCGGCGATGTATCCCCCGCACCGGGGCGAGTCCGTGGTGCCGGGCCGCATCAAGGGCGCGGGCGGCCTGCCTGCGGGGCAGAAGCCCATCTCGGAGCTGCTGGCCACCGCCGCAGGGCCGGAACAGCGCGAGGGCCGGGTCGAGGCCAGGGGTCTTGCCGCGACCGACCAGTGGCTGGACACCATTTCCGACGATCCCGGCGAATTCCTCAAGCTGCGCATCCGTGCCGAATTCGACCGCCGCGCCGCGCTGGGCCTGATCCGCCCGCAAGAGGGCGACCCATGGTGATCCGCATCCTTCTGGCCTGGCTGCTGACGGCGGGCGCCGCTTTGGCGCAGGGCGACACGCGGCTGATGATCCTGCACGACCACGGCAACCCCGTCGTGTCCGAGATGGTCGAACTGACGATCCGGGGCGAATACGACCTGACCGTCTCGCGCGAGAAAATGGAGTTTCCGAATTCGCCCGACTACGACTGGATCCAGACGGCGCGGGACGACTGGCACAAGGAACGCGTCCAGGGCCGACTGCTGCAAATCTTCGAACGCAAGATAGCGCTGTTTCCGCGCCGCGACGGCCCGGTGACGGTCGGGCCGATCAGCCACAACCTGACCTATGTGACGGCGGATGGCGGACGCGCGGAAACCACCGTGACCTCCGCGCCGGTCACCCTGTCGGTAAAGCCCTTCCCGGCGGATGCCCCGCCGCTGTCGGCGCGGCAGTTGACGGTGAAGGACGAGCTGTCCGCCGAACCCGGCCGCCTGAAAAAGGACGAGATCCTGACCCGCCGCGTCACGGTCGAGGCGTTGGGCACGCTGGCCCACCAGCTGCCGCCCCGGCCCGACCTGTCCGAACCCTGGCTGATCCTGTTCAGCCAGCCCGAGATCCGCGAGACCGTGCTGACCGAGGCGGGGCCGGTGGCGCGCGTCGTCTGGGAATGGCAGTTGCGCCCCCGGACCGGCGAGCCCGCCATCCTTCACGCCGAGGCGTTTTCCTGGTTCGACACCGACAACCGCCATGTCGAGGTCGCGCCGATGAAGCCCATTCCCTTCGGCTTCGCGGGCTTCGGATCGAACTTCGGCGCCTCGGACCAGGTGGCCTGGCGCAACTGGCCGCTGGCCTTGTCGGCGCTGGGCGGGGGGATGGCGGCCGCGCTGGGCCTGATGCTGCGGGGCCGGGGGCTGCTGCCCTGGGCCGCGATGGCCGCGCGTCTGCGCCGCCTGCTGCCCGGTCCGCACCGGCGGGCCATGCGCCGCGCCGCCGAACGGGGCGACCTGGCGGCTCTGCGCGCCGCGGCCGCCGCCCATCTGCACTGGCGGCGCCAGCCCGCCCCGCCGATCCTGGCCGACCTGGACCGCCAGCTTTACGCCGCCGCGCCCCCGCCCGGCTTCGACGCCCGCCGCTGGCTGGCGGCGTTCCAGCGGACGTTGCGGCAGGCGTGATCATCGAAGGCTTGCCAGCCGCGCGGCCTTGGGCCACCCTTCACGTCATGCAAACCCGCGTCCAAGGCGGGGACGACAAGAACAGGGAACCATCATGAGACATCTGCTGACCCCCCGCGCCATCCTGCTGGCCTCGGCCCTGGCAATCGCGCCCGCCGCCTGGGCCGAGACGCCCGCCGACACGCTGGTGGTGGCCCATACAATCGACGACATCATCAGCCTGGATCCGGCGCAAAGCTTCGAATTCTCGGGCAATGACGTGAACCAGAACACCTATGACCGTCTGGTCGATTTCGATCCGATGGACATGGAGGCGGGCTTCAAGCCCAGCCTTGCCGAAAGCTGGGAAGTGTCCGAGGACGGCCTGTCCATCACCTTCCGAATGCGCGAGGGCGTGAAGTTCCATTCCGGCAACCCGGTCCGGGCCGAGGATGCCGCCTGGTCGCTGCAACGCGCGGTCCAGCTGAACCTGACGCCCGCCTTCATCCTGACGCAGTTCGGCTTCACCGCCGACAATGTCGAGGACAAGATCACCTTCGACGACACCAGCCTGACCCTGCACCTGGACAAGCCCTATGCGCCGTCCTTCGTGCTGAACTGCCTGACCGCGAATGTCGCCAGCGTGGTCGACAAGGAAACCGTCATGGCGAATGCGGGCGACGATCTGGGCAATACCTGGCTGTCGAACAACGCCGCCGGATCCGGCCCCTATACCCTGACCGCCTGGCGCCCGAACGAGGCCGTGCAGCTTGCCGCCTTCGAGGAATACTGGCAGGGCGCGCCGACGATGAAGCGGGTGATCGTGCGCAACGTCCAGGAAAGCAGCGCGCAACGCCTGCTGCTGGAACAGGGCGACATCGACGTGGCCCGCAACCTGTCGCCCACCGATGTCGATTCCATCGCCAGCGTCGAGGGCGTCAAGATCCAGGACGAGCCGCGCGGCCGGATCCTGTATATGGGCCTGAACCAGAAGGATCCGGTGCTGTCGAACCCCGCCGTGATCGAGGCGATGAAGCATCTGGTCGATTACGACGGCATCGCGGGCAGCTTCCTGAAAGGCATGTTCGTTCCGCACCAGTCCTTCCTGCCCTCGGGCTATCTGGGCGCGCTGGACGACAATCCCTGGACCTATGATGTCGAGAAGGCCAAGAAACTGATCGACGATGCGGGCATGTCGGGCAAGACCATCGTCACCAAGGTCCGCGACCTGCGCGAATATACCGACGTGGCGCAGGCACTGCAGGCATCCATGGCCCAGGCCGGGCTGACCCTGGAAATCCAGCAGATGACCGGCGCGCAGGTTCTGGACGCCTATCGCGCACGCGAGGTGCCGGTCTTCATCGGCGAATGGGGGCCGGATTATTCGGACCCGAACACCAATGCCGCGACCTTCGCCTTCAACCCCGACAATAGCGACGAGGCCAAGGCCACCGGCCTGCTGGCCTGGCGCAATGCCTATGCCGTGCCCCAGGCGATGAACGAGGCCACCCTGGCCGCGACGCTGGAGCAGGATGCCGAAAAGCGCGCCCAGATGTATATCGACATCCAGAAGCAGTATCAGGCCGAGGCGCCGATCGTGCCGCTGTTCCAGCGGATCGAACCCACCGGCCTGCGCGAGAACGTCCAGAACTGGAACTCGGGCCGGTCGGTCGCCTCGGTCATGTATCGCCAGGTGACGAAGGGCGAATAGGCCTTGGCCGTGACCGACACCGACGGAGGGGCGGCGGCACCGCCCCCCGACCACCGCGCCGCCGCCCGCCGCCGCCGCGTCCGCAGCATCGGAGGGACACTGCTGTCGCTGGTCCTGACGATGCTGGGCCTGCTGCTGGTCACCTTCATCATCGGCCGGGTGATGCCCATCGACCCGGTGCTGAAGGTGGTGGGCGACCGCGCCACCCAGGCGCAATACGACGCCGCCTATCAGGCGATGGGGCTGGACCAGCCGCTGTATGTGCAGTTCGCGCGCTATCTGGGCGACGTGCTGACCGGCGATTTCGGGCGTTCCATTTCCACCGGGCAGCCGGTGGTGAACGACATCCTGCGCGTCTTTCCGGCGACCTTCGAACTGGCGACGCTGGGCACGCTGATCGGCGTCTTCGTCGGCGTGCCGCTGGGCGTGATCGCCGCCGCGCGCCGGGGCGGGATCGTGGATCAGGTGGCCCGCGTGGTGGCGCTTGTCGGCTATTCCATGCCGATCTTCTGGCTGGGGCTGATGGGGCTGCTGCTGTTCTACGGCATCCTGGGCTGGGTCGGAGGGCCGGGGCGGCAGGGGATCATCTATGACGGCATGGTGCCGACCGTGACCGGCCTGATCCTGGTCGATTCGCTGATCGCGGGCGACTGGGCGGCGTTCAAGGACGCGTTCAGCCATATCATCCTGCCCGCCAGCCTGCTGGGTTATTACAGCCTGGCCTATATCAGCCGCATGACCCGCAGCTTCATGCTGGAACAGCTGTCGGCCGAATACATCACCACCGCCCGCGTCAAGGGCCTGTCCGAACGGGCGGTGATCTGGCGCCACGCGTTCCGCAACATCTCGATCCCGCTGGTCACCGTGATCGCGCTGTCCTTCGGGTCGCTGCTGGAAGGGTCCGTCCTGACCGAGATCATCTTTTCCTGGCCCGGCCTGGGCCAGTACATCACCAAGGCGCTGCTGTCGGGCGACATGAACGCCGTCCTGGGCGGGACCGTGGTGATCGGCACCTGCTTCGTGGCGCTGAACCTGCTCAGCGATATCCTGTATCGCTTCCTTGACCCGAGGTCGAAATGAACGCCGCACGCCGGAACTGGCTTCTCTCCGACGCGCCGCAGACCCGCAGGCAGGCCCGGCTGGGCGCGCTGTATCAGGGCTGGCTGACCTTTCGCGCCAACAAGCTGGCGATGTTCGGGCTGATCGTGCTGATCCTGCTGATCGCGATGGCGGCCCTCGCGCCCTGGCTGTCGCCGCAAAGCCCCTTCGCGCAGGACCTGGCGAACCGGCTGCAACCGCCATCCGCCGCGCATTGGCTGGGCACCGACCACCTGGGCCGGGACATCCTGTCGCGGCTGATCCACGGATCCCGCATCACGCTGTTCATCGTCGGCACCGTGGCGCTGATCGCGCCGGTCATCGGTCTGTTCATCGGCACTGTGGCGGGCTTTGCGGGCGGCTGGGTCGATCAGGTGCTGATGCGGATCACCGACATCTTCCTGGCTTTCCCCAAGCTGATCCTGGCGCTGGCCTTCGTCGCGGCCCTGGGCGCAAGCATCGGCAACGCGGTCCTGGCGCTGGCCCTGACTGCCTGGCCTCCCTATGCCCGGCTGGCGCGGGCGGAAACGCTGACGATCCGCAACGCCGACTATATCGCCGCCGCCCGGCTGCAAGGCGCGGGGCCGCTGCGGCTGCTGGTCAGACATATCTGGCCGCTCTGCGTCAGTTCGCTGATCGTGCGGGTGGCCCTGGACATGGCGGGGATCATCCTGTCGGCGGCGGGCCTTGGCTTCCTGGGCCTTGGCGCGCAGCCGCCGATGCCGGAATGGGGGGCGATGATTTCGGACGGGCGGACCTATATCCTGGACTTCTGGTGGGTCGCCGCCATGCCGGGGATCGCGATCTTCATCGTCTCGATGGCCTTCAACCTGCTGGGCGACGGGCTGCGCGACGTGCTGGATCCCAAGGGGGCCAAGTCATGACGCTGCTGTCCGTCCGGAACCTGCGCGTGACCTTTCCGACCCGGCAGGGCACATTCGAGGCCGTGCGCGGCGTCAGCTTCGACCTGGGCCGGGAACGGCTGGGCGTGGTGGGCGAATCGGGGTCGGGCAAGTCGATGACCGGCCGCTCGATCCTGGGCCTGGTCCGCCCGCCGGGCCTCGTCACCGCCGACCGGATGCAGCTTGAAGGCCAGTCCATCCTGAACCTGCCCGAACGCAGGATGCGCAAGATCCGGGGCAGGCGGATCAGCATGGTGATGCAGGATCCGAAATTCAGCCTGAACCCGGTGATGTCCATCGGCGACCAGATCGTCGAGGCCTATCGCCTCCATGCCGGCGGCGCCCGCGCGGCGGCCCGGCAAAAGGCGCTGGACATGCTGGCCGCGGTGCAGATCCGCGACCCCGAACGGGTGATGCGGGCCTATCCGCACGAGGTCTCGGGCGGGATGGGCCAGCGGATCATGATCGCGATGATGCTGGCCCCCGATCCGGAAATCCTGATCGCGGACGAGCCGACCAGTGCGCTGGACGTTTCGGTCAGGACCGAGGTTCTGAACATCATGGACCGCCTGGTCCGCGACCGGGGCATGGGGCTGATCTTCATCAGCCACGACCTGAACCTGGTCGCGCAATTCTGCGACCGGGTGCTGATCATGTATGCGGGCCGGATCGTCGAAACGCTGGCCGCGCGCGACCTGCACCAGGCCCGCCACCCCTATACCCGCGGCCTGCTGAACAGCCTGCCGCGCCTTGACGCGCCGCAGGACCGCCTGCCGATCCTGCGACGCCAGGACAGCTGGCGCGACGGCGACCCGATCGCCGAAAGCCTGGAAACCGAATTTCCTGGAGGGCTTTGATGCTTCTTCTTTGCCCAAATACCCAGCCTCCACGGTCCCGCCCATGCTGACGGTCGAACACCTGAACGTCTGGTTCGGCCATCCCCCGGCCCGCGTGGATGCCGTGAAGGACGCGGGCTTCACCGTGGCCCAGGGCGAAAGCTTCGGCCTGGTGGGCGAATCCGGCAGCGGCAAGTCCACGATCCTGCGCGCCATCGCCGGCCTGATCGACACATGGTCCGGCCGGATCGAGGTCGCGGGCCAACCCGTCGCCGCCCGCCGCCGCGACCGGGCCTTCTACAAGACCGTGCAGATGGTCTTCCAGGATCCCTATGCCAGCCTGCATCCCCGTCATTCGGTCGATGCGGTCCTGTCGGAAGCGCTGCGCCTGCAAGGCATGGACGACATCGACCGCCGGATCGCCCGGCTGCTGGACGACGTGGGCTTGGGGCGCGGCTTCCGCTTTCGCTATCCCCACCAGCTGTCGGGCGGGCAGCGCCAGCGCGTCGCCATCGCCCGCGCCTTGGCGGCCGAGCCGCGCCTGCTGCTGCTGGACGAACCCACAAGCGCGCTGGATGTCAGCGTGCAGGCGGAAATCCTGAACCTGCTGTCGGACCTGCGCGCCGAACATGGGCTGACCTATGTGATGGTCAGCCACGACCTGGCCGTGGTGGGCCATATGTGCGACCGGCTGGCCCTCATGCAGCAGGGCCGCATCGTCGAGGTAATGACGGTCGAGGATTTGCGCCGGGGGGCCGCGCGGCAGGATTATACCCGGCAGTTGATCGCCGCCTCGGCCGGGTACCAACGCGCCTGAACGCCCGATACCGGCGGCGGCGCGGCCTTGCGCCTCGGCGCGTGATCGCTAACGTGCGCGCGAACGGACGAAAGGATTCCCCATGAAGCGCGTGACACTGGGCGGCAGCGATGTCGAGGTCAGCGAAATCTGCCTTGGCACCATGACCTTCGGCAACCAGACGGCCCAGGCGGACGGCCACGCCCAGATCGACCGCGCGCTGGATGCGGGGATCACCTTCCTCGACACGGCCGAGATGTATCCCGTGAACCCTGTCCGGCGCGAGACCATCGGCCTGACCGAAACCATCCTCGGCACCTGGCTGGCGCGGCGCGGCAACCGCGACCGGGTGGAAGTCGCCACCAAGATCATGGGACCCAGCCAGATGGTGCGCGATGGCGCGCCCTTCGATGGCGCCATCGTCGCGGCGGCCATCGACGCCTCGCTGGAACGGCTGCAAACGGATCGGATCGACCTCTATCAACTGCACTGGCCGGTGCGGGGCAGCTATGCCTTCCGGCAGAACTGGGGTTATGACCCCTCGAAGCAATCGAAACAGCAGAACCTGGACCACATGGCCGATGTGCTGGGCGCGCTGTCGGCTGCGCGACAGGCGGGCAAGATCCGGGCGGTGGGCCTGTCGAACGAATCCGCCTGGGGCCTGACCCTCTGGTGCGACACGGCCGACCGGCTGGGTGCTCCGCGCATGGCCTCGATCCAGAATGAATATTCGCTGCTCTATCGCCTGTACGACACCGATCTGGCCGAGGTCGCCGTGAACGAGGATGTGACGCTGCTGGCCTATTCCCCGCTGGCCGCCGGGCTGCTGTCGGGCAAGTATTCCGGCGGCGCGATGCCCGACGGCAGCCGCGCGGCGGTGGACAGGGCGACGGGCGGCCTGGGCAACCTGGGCGGGCGCAAGACCCCGCAGGGGGTGGCCGCGACCGAGGCCTATCACGCCCTTGCCGCCGAACACGGCTGGGATCCGATGCACATGGCGATCGCCTGGCAGTCGACCCGGCCCTTCAAGGTGGTGCCGATCATCGGCGCCACGCGCATCGACCAGCTGGACCGCCTGCTGGCGGGCCTGGGCAAGGCGGTGCCCGACGATCTGCGCAAGGCCATCGACCGGCTGCACAAGCAATATCCGATGCCCTATTGATGAACGCCGCGTCCTGCCTATCTATTTGATCCGAAAGCACGGAAACGAGGACAGGTCATGGCGGGCGATCCTTATGCAGCCTTGGGACTGAAGAAATCGGCCAGCGACGCCGACATCAAGAAGGCCTATCGCAGGATCGCCAAGGCGGATCATCCCGACCTGAACCCCGATCCCGCGGCGACGGCGCGCTTCAAGGCGGCCTCGGCCGCCTATGACCTGCTGAAGGATCCCGAACAGCGCCGCCGCTTCGACGCGGGAGAGATCGACGACCAGGGCCAGGAACGCCCGCAGCGCCGCGCCTGGCGCGACCATGCCGAGGCGGCGGGAAACCCCTATGCCCGCAGCTACGGCTTCGACAGCGACCCCGACCTGTCCGGCGTGTTCTCGGATCTGTTCGGGCGGCGCGGCGGCTTTCATCGCGGCCACGAGTATGACGATCCGCGCGATTTCCATGTGCGCGGGCAGGATTACCGATTCTCGCTCCAGGTCGATTTCCTGACCGCCGCGCGGGGCGGCAAGACCCGCATCACCCTGCCCGAAGGCGGCGATCTGGAGGTCACGATCCCCAGGGGGGTCCGCGACGGCCAGACCATCCGGCTGAAGGGCAAGGGCGGCAAGGGCCTGGGCCAGGGCGGCGCGGGCGATGCCTATCTGACGATCAGCGTCGCCCCCCATCCCGATTTCCGGCGCGAGGGCGACGACATCCTGCTGACCCTGCCGATCAGCCTGCCCGAGGCCGTGCTGGGCGGCAAGGTCACCGCCCCCACCATCGACGGTCCGGTGAACCTGACCATCCCCAAGGGGGCGACCACGGGCCAGAAGCTGCGCCTGCGCGGGCGCGGCATCAACGGCGGCGACCAGCATGTGGAACTGAAGGTCGTGATGCCGCCCAAGGTCGACGACGACCTGGCCCGGTTCTTCGAGCAGTGGCGCAAGGATCACCCCTATGATCCGCGCGCCGGGATGAAAGCGGAGGGATAAGCGATGGCCCGTCACTATTCCGAAGCCGAGGTCGTGGCGATCCTGGACGGCCTGGACTTGGACCGCCTGCGGTCCTTCGTGTCGGCCCATGTGGTGACGCCTGTCGTCACCCCGCAGGGCGCCGCCTATACGGAAACCGACCTGGCGCGGCTGCAATTGCTGTGCGACCTGTCGGATTTCTACGACCTGCCCTCGGATTCCCTGGCCATGGTGATGTCGCTGATCGACCAGCTGAACACCGCGCGCGGCGACATGCGCGCGCTGATCCAGGCCGTCGCCACCGAACCCGACGAGGTGCGGGGACGAATCCAGAAATCGGTCCGGCGGCTGCGGATCGTGAGGGTCGAGAAGGGCTAGGTGGTTGTCCCCCTGCGGGCTGCTGCATCGCCTTATCCGAACAACGCCCGCTTTCAATGTCTTGGGTAAACTGCCCCGCTGACTTGCAGATTGTGAACGGCCCCGCGCCGCGCTAAGCGGGGTTCCATGTCCCGCTTCGTCCCCCATATCGCCGCGACCCTGGCCTTGGGCCTGCCGTTGATCGGCAGCCATCTGGCGCGGATGGGCATTCATGTCAGCGACACGGTGATGCTGGGCTGGTACGGGGTCGAGGCGCTGGCGGCCTTGGTCATCGCCACGTCGATGATCCACATCCTGTATTTCCTGGGCATGGGGTATGGCACCGGCGTGATGGGTCTGATCGCGACCGCTGTCGCGCGGGGCGACGAAACGGATGTGCGCCGCGCCGCCCGCATGGCGCTGTGGCTGTCGGCGATCCATTCGATCCTGTGCCTGCCGCTGTTCTGGTTCTCCGGCCCGATTCTGCTGGCCTTGGGGCAGACCGAAACCGTGGCCGCGCTGGCGCAGGATTTCCTGCGCATCGCCGGCTGGGGCCTGCTGCCGATGCTGTGCGCGCTGGCGCTGAATTCCTATCTGGCGGCGCTGGAGCGGGCGCAGGTGGTGATGTGGGTGACGCTGGCAGGGCTGCCGGTGAACATCGCGCTGATCTGGCTGCTGACCTTCGGCAACATGGGCTTTCCCGAACTGGGTGTGCGCGGCGCCGCCATCTCCAGCGTGATCGTCCAGACCATGCAGCTTGCGGTCCTGGCGCTTTATGCCCATTGGCTGCCCGCCACGCGCAAGTATCATCTGTTCCAGCGGTTCTGGAAACCCGACTGGGCCGCCCTGCGCCAGGTGTTCCGCCTGGGCTGGCCCATCGGCCTGACCCTGGTGGCCGAGGGCGGGCTGTTCGTCGGATCGAACATCATGATGGGCTGGATCGGCACGCAGGAACTGGCCGCGCATGGAATCGCGCTGCAAATCACCTCGATCACCTTCATGGTGCATCTGGGCCTGTCCAACGCCGCCACGGTCCGGGTGGGCCAAGCCAAGGGGCGCGGCGACGCCGCCTGGATGCGCGACGCGGCGATCACGGTGATCGGCATGTCTCTGGCCTTCGCGGCCCTGGCCATCGCCGTCTACCTGCTGGCGGGCGAGGGGCTGGTGCGCCTGTATCTGGATCCCGCCGATCCGCGCGGGCCCGCCATCGTGGCGCTTGGCGCGGGGCTGCTGGTCTATGCCGCGCTGTTCCAGCTGACCGACGCCTTCCAGGTGATTGCCCTGGGCTTCCTGCGCGGCGTCCATGACACCCGCGTGCCGATGTGGATCGCCGGGTTCAGCTATTGGGTGGTGGGCATGCCGGTGGCTTGGGGGCTGGCCTTCCCGCTGGGCTTCGGGCCCGCCGGTCTGTGGCTGGGCCTTTGCGTCGGGCTGACAGTGGCGGCGGTGCTGCTGATGGCGCGGTTCTGGCGCGGCCATGCGCGGGGGGTCTGGACCCGTCCGGCCGCGGCGGTCTAACGTGGCGCCGACCGGCAAAGGAGGCCAATATGCGACCCGTCTTCGTTCAGTTCCGCTGCGAGCCTGGCAAGACCTATCAGGTCGCCGAGGCCATCTATGACCGTGAGGTCGTCAGCGAACTTTATTCGACCTCGGGCGATTACGACCTGATCGCCAAGGTCTATATCCCCGAGGACGAGGATGTCGGCCGCTTCCTGTCCGAAAAGCTGTTCGACATTCCCCATATCAGCCGCACGCTGACCACCATGACCTTCCGCGCCTTCTGATGGTCCGCCTTGCCCCGATCCCGGCGGGCCTGCCCACGACCGTCCCCTTTGTCGGACCCGAAACGCTGGAACGCCAGGCGGGCCGCCCCTTCGCCGCGCGGCTTGGCGCCAATGAAAACGGTTTCGGTCCCAGCCCCCGCGCGGTGTCCGCGATGCAGGCGGCGGTGGCCGAAGTCTGGAAATACGCCGATCCGACCAGCTTCGACCTGACGGCGGCGCTGGCCGCCCATCACGGCGTCCGGCCCGAAAACATCATGGTGGGCGAAGGCATCGACGGGCTGCTGGGCCTGCTGGTGCGCCTGACGGTCGCGCCCGGCGATGTGGTGGTAACCTCGGATGGGGCCTATCCCACCTTCAACTTCCATGTCGCGGGCTTCGGCGGGGTTCTGGACAAGGTGCCTTATCGCGACGATGCCGAGGATCCGCAGGCTCTGGCCGAACGCGCCCGCCGGACCGGGGCACGGCTGGTCTATCTGGCCAATCCCGACAACCCGATGGGAAGCTGGCAGGACGGCGCGGCGATTGCCGCGATGCTGGATGCCCTGCCGCCCGACAGCCTGCTGGTCCTGGACGAGGCCTATGCCGAATTCGCCCCCGCAGAGGCGATCCCGGCCATCTCTGCCGACGATCCGCGCGTCATTCGGATGCGCACCTTTTCCAAGGCCTATGGCATGGCGGGCGCGCGGGTAGGCTATGCCATCGGCCATCCCGACCTGATCGCCGCCTTCGACCGGGTGCGCAACCATTTCGGCATGAACCGCATCAGCCAGATCGGCGCACTTGCCGCCTTGCAGGACCAGGACTGGCTGGCCCAGGGGGTCGCGCAGGTCGCCGCCGCCCGCGACCGCATCGCAGCGATCGGCGCCCGGAACCAGTTGACCGCGCTGCCCTCGGCCACCAATTTCGTGGCGCTCGACACGCATCGCGACGGCGCCTTCGCCCGCCGCCTGGTCGATGCCCTGGCCGGTCAGGGCGTCTTTGTCCGTATGCCCGGCGTCGCGCCCCTGAACCGCTGCATCCGCATCAGTTGCGGCCCGGATGCCGAGCTTGACATCCTGGAACAGGCGCTGCCGCGCGCGCTCGCCACGCTCTAGGCTTCTTCTTTGTCCAAATACCCCCGCCGGAGGCGCCTGCCTTCCCGGCAAGCGCCGCCGCCGACCATTACAGCGCCGCCAGCTGCGCCAGGGCCGCGCGCAGACGGGCGATGTCGTCGTCAAGCGCGGCCAGCTTCTCGCGGGTTTCCTCGATCACCTCGGCCTCGGCATTTTCGACGAATTTCGGGTTCGACAGCCGCTTGCGAAGCCCGTCCGCGTCCTTCTCGGATTTCGCCACCGCCTTCTGCAACCGCGCCGTTTCCGCGCCCGCGTCGATCACGTCGCCGATGGGCAGCGCAAAGCTCGCCCCCTGCGCCGCGACGGCGATCATGCCCTTGCCCGCCGCGCCGTCCACCGGCGCATTGACCCGCGCCAGCCGCTCGATCAGGGGTGCGTTGGCGGACAGCGCCGCGCGGGCGGCATCGTCAGCCTCGGTCACGATCAGGTCCAGCTTGGCACCCGCCGGAACGCCCATCTGGGCGCGGGCGGACCGGACCGCCTCGATCAGTGCGATCACCCAGTTCATCTGCCGGTCCGCATCAGTGTCGATCAGCTCGGCGCCATAGGCCGGCCAGTCGCCATGGACCAGCATCTTCGGACGGTCGCCGGTCAGCGACCACAGTTCCTCGGTCACGAAGGGCATGATCGGGTGCAGCAGCAGATAGCACTGGTCCAGAACCCAGCCCATCGTGGCGCGGGTCTCGCTTGCATGGTCGCCGTCGAACAGGGGCTTGGCGAATTCCACATACCAGTCGCAGACCTTGCCCCAGACAAAGGCGTAAAGCCCGTTCGCCGCGTCGTTGAAGCGATAGGAGGCCAGCGCCTCGTCGGTGGCCATGCGGATCCGCGCGACCTCGCCGATGATCCAGCGGTTCACCGTGTGGGTCGGCTGGGGCAGGGCGCCGCCGCCGCGCACGCCGTTCATTTCCGCAAACCGCGTGGCGTTCCAGATCTTCGTGACGAAATTCCGCGCCCCCTCGACATGCTTCGGCCCCAGCTTCGGGTCGCGGCCCATCGCGGCCATGCCGGTCAGCGTCATGCGCAGCGCATCGGCGCCGAAATCGTCGATCAGCGTCAGCGGGTCGATGACGTTGCCCTTGGACTTCGACATCTTCGCGCCCTTTTCGTCGCGCACGAGGCCGTGGACATAGACGGTGCGGAAGGGAATGTCGCCTGCCACCTCAAGCTGCATCATCATCATCCGGGCGACCCAGAAGAAGATGATGTCGAAGCCTGTGACCAGCACGTCGGTCGGGAAATACTTGCGCAGCGCCTCGGTCTGTTCGGGCCAGCCCAGCGTGCCCAGCGGCCAGAGGCCGGACGAGAACCAGGTGTCCAGCACGTCGGGATCGCGCCAGACGGGATAGACCAGCCTGGTCGGATCCTGCGTCAGGTTGTATTCAGCCAGCCCCCGCGCCAGGGCGTCGATGGCCGCCTCGCGGTCTTCGACCTCGATCACGCGCGAGATTTCAAGGGGCTGCGGCAGATCGACGATATCGGCGCGGAACCGGTCGGCGACGGCCTTGAAATCGGCGGCGGCGTGGTGGATCTCGCCACGCTGGACCAGCCCGTCGACCAAAAGCTCGAACAGTTCGACTTCATCCAGGGCGCCGTCGCCCTCGTCGTCCTGAAAGCCCTCGGGGGCGGTCATGTCCAGACCATACCACACCGGAATCTGATGCCCCCACCAAAGCTGGCGGCTGATCGTCCACGGCTCGATATTCTCCAGCCAGTTGAAATAGACCTTCTTGTGCTGTTCGGGCAGGATCTGGGTGCGGCCGTCGCGCACGGCCTCCAGCGCGGGGCCGACGATGCGCTTCGTATCAACGAACCATTGGTCGGTCAGCATCGGCTCGATCACTACGCCGGAGCGGTCGCCGAAGGGCTGCATGATCGGCTTCGATTCGACCAGCGGACGGCGTTCCAGATGCTCGGCCCCGGTTTCGGCGTCGATTTCCTTGTGCAGGTATGTGACTGCCAGACCCTCGGCGTTGATCTGTTCGACCACGCGGCGGCGCGCTTCCAGCCGGTCGAGGCCGCGCAGATCCTCGGGGACCAGGTTCACGTCGGACACGTCGCCCACATCCTCGCCCCGCGCGGCGCGGGACGCGAAGGCGGCGCTTTCGGCATAGGACAGCCCGTCGCTGCGCATCGCGCCTTTGGTGTCCATCAGCGCATACAGCGGGATGTTGTTGCGCATCGCCACGCCATAGTCGTTGAAGTCATGCGCCCCGGTGATCTTGACCGCGCCGCTGCCGAAAGCGGGGTCCGGGTATTCGTCGGTGATGATCGGGATCAGGCGGCGATACTCCTTCGGCCCGACCGGGATTTCGCACAGCTTGCCGACGATGGGGGCATAGCGGGCGTCGTCGGGATGGACCGCCACCGCACCGTCGCCCAGCATGGTCTCGGGCCGGGTCGTGGCGATGCTGATATAGTCGCGGACCTCGCGCAGGGTGACGTTGCCGTCGGCGTCGCGTTCCACGTATTCATAGGTCTCGCCGCCCGCCAGCGGGTATTTGAAATGCCACATATGGCCGGGAACCTCGCGGTTCTCGACCTCCAGGTCGCTGATCGCGGTTTCGAAATGCGGATCCCAGTTCACCAGCCGCTTGCCGCGATAGATGATGCCCTTGTCATACAGGTCCACGAAGACCCGGATCACCGCGTCGTGGAAATTGCCCTCCTCGCCCTCAGGGGCGCCGGGGGCGCCGGACATGGTGAAGGCATTGCGCGACCAGTCGCAGGACGCACCAAGCCGCTTCAACTGGTTGATGATCGTGTCGCCGGATTCCTGCTTCCAGGCCCAGATCTTTTCGACGAATGCTTCGCGACCGATGTCGCGGCGGCCCGGTTCCTGGCGTTCGGCCATGCGGCGTTCGACCACCATCTGCGTGGCGATGCCGGCATGGTCCTGGCCGGGCTGCCACAGCGTGTCGAAGCCGCGCATCCGGTGCCAGCGGACCAGGATGTCTTGCAGCGTGTTGTTGAAGGCGTGGCCGATATGCAGGCTGCCGGTCACGTTGGGCGGCGGGATCATGACCGTGAAGGTTTCGCTGCGCGAAGCGTTGGCCCCGGCGGCGAAGGCGTTCTGCTGTTCCCACTGGACGCTGATCCGCGCCTCGGCGGCCTTGGCGTCAAAGCTTTTGTCCATGCTCATGTCGGCGATCCCCTTGCTTGGGGATGGATTACCGAAAGGCTGCGCAAAGGCCAAGTGTCAGCGGAACCGGGCGGGAATCCGGTCTGCGAAGGGGAACCAGTGCAGCCAAGGCTTGGCCTCGTCCAGCACCCGGATGACCGAGGGCCGCGCCAGCAGGCGTTCGAAATAGGCCGACAGGTTCGGATGGGTGTCGAAGGGATGCAGGATGCCCGCATAGAACAGCGCCGGGACCGCCGCGCAATCGGCCATCCCGAAATCGCCCGCGATCCAGTCGCGCCCGGCAAGCTGGCAGTCGGCGGCGACATAGGCGCGGTCGAGCTGGCTGCGCGCGAAGGGGGCGACCACATCCACCGCGCCCTCGGCCATGAACAGCCGCGCATCGACCATCGGCTGCGCGGAGTTCATCACATGGATGTCGAAGAAGCGGTCCCATTGCCGGGCGGGCAGGGCCGCGTCGGGATCGCGGGGCAGCAGCGGCGCGGGGCCGGAATGGTGGCGGTCCAGCCATTCGATGATGATCGAGGTTTCGGCCAGCGTGACCCCCGCCGCCTCGTCCCGCAGGGCGGGCATCTTGCCCATGGGCGTCAGGCGGGCCATCAGGCGCCGATCCTCCTCGGCCGACAGGTCGATGTGGCGAAAGATGAAATCAGCGCCCAACTCATGCAGGGCGATCAGCACCTTCTGGCAATAGCTGGACAACGGGTGGCCAAAGAGGATCAGACTTCGCTTTCCCTCGGCTTGCGGACCAGCACCACCACGCCTGCCGGGTCCGAGGTCCAGTGGCCGGTCACGCCGTCAAGCGGTTCAAGTTCGTCGCGTTGCGGGCTGCCCAGGCGGGCCAGTGCCGCGTCGGGGTCGTCGCTGAACAGTTCCAGCCAGACATCCGCCTGCGATTGCTGCGGAACGCGGTCGTTCCACAGGGTGAAGCCGTTGAGGTCGAAGCCAATGCTGGCGGACAGTTCCCTTGTCACGCGCAGGCCGATCCGGTCGCGGTAAAAGGCGACCGTCTCGTCCCAGCGATGCGGCGGAACCTTGATGGCGATGTTGCGGCCGGGGCGGATCATGCCGCCCCCCGGCGCGCATCCGCCGCCCGCCAATGCGCCATCTGGTCGGCCAGGGCCTTGCGAAAGGCGGGCCGCGCGGTGGCGCGTTCCAGATAGGCGGCAAGCTGCGGCAGGTCGTCCAGCAGCCCGTTCTGCGCCGGGATCCGCAGCACGTCGGCCATGATGATGTCGGCCGCCGTGAAGGCGTCGCCCGCGATCCAGTCGCGCCCCGCCATCGCCGCCTGCACCTGCGCGAGCCGCTGCCGGACCAGCGGCTCGCGCAGGGCCGCGCCCGCCTCGTCCTTGTCGAAGAATTTGGCCAGGATCCAGGCAATGCAACAGACCTCGACGCTGTTCAGCGCGGCGATCAGCCATTGCTGGACCTGCGCGTGCTGCGCGTCGGGCATCAGCGCGGTGCCCTGGGCCAGGTGCAGCAGGATCGCGCCGGTCTCGAACAGGGTCAGGTCGCCGTCGCGGATGAAGGGCACCTGGTGGAACGGCTGGCTTGCCAGATGCGCGGCGGTGCGGTCCTTCATCGGCACGGTTTCGACCCGATAGGGGCGGCCCAGTTCCTCCAGCAGCCAGCGGACGCGCAGGTCGCGCACGAAGCCGCGCGGAAAGTCGGGCACCCAGTCATAGGTGGTCAGGACCAGCGTCATGCCGCCGTCTCCAGCGGACCCACCACGGCGAACCAGGCCCCCTGTGGATCGGTGGCGACGGCGATATGGGCGCCGCCCGGAACCTCGTGCGGGCCGTGTTGGACCGTGCCGCCGCCTTCGCGGATCCGGGCGATGGCCGGGTTGACGCCGTTCACGCCGAAATAGGCCAGCCAGCAGGGTCGCGGCGCATCGCCCAGGCCCATCATGCCGCCGATATCGGCGCCGTCGTGGCGGAACAGTTGATAGGTGCCCATCTCGCCCATGTCCATCGCCTCGCCCTTGGACCAGCCGAACAGGTCCGCATAGAAGGCGAATCCCGCCGCCGGATCGCTGGACATCAGTTCCGTCCAGTTGCCATGCCCGGCCTTCCGCTGATCGAAGGCCCCGCCGCCCGAGCCGCCCGCCATCGGCAGCGGCGCGAGGATCCCGAAGGGCGCGCCCTGCGGATCGGCCGCGACGGCAAAGCGGCCGGTTCCGGGAATGTCGGCCGGTTCTTTCCAGATCCGCCCGCCCGCGGCGGCGACCGCCGCTGCTGCGCGGTCAGCATCGTCGACGCCGAAATAGATCGTCCAGTTCGGCGGCATCTCTGCCATCCCGTCCGGGATTTCCATCAGACCCGCCACCATGTCGCCGTCGGACGAGGCGAGGTGATAGGCGAACCCCTCCATCCCCGCATCGGCGACCTGCCAGCCCAACAGGCGGGCATAGAAATCGCCCGCCGCCCCCAGTTGCCCCTGGGTCGTCGCAAGCTCGAACCAGACGGGAAGCCCGTGAACCTTGGTCATGGTCGCCCCCTTACGCGGTCTTGCTGTCGAAGACGGGCGTGAAGCCGCCCCAGAACATCCGCATCCCGTCGAAGGGCATTTCGGGCATCTCCATGTCGGCCATCTCGGCCTCCATCTTCCGGCCCGCCTCGTCGCAGGTGGCGCGGTCCGGCCATTCGATCCAGGAAAACAGCGGCACCTCGCCGTCGCGGGCATCGGTGGCGCGATAGAAATCGGTCAGCTTGCCGTGGGGCACATCGTCGCCCCAGCATTCCACCTGGTAATGCGCGCCATAGCCCCGGAACATCTCGGTCGCGCTTTTGGCCATGTCGATATAGGCCTGCTTCCTGTCCGCCGGCGCCGCCAGCACGAAGCCCTGGACATAGCTGCCGGGACGGCTTTCGCCTTCCTCGACGATGGGCGCGAAGCCGCCCCAGAACATGCGCGCGCCGTCGAAGGGCATCTCTGGCATCTCGGGCAGGTCGGTGCCGTCCTGCATCCCCGCCCAGGCCGCGTCGGCGGTCGCCCTGTCCGGCCATACGACCCAGGAAAACAGCGGCACCTCGTCTTCCCTGGCCTGGGTGGCGCGATAGAAATCGGTCTGCTTGCCGGGCTTCACATCCTCGCCCAGGCATTCGACCATCCGCAGCGCGCCGCGTTTCTGGAACCAGGGCCAGCCAGCCTTGGCATGGGCGATGAAGGCGTCCCTGTTCGCGCGCGGCACGGCGGCCACGAAGCCGGAAATATAGGTCATCTGATTCCTCCCCTGGGGTCAGGCCCCGATGAGTCGCAGCGTGGCAGTTGAAGTATCAAAAAGCAACTGATAGTATGAAAAAATGACTAACGCCGGCGAAACCACGCGCATCCGCTATGACGAGGGCTGCCTTGCGGCCCATGCCCTGAACGTGTTCGGCGACCGCTGGGCGCTGCTGATCGTGCGGGAACTGATGCTGGCGCCCAAGCGGTTCCAGATGATCCGCCAGGGCCTGCCGGGGATCACCGCGACGGTGCTGACGCAGCGGCTGGGGCAGTTGGCGCAATCGGGGGTGCTGACCCATGACGCGGCCCTGGGCGTTTATGCGCTGACCGACAGCGGCCGGGCGCTGCTGCCGGTCTTGCAGGCGATGTGCCGCTGGGGGGCGGTCCATCCCGGCCATGATCCGCGGCGCTTCATCAGCCCCACGGCGCTGATGATTTCCATGACCGCGATGATCGGCGACGCGCGGGGCCATGTCGCCGCCGCCTTCCGTACCGCGCGCGAGGGCTTCGTGCAGCGCCTGTCCGGCGACGGCGTGCTGCGGCCCCAGGCCCTGGCCGATCCGCAGGGCGATTTCACGCTGGAGGGCGACGGCAACAGCTTGGCGCGGGCGGTCTATGGCCCGGTGCCGCTGGCCCGTCTGGCCGACGAAGGGATAATCGGCCTGGCGGGCGACGCGCGGGCCGCGCAGGACTTCGTGGACCTGTTCCGGCTGCGCTAGACCGCGCGGTCCAGCTTGGTCGTCAGGTGGATCAGGCTTTCATGCGACCGGATGCCGTCGATGGCGCCGATGCGGTCCAGCGCCTCGTCCAGTTCCGCCGTCGATCCGCTGACGATCTGCACCAGCAGGTCGATCCGGCCGCTGGTGGTGTGGATCCGCTCCACCTGGGACATTGCCTTCAGCCGCGACAGGATGGCGGGCTGGCTGCGCGGTTCGATCGCCAGCAGGACGGTGGCGCGGATCCGGCCCAGCCTGGCGGCGTCGCCCAGGCGCAAGGTGTATCCGGCGATGGCGCCCGATGTTTCCAGCCGTTCCAGCCGCGCTTGCAGCGTCGACCGCGCCACCTTCAGCCGCCGCGCCAAGACCGCGATGGATGTGCGCGCGTCCTGCGACAGCAGCGCCACGATGTTGCGATCCAGATCGTCCAATCGGCGAGGCCCCGCTGTTTCGTCAAAATGACACAATGTTCGGCATAATAGCGCGCAAGGGGCGCGAATCTACCCTTTTCATCGGTGAAATTGAAACCCAAAAGCGCCATTCTGGGTTAAGGGGCTTCGACCTGACGACACCCGCCCGCATCCAACGCGCGAAAGGATCCCATGCAATGGGGACACAGAAGACCGTCTGGGACAATCCGGCCGAGATCATCCGCCATCTTCAGCCCGACCATCCAGTAATGGCCTTCGCGCCCACGGTGTTGCAGGACCGGGCGCGGCAGTTTCTGGACGGCTTTCCGGGCCTTGTCACCTATGCCGTGAAATCGAACCCGGACGAGGCGGTGATCCAGAATCTGGTGACCGCCGGGATCCAGGGTTTCGACGTGGCTTCCCCGTTCGAAATCGACCTGATCGGCCGTCTCGCGCCGCGCGCCGCGCGTCATTACCACAACCCTGTCCGCTCGCGCCGGGAAATCGCGCATGGCGTCGGCGAGGGCATCCTCGCCTGGTCGGTGGACAGCCGCAGCGAACTGGAAAAGCTGTTCGAACAGGTGCCCACGCAAGGGAACGGGCAGGGGGTCGAGATCTCGCCCCGCTTCAAGCTGCCGGTCCTGGGCGCGGCCTATGACTTCGGATCGAAATTCGGGGCCACGCCGGATCTGGCGGCGGATCTGCTGCGGCTGGCGGCGGAACGCGGCTATGTCGCGTCCTTGACCTTCCATCCGGGCACGCAATGCACCGACCCCATCGCATGGGAAAGCTATATCCGCGTGGCCAGGGAAATCTGCGATATGGCGGGGGTCCGGGCGCGGCGGCTGAACGTGGGCGGCGGCTTCCCCTCGCACCGTGTGGTGGGGGTGGAACCCGACCTGCAATCCATCTTCACCGAAATCGCCGACACCGTCACGGAATGCTTCGGCGACGATGCCCCCGCGCTGGTCTGCGAGCCGGGCAGGGGCCTTTGCGCCGACGCCTATGCGCTGATCACCCGCGTCAAGGGGGTGCGCGACGGCACCGACGTGTTCCTGAACGATGGCGTCTATGGCGGACTAGCCGAACTGCCCATCATCGGCAATATCGACCGGATCGAGGTATTGACGCCGCAGGGCAAGCCTCGCACGGGCGACCGCAACGGCCGCGTGATCTTCGGCCCGACCTGCGATTCGGTCGACCGCCTGCCGGGAGAATTGGCCCTGCCCGACGACATCGCCGAGGACGATTACGTCATCTTCCACGGCGCGGGCGCCTATTCGGTCGTGACCAACACCCGCTTCAACGGCTTCGGCGCCATGACCCGCGCGACAGTGATGGGCTTCGAATGAAGCCTTTCATCTTCGCTTAACTATCCCACAGGGGCTTCCGAGCGCCCGGAAAAAGGTCCAGTGGACCTTTTTCAGCAAGGAAGGGGCCGGCAGGCCCGAGTGGGGGACGTGAAGTCCCCCAGCTAGGCCACCGCCCCCAGATCCAGCGGTTCCACCCCAAGCGCCCCGCAGACCGCCAGCGTCAGGTCGGGCCGGTTCAGCGTATAGAAATGCAGCCGGTCCGCCCCGCCCTCCAGCAGCTCGCGGCACAGCTTGACGCAGGTCTGCTCGGACAGGGCGCGTTCGGCCGCCGGGCCTTCGGCGGCGGCCTTGGAAAACGCCTCCTCGGCCCAGGCGGGCACGCTGGTGCCGCAGGTCGCGGCAAAGCGTTTCGCCCCGGCCCAGCCCTGGATCGGCAGGATGCCGGGGATGATCGGCGCCTCGATCCCGGCTGCGGCACATTTGTCGCGGAAGCGGAAGAAGGTCTCGGCATCGAAGAAGAACTGCGTGATGGCGCTGGTCGCGCCCGCGTCGATCTTGCGCTTCAGCCAGGCCACGTCGGCGTCCGCGCCGCTGCTGTCGGGATGCGGTTCAGGGTATGCGCCGACCCGGATCGTCATGTCGCCGCGCGCGGCGATCGCCTCGATCAGTTCCACCGTGTTGGCGAAGCCCTCGGGATGGGGGATGAAGCGGTCCTGGCCCTTGGGCGCGTCGCCGCGCAGGGCCACGATCTCGCGGATCCCGGCATCGGCATAGGATTGCACGATCTCCATCGTCTCGGCCCGCGTGGCTTCGACGCAGGTCAGGTGGGCGGCCACGGGAATGCCGTAATGGCGGTGGATGGTCGTCACCGCCTCATGCGTCAGCTTGCGGGTGGTGCCGCCCGCGCCATAGGTGACCGACACGAAATCCGGGGCCAGCGGCGCCAGCGCCCGCGCGGTTTCCCACAGCCGGAAGGACGCATCCAGCGTCTTCGGCGGAAAGAACTCGAAACTGATCCGGGGGCGGGGCATGGCGATTCCTTTGGCTTTGGGCGCTTGTGCCACGCGCTGCCTCGTGAGACAAATTCATAATCCTCAAGATCAACATGAGCCTGCCTCACCATGCATCTGGAACTGCGCCATCTGCGCACCATCCGCGCCATCCATGAACAGGGCGGCCTGGCCCGCGCGGCCGAGGTGCTGAACATCACCCAGTCGGCCCTGTCGCACCAGGTCAAGGCGCTGGAGGAGCAGGCGGGCGTGGACCTGTTCGTCCGCCGCGCCAAGCCGATGCGGCTGTCGCCCGCCGGGATGCGCCTGCTGCGGCTGGCCGAGCAGGTGCTGCCCCTGGTCGCCGCCACCGAGGCCGAGTTCAAGGGCGTCGAGGCGGGCCGCATCGGGCGGCTGCACATCGCCATGGAATGCCACGCCTGCTTCGACTGGCTGCTGCCGGTGCTGGACATCTTCCGCCGGACTTGGCCCGAGGTAGACCTGGACATCCGCCAGCGGCTGGCCTTCGGCGCGCTGCCCGCCCTGGCCCGGCAAGAGGTCGACCTGGTGATCTCGTCCGACCCCGAGGAGATGGCGGGCATCGTGTTTCAGCCCCTGTTCGACTATTCGCCCACGCTGGTGGTGCCCGCCGATCATCCGCTGGTGGCCAAGGGCCATGCCGATCCTGCCGATCTGGCCGGCGAAACGCTGATAACCTATCCCATGGACCGGGCGCGGCTGGACGTGTTCAGCCAGTTCCTGACGCCCGCAGGGGTGGAACCCGCCCGGCAGCGCACGGTCGAACTGACCGCCGTGTCGCTGATGCTGGTCGCATCCGGGCGCGGGGTGGCGGTGATGCCCGACTGGGTGCTGCGCCGCGAATCTGCCAATGCGGAAATCGCCATGCTGCCGCTGACGCAGGGCGGCATCATCCGGCGGCTTTACGCGGCGATCCGGTCCGAGGATCTGGGACAGCCCTACATGGCCCATGTGCTGCGCCTGTCGCGGACGGAACCGCTGCGGATGCTGCGCGGGGCGGTGGCTTAGGCCAACCCTCTCCGGGCGGGACAAGGAAACGCACCGCGTTTCCCCGCCCTTCGCGCGACGGTGCCATCAGAGACGGTGCCGCCCGCGACCAGGGAAGGCCGGCGCCCGACCCGGTGGGCGTGAAGCGCCCGCCGGGGGCGGGGCGGGCGCTGGCCGGGCCTTGGGGGCCCGGCGGTTCGGGTGGCGCTGTCACGCTGTGGCGAAGGCGATGGCCTTCGCCAGCCGGGGTGTAGTGCGGTGCGGTGTGGTCTGATGTGCTTCACATTCCCCCCGCTTGCCCCTATGACGCCCCCGACCCCCATTCCCGGAGCATCCCATGGCAAGCGCCAACCTCAACGTCATGATCAAGGCCGCCCGCAAGGCCGGGCGCAGCCTCGTCAAGGATTTCCGCGAGGTCGAGAACCTTCAGGTCAGCGTCAAGGGCGCGGGCGATTTCGTCAGCAAGGCCGACCAGGAGGCCGAGCGGATCATCAAGGACGAACTGCGCGGCGCGCGCCCCAACTATGGCTGGCTGGGCGAGGAAACCGGCGAGGAGGCGGGCGAGGATCCGACCCGCCGCTGGATCGTCGATCCCCTGGACGGGACAACCAACTTTCTGCACGGGCTGCCGCATTGGGCGATCAGCATCGCGCTGGAACACAAGAAGGAAATCGTCGCCGCCGTGATCTTCGACGCGGCCAAGGACGAATTGTTCGTGGCCGAGAAGGGCGGCGGCGCCTTCATGAACGACCAGCGGATGCGCGTTTCCGGGCGTCGGCGGCTGGACGAATCGCTGTTTGCCACCGGCATTCCCTTTGCCGGGCGCGGTCCGCTGCCTGCGGCGTTGCAGGATCTGGCCCGGCTGATGCCGCTGACGGCGGGTGTGCGGCGGATGGGATCGGCGGCGCTGGATCTCGCCTATGTGGCGGCGGGGCGATACGACGGCTATTGGGAACGCGGCAACAAGCCCTGGGACGTGGCGGCGGGCATCCTGCTGGTGCGCGAGGCCGGCGGCTTTGTCGAAGGCATCCGCGACGGCGACGACCCGCTGGAATCGGGCCGCCTGATCGCCGCCAACACCCAGGTGTTCGAACCGCTGGCCAAGATCATCCGCAGCCGCGACTGATTTGCGCCCCGGCAGGGCGGGGCCGCCTTGACCTTGGGGGGGAAACGGGCGCATGGCGGACCCATCCAGGGAACGCGCCATGCCAGACGATCAGGATCCATTGCCTTATGCCGCCTCGGCGGCCGCTGCGGCCGCGCCGCCGCCGATTCCGCCGGTGACGCAGGGCGCCAGGGACCGGACCGGCCTGGGCATCCTGCTGATGTGCGCCACCAGCCTGATCTTCGCCGTCCAGGACGCGTTTTCGCGGGTGCTGGGGTCCGAATATCCCCCGGTCCTGATCGTCATGCTGCGATACTGGGTGTTCGCGCTGTTCGTGATCGCCCTGGTCTCGCGCCAGCCGGGCGGGCTGCGCCGCGCCATCCGCACCAGGCGGCCCAAGACCCAGATCCTGCGCGGCGCGATCCTGGTGATCGAGACCACAATCATGATCGAGGCCTTTGTCCGCCTGGGCCTGGTCGGCACGCATGCGATCTTCACCGCCTATCCGCTGCTGGTCGCGGCGCTGTCCGGGCCGATCCTGGGTGAAAAGGTCGGCTGGCGCCGCTGGACGGCCATCGGCGTGGGCTTCGTCGGCATCCTGATCATCCTGCGGCCCGGCAGCACCCCGCTGAACCTGGGGGCGGGCATGGCCTTCGCCTGCGCGCTGCTGTTCGCGGTCTATGGGCTGCTGACGCGGCATGTGTCGCGCGACGATCCGGCCCAGGTCAGCTTTTTCTGGACCGGCATCGCCGGGGCGGTCACGGTGACGATCCTGGGGATCCGGCAGTGGGAATGGCTGGCCCCCGCCGACTGGATCTGGATGGCGCTGCTCTGCGCCTGCGGGATCGCGTCGCATTGGCTGCTGATCCGCGCCTATGAACTGGCCGAGGCCTCTGCCCTGCAACCCTTCGCCTATACCCAGCTTGTCTGGGTCAGCGTCATCGGCGTCACGGTCTTCGCCGAGGTGCTGCACCTGAACGTGGCGATCGGTGCCGCCATCGTGGTCGCGGCAGGGCTGTTCACGTTGTGGCGCGCGCGGCAGAAATCCATTGACGCAGGCCGGTCCTAGGCCGCTAGAAAGAGGCGGGTTTTCAGGGGAGTGGCATGGGGCGCAAGGCAAGGCGGCTGGGTCTGGGGTTGGCCGTCCTGCTGTTCGCGACGGCGGCCTGGCTGGGGTTCCTGCGTCTCAGCGGGAATTTCCACGAGGTCAGCCCCGGCCAGGTCTACCGCGCCGCCCAGATGGACGGCCAGGCGCTGGCGCGGTGGAAGCGCGAATACGGCATCGCCAGCGTTCTGAACCTGCGCGGGGAAAACGCGGGCGCCGACTGGTATGAAACCGAACTGGCCCTGACCGACCATCTTGGCATCCGGCATATCGACTTTCGCATGTCCGCCAGCAAGGAGCTGGACCAGGCGCAGGTGATGGCGCTGATCGCGGTGATGAGGGCCGCGCCCAAGCCCCTGCTGATCCACTGCATGGGCGGCGCCGACCGCACCGGGCTGGCCTCGGCGCTGTATGTCGCGGGGATCGAGGGGCGGGGCGAGGCGGCGGCGGAATGGCAGCTGTCGCTGGCCTATGGCCATGTCGGGATTCCCTGGATCAGCAAGGCCTGGGCGATGGACACCACATGGGAGGAGATGGAGGCCTGGCTGGGCTTTCCCGACAGCTAGGGCCTATCGCGCCGCCGCTTCCTCGACGGCCGGCGGCAGCCATCCTGCGGGCAGCCGCGGCCCGATGAAGGGCTTTTCCACCGGGCGCGCCGACAGGGCCAGCGTCAGCCGTGCCACCGGGGGCGGCATCAGCCCGCCGCCGGTCAAATCCCAGGTCGGCACGATGGGCGCGGGTTCGCCGTGGATGCGGGCGCGATAGATCGGCATCGCCTCGGTCACGCGCATCACATAATTGCGGGTCTCGTCGAAGGGGATCAGTTCCACCCATTCCACCGGGTCCATGTCGCGGCGCAGATCGCCGAAATCGCGCAGCCAGCGGGCCGGACGCCCCGGCCCGGCGTTGTAGCCCGAGGCTGTCAGCGCCGTGGACGCGCCGAAGCGGTCGCGCAGCCCCGCCAGATAGGCCGCGCCCAGCCGGGCGTTATAGTCGCCGTCCGCCGTCAGACGCGCCAGGTCGAAGGGCTCTCGGATCTGACGGGCCATCTGTTCTGCGGTGGCGGGCATCACCTGCATCAGCCCGCGCGCGCCGACCGGGCTGCGGGCGGCGGGGTTGAATTCGGATTCCTGCCGGGCGATCGACAGCACCAGTTCCGGCGGCACCTGGTGGTCGCCGTCCTGCAAGCCGGTCATCGGGAAATGCGCCGCCGGGTGGATCACGCCCTTGTCGGCCGCGCGTTTCGACAGGCGCAGCCCGTGCCAGGGCATCCCGGCCTCGGACATCAGGCGGGCCATGCGCAGCGTGTCCTGCGGATCGGCGGTTTCCGACAGGTGCAGGAAGAACCGCTGCGCCTCGTCCGCGCGGCCCGTCGCCAGAAGCCAAAGCCCGGCGCGGAAGACGCTGCTGTGGCCCAGCGACGACCCGCGCCAGTCGGGCAGGGGGCCGGGGGCGGCATAATCGGCGGGCATCGGCGCGCCGACCTGCTCGGCGGCAAGCTGGCCGTAATAGGTGCCGGGCATGGCCGCCGCCTGCGCGAAGGCGGCCTCTGCCGCCGGGGCGTCGCCAAGCGCCTGATGCGCGCGGGCCTGCCAATAAAAAGCGCGGGATTTGCTGATCTGGCTGCCGACGACGGTTTCCAGATGCCGGAAATGCGACAGCGCCCGGTCCGCCGCGCCCTGCTTCAGCGCGGCAAAGCCGGCCAGCCATTCCAGATCCGCGTAATGGCGGTTGTCCGGCGGCAGGAAATGCGGCCGGGCCAGGGCCTCGGCCCGCGCCCAGTCGCCGCCCCGCATCGCCATGCGCGCGTAATCCACCCGCATCTGCGCCCAGGCCTCCGGGAGGCGTAGCGCCGCAGCATCGGTCGAGGCGTCCAGCATCAGCGCCTGCGCGCCTTCGTGCTGCTTGGCGCGGACCCGCCACAAAAAGCGGTCCAGCGTCAGGCCGGGATCGGCGCGTGCGGCGTCGGGCAGCGCCAGGATCAGGTCGTCCACGCCCGCCCGCCCGGCTTGCAGGGCGATGCGCGCGGCCAGCAGCGGGCGGTCGGGTTCGGGCAGCCTGGGCAGCAGCCGTTCGGCCTGCGCCCAGTCCTGCCGGTCCAACATCGCCACGGCCCGCGCGGTCAGCAGCGGCGTCAGTTCGGGACCATGCGCGGCCAGGAAGGCGGCTTCCTCGGGCGCGGTCAGCGGCACGGTGGTCCAGAAGCGGGCGCGTTCGGCGCGGGCCGCCTCGGGGTCCAGCACCGCCAGATAGGCCGTTTCCGCCACCAGCGTGTCGGGCAGGCGGTCCCCGAACCAGTCGCGGATGTCCTGCGCGGGCAGGTCCGGGCGCAGCTTCGCGTCGCCCCGTTCGCGCAGCAGGGCCAGCCCCGGCCAGTCGCCATAGGCGCGCACGAAGTCGATATAGGCGCCGATGTCCCCATGCCCACCGCGCAGGGCCTGCCAGCCGACCAGGGCCTCGGCCATCGGGCCTGACCGGCGGGCGGCGTCCCGCGCCGTCACCCAGTCCTTCGCATCCGCCGCCGACAGGGCAAGGGCCATCGCGCCCGCATCCTCGGCCCGAACCGGGGCAAGGGGGGCGAGCATCAGCAGCCCGGCGGCCAGCATGTCGCGCAGAAGTCGCATCACCGTCCTGTGTCGCCGTCCCACGGCCCGGACGCAATTCACATCCTTGGCAAGTTCCCGCAGGCCCGTTATCAGGCGCCCAATCCATACCTCTCTGCAAGGAAGCGTGTCATGTTCAAGGGATCCCTGCCCGCACTGGTCACGCCGTTCACCCCAGACGGCGAGCTGGACCTGGACACGCTGAAGAAGCTGGTCGACTGGCATGTCGACCAGGGCAGCCACGGCCTTGTCCCGGTCGGCACCACCGGCGAAAGCCCGACCCTGACCCATGACGAACACCGCCTGGTGATCGAGGAGGTCGTGCGCGCCGCGGACGGCCGCATCCCGGTCATCGCGGGCGCGGGGTCGAACAGCACCCGCGAGGGCATCGGCCTGGTCCGCCACGCGGCCGAGGTCGGCGCGGACGCCGCCCTGGTCGTGACGCCCTATTACAACAAGCCGACCCAGGCCGGGCTGATCGCCCATTACACCGCCCTGGCCGAGGCCAGCGACCTGCCGATCATCATCTACAACATTCCCGGCCGGTCGGTCGTGGACATGACGCCGGAAACCATGGGCGAACTGGCGAAGCTGCCGACGATCGTCGGCGTCAAGGACGCCACCGGCAAGCTGGAGCGGGTGAGCCAGCAGCGCATCACCTGCGGCCCCGATTTCGTGCAGCTGTCGGGCGAGGACGGCACCGCGCTTGGCTTCAACGCCCATGGCGGCGTGGGCTGCATCAGCGTCACCGCGAATGTCGCGCCGAAGCTCTGCGCCGAATTCCAGAACGCGACCCTGGCGGGCGATTACGCCAAGGCGCTGGAATACCAGGACCGGCTGATGCCGCTGCATATCGCGATCTTCGTCGAACCGGGCCTGGTCGGGGCGAAATACGCCATGTCGCGGCTGGGCCTGTGCGACGAACGGGTGCGCCTGCCGCTGGTGGCGCTGACCGAACCGACCCGCCGCCTGATCGACGCGGCGCTGGCCCATGCCGGGCTGATCTGACGGCGAAGGCGCGCGACATTTTCGCGCGCATTTACCGCATCGTCTTTTCAAAGCGGTTCCCCGGCCCCATATTGGGGTCGAGGAGACGTCCGCCATGCCCCTGCCGCATTTCCTGATCCTGATCGCCGCAGTCATTCTTGTCGCTGCCCTGACACTGTGGGCCTCTTTCGCGGCGGGCGTTCCGGCGGTGGCCGTGGCGCTGATCGCCCTGTCCGGCGCCGCCTTGCTGCATCTGGCGCAGGGCGACCGGCACGATCACGACGCCTGACGCCTCAGCTTTCCAGTTCGGCGTCCCAGTACAGGAAATCCATCCAGCTGTCGTGCAGGTGATTCGGCGGAAAGCGCCGGCCTGCCGCGTGCATCTCCTCGGGTGACGGCTGGCGGGGCTTGCGGCGCAGGCTCATGCCCGAATGGCGCAGGCTGCGGTTGGCCTTGCGCAGGTTGCAGGGCGAACAGGCGGCGACGACGTTTTCCCAACTGGTGACGCCGCCGCGCGACCGGGGCACCACATGGTCGAAGGTCAGGTCGCCCTTGTGCCCGCAATACTGGCAGCAGAATTCGTCCCGCAGGAAAAGATTGAAGCGCGTGAAGGCCACGCGCTTCTGGGGTTTGACGTAATCTTTCAGAACGACGACCGAGGGCAGGCGGAACGCTTGGCGCTGACTTCGCACCACCTCGTCATATTCGGCGATGATGTCCACGCGGTCCAGGAAGGCGGCCTTGACCGCCTCCTGCCAGGGCCACAGCGACAGCGGATAATAGGATAGCGGCCGATAATCCGCATTCAGCACCAGGGCCGGATAATGGCGCAGGCCCGCAGGCTCTCGCACGAACTGGGTTCGAAAATCCGTCTGGTGTCGCTGATCCAGCATGTTGCCTTCCCGCCTGCCCCCATGGGTGGCCGGGGGCGCCCCGTCAGATCCGTGGCTTCGACTATATATCGCGTCCGGCATCTGGCAAGCCCCCGGATCTGTCCGTTCTGCGGATCGAATAATCCGGGATGGTGACGAGGCCATGACAATTGCCTTCCGCCCGCGCCGCTGGCAGTCTGCGGATCATGACGGATCGAACGCCCCCCGTGCTTGGCACGCTGGAAACCGCCCTCTACGCCGAGGATCTGGACGCCGCGACAGCCTTCTGGCGCGACGTGATGGGTCTGGCGCCGTTCCAGGCCGTGCCGGGGCGGCATGTGTTCTTTCGCGTGGCGCCGTCGCAGGTTCTGCTGGTCTTCAACCCCTCTGCCACCGAACAGCCGCCGAAGCCCGACGCGCGCCTGCCGGTGCCGCCGCACGGCGCGCGGGGACCGGGCCATTTCTGCCTGGCCGTGGCCCCCGGCCATCTGGATGCCTGGCGCCGCCACCTGACCGGCCATGGCATCGCCATCGAGGCCGATTTTTCCTGGCCGAACGGCGCGCGGTCGATCTATCTGCGCGATCCGGCTGGCAATTCGATCGAACTCGCCGACCCGGCGATCTGGCGTTAAATCTTCTGTGCGGAAATATCCCGCGGGGGTGNGCCCCCGCCTTATTTCCCCAGTCGATCCTTCAGGAAGCTCAGCGCCACCGACAGCCCATCGGGGGAAATGCCGTGCCCGGTACCCTTCATCACATGGCCATAGACGGTGAAACCCGCCGCCTCCAGCGCCTCTCCGGCAAGCTGCATGTCCTGGAACGGCACCATCGGATCCTGGTCGCCGTGCAGCAGCAGGACCGGCGGCTTGACCTTCGCCTCGGCCAGCAGGTCCGGGGCCAGCAACCGGCCCGAGAAGCCGACGATCCCGGCCACCGCCTGGTCCCGGCGCGGCAGCACATGCAGCGCCATCATCGTGCCCTGGGAAAAGCCCACCACGACCATCCGGTCCGCGGTCAGCCCTTCGTCCGCCAGAACCTTGTCCAGCCAGCCGTTCAGCAAGCCGATGGATCGTTCCATCGATTCCTTCGCCTGCGCCTCGGTCGAACCGTCCAGCCAGGGGATCGGAAACCACTGGAACCCGAAGGGATTGTTGACGCTGCGTTCCGGCGCGTCGGGGGCATGGAAGGCCACACCGGGCAGATGCGGTCCCAGCGGGTCGGCCAGGCCCAGCAGGTCGGCCCCGTCCGCGCCATAGCCGTGCAGGAAGACCACGACCGCATCGGCCCTGGATGGTCCCTTGCGGGCGGATTTCAACTGGCTCATGACACTCCCTCGCTGCCCTTGGCCAGCCGGTAATAGGCCCACAGGCCCCGCGCCGCAACCGCGCGCCAGGGACGCCAGGGTTCCGCCATCGCCCGCAGCGCGGCGGGGCCGGGGCGGGCGTCCAGGCCATACATCGCCCGCGCGGCCTCTTGCAGGGCCAGATCGCCCGCCGCGAACGCATCCGCCCGACCAAGCGCGAATTTCAGATAGATTTCCGCCGTCCAGACGCCGATGCCGGGCAGGGCCACAAGCGCCGCGATGGCCTGGTCGTCGGGCAGGGCGCGCAGGCTGTCCCAGTCCAGCCCCGCTGCCGCGATCCCCCTGAGGTAACGCGCTTTGGGCCGCGACAGGCCCGCCGCGCGCAACGCGTCCTCGTCCGCCGTTGCGATGCCGTCGGCCGTCAGCAGCCCCGCCGCGCCCATCCGCGCCCAGATCGCATCCGCCGCCGCGACCGAGATCTGCTGGCCGACGATGGCGTGGGCGATGGCCTCGAACCCGTCGGGGCGCCGCCGCAGCGGCAGGGCGCCAAGATCCGGCGCGACCCGTGCCCAGACCGGACAGACCGCGACCAGATGGGCCATCCCCTCGGCCAGGTCGTCGGCGGTTCGGATCAGGCGCGGGGCGTCAGTCACGGTCCACCGCGGCCTCCAGCTTCAGCCGCGTTTCCCAGGCCATCGAGATATGCTGCCGCAGCGCCCTGTCCGCCGCCGCCCCGTCGCCTGCCGCGATCGCATCGACGATGCGCTTGTGTTCGGCAAGCGCGGTCTCTCCGCGCCCCTCTGCCGCCAGCGAGGTCTTGGCCATCAGCGCCATGGTCCGATGCACCAGGTCAAGCTGCTGGACCAGATAGCGGTTGTGGGACGCCAGGTGGATCTGGTGGTGGAAGCGCTTGTTGGCGCGGGCCAAGGCCTCGGGGTCGCGGATGGCCCGCTGGTCGTCGGCCACCATCTGCGCCAGGACGCGCACCTCCTCGGGTGTGGCGTGGCGGGCGGCAAGGCGGGCGGCAAGGGCCTCCAGTTCCGCGCGGACGGTGTAAAGCTCGGCCAGTTGGTTGTGGTCCAGCGATGCGACGATCAGGCTGCGCCCGTCGCGGACGAGCATCGCCTGGGTTTCCAGCCGCTGCAACGCCTCGCGCACGGGGGTGCGGCTGACGCCGAAGCGTTCGGCCAGTTCGGATTCGACCAGCCGGTCGCCGGGGCGATAGGTGCCGGCCTCGATCGCGGCCAGGATCAGGGAATATGCGTCTTTCATGGTCCGCACGATTGGCCGCGCGCCGGGCGATTGCAAGCGCGCTGTCGTGGGGCTAGGCAGCGGATATGGATCTCACGCATGTCGACACCTGGATCTTCGATCTGGACAATACGCTCTACCCGCCCGAGATGGCGCTGTTCCCGCAGATCGAATCGCGGATGACAGATTACGTCATGCGCACCCTGTCGGTGGAACGCGACGCCGCCGACCGGATGCGGCGCGACTGGTGGATGCGGCACGGCACCACGCTGGCGGGGCTGATGGCGGAACATGCCATCGACCCCATCGCCTATCTGGACGAGGTCCACGACATCGACTTTGCGCCCCTGCTGCCCGCGCCGGATCTGGCGGCGGCCATCGCCGCGCTGCCGGGGCGCAAGCTGGTCCATACCAATGCCGATGCCGCCTATGCGGTGAAGGTGCTGCGCGCCCGAGGCTTCGGCCTGCTGGACGACGCTGTCCCCGCGCCGATCTTCGAGGGGATCTATGGCATCGCCGAGACGCATTTCCACCCCAAGCCACGCCCCGAGGCTTATGCGGCGGTGATCGGCTATGCCGCCATCGACCCACGCCGCGCCGCCTTCTTCGAGGACGATCCCCGCAACCTGGCCGTTCCGCATGAGCTGGGGATGCGCACGATCCTGGTCGGGCCGGGGCGGCACGGCCCCGATGCGATGGCGGGCGCGGTGCCCGCCCATGTCGATCACCACATCCACGACCTGACGGCATTCCTGCGCCAGATTGCCCTTGGCCGCTGATTGCGCCAGAATGTCCCCCGGACGCGCAATCCGATAGGCTGCACCATGACCCATACTGCCGATAAAAACGGAAATCGCCTGAATTTCCTTGTCATTGCCCTTCTGCTGGTCGTTGTCGTGATTGCCGTTCTGGCGGTCGCCACCTTCGGCCTTCCCGTGCTTGGCCTGCTGGGCCTGGTGCTGACGGTTGCCGTTTTCACAGTCATGCTGCTGTTCACGGCTGGCAACTAGGCCGCGGCATATGATCGCAGGCCAGGTCGAGACGACCGACATCCTGGTGTCAGGCGGCGGCATTGCCGGGCTGATCACGGCGGCGGCTTTCGGCGCGCAGGGGTTTTCGACCCTCTGCGTCGATCCCGCCCCCCCAGTGACCGAGGAAGGGGCCGAGGGCGCCGATCTGCGCACCACCGCCTTCCTGACGCCGTCCGTCGCCCTGCTGGGCCGGATCGGGTTGTGGGACCGCCTGCTGCCCCATGCCACGCCCTTGCAGATCATGCGCATCGTCGATGCGGGCGGCGCCCGGCCCGTGGCGCGGCTGACCCGCGATTTCGACGCAACCGAGATCGGCGATCAGCCCTTCGGCTGGAACCTGCCCAACTGGCTGCTGCGCCGGGAAATCTCGGCCCGGCTGGCGGGGATGGAGAATGTCCGCTTCCAGCCCGGCACCGGCACGGCGGCGGTCGTTGCCCGCGACGAAGGCGCCTTGGTCACGCTGACCGACGGGCGCCGCATCCGCGCCCGGCTGCTGGTCGGCGCGGACGGCCGCGATTCGCCCGTGCGCCAGGCCCTGGGCATCGGCGTGCGGACCTTCCGTTATGGCCAGAAGGCGCTGGCCTTCGCCGTCACGCATGACGTGCCGCACGGCAATGTCTCGACCGAGATCCACCGGTCAGGCGGCCCGTTCACGCTGGTGCCGCTGCCCGACCGGGACGGACAGCCTTGTTCCGCGGTGGTCTGGATGGAGAACGGGCGTGAAGTCGCCCGCCTTGCCGCCCTGCCGCCCGAGGCGTTCGAGGCCGAACTGAACGCCCGGTCCGCCGGGGTGCTGGGCCGTCTGACGCTGGCCACGCGGTTGACCCAGTGGCCGATCATCAGCCAGATCGCCGACCGCTTCACCGGCCCGCGCACCGCCCTGATCGCTGAGGCGGCGCATGTCGTCCCGCCCATAGGCGCCCAGGGCCTGAACATGAGCCTGGCGGACCTGACCGCGCTGATCGACCTGTCCGGCGACGATCCCGGCAGCGCGGCCAGCCTTGCCGCCTATGACCGCGCCCGCCGCCCCGAGGCCTTTGCCCGCCTGCTGGGCATCGACGCGCTGAACCGCGCCAGCCAGGCGTCCTTGCGTCCCCTGCGCGACTTGCGCGCGGCGGCACTGGGTGGGCTTTACGGCATTGCCCCGGTGCGGCGGCTGATGATGCGGGCCGGGCTGGGGATGCGCTAGCCGGAACATCGCCCCCGCCTTCGCGTTTGCTGTCCTGACAGACCCGGAGGAACCCATGCCCGACACCAGTCCCGACCCCGACGTGATCGACCGCATCTGGACCCTGGCCGACAAGCTGGACCCCTGCCTGTTCGTCACCCGCGATGGCGAGGGTCAGCGGGTCCGCCCCGTCTTTGCCCGCGTCCGCCGGGACGAGGGGGCGATCCATGTCCTGACCGACACGCAGGGCTGCAAGCTGGACCAGATCGAGGCCAATCCCCATGTCTCGCTGGCATTTTCGGACGAACGCGCGAACGATTACGCCGTGATCTACGGCACGGCCCGCGTCAGCCACGACCCGGCCAAGGCCCGCGACCTGTGGCGCTTCAGCGACGAGACCTTCTTCAAATCCCCCGACAATCCCGACCTGCGCGTTATCACGGTAACGCCCGAGTCTGCCGAATTGTGGGATGGCAGCAACCTGCTGGTCACGGGCGCCAAGATGCTGGCCGAGCGGCTGGCGGGCGTGAAGACCCAACTGGTCGAGAACGCCAAGGTCGACCGCCTTGATTAGCGCCGCCCACGCCCGTATCTAGAGGCCCAGAGGACGACCTCCCCGCCAAGGGCACCATGCCGGGACGACCCGGCCCGCAAGAGGTTCGTCATGGCCTGGTTCTATCTTGTTCTCGCCGGTCTTCTGGAAATTGTCTGGGCGACCGCGATGAAGCAATCGCACGGCTTCACCCGCGTCCTGCCCACTGCCGTCATGGCCGTCGGCATGGTCGCGTCCTTCTGGCTGCTGGCGGTGGCGATGCGGACATTGCCGCTGGGCACATCCTATACCGTTTGGGTCGGCATCGGCGCCGTGGGGGCGTTCGTGATAGGCATCGTCCTGTTCGGAGATCCCGTCACGCCCGCGCGGCTGCTGGCGGCGGGTCTGATCGTCGCGGGCATCGTGACGATGAAGCTGGCGTCCTGACCCCGTTTGCCTTGGTGCAAATATCCCACGGGGGTCCGGGGGTGTGAAACCCCCGGCGCTTTCGGCGGGTGCGACATGAAATGTGCGTGCTGCTGCGTCCGCAGGCAATTTCCTTCCGCTGTCGATGGTGCTAAACCAACCCGCCAGCTACAGGAGACTTATGCCATGCCCGCCTATCGTTCCCGCACCACCACCCATGGCCGCAACATGGCGGGCGCGCGCGGCCTGTGGCGGGCGACCGGCGTGAAGGACAGCGATTTCGGCAAGCCGATCATTGCCATCGTCAACAGCTTCACCCAGTTCGTGCCGGGCCATGTCCACCTGAAGGATCTGGGCCAGCTTGTCGCGCGCGAGGTCGAGGCCGCAGGTGGGATCGCCAAGGAATTCAATACCATCGCCGTCGATGACGGGATCGCGATGGGCCATGACGGGATGCTGTATTCGCTGCCCTCGCGCGAAATCATCGCAGACAGCGTGGAGTATATGGTCAACGCCCATTGCGCCGACGCGATGGTGTGCATTTCCAACTGCGACAAGATCACGCCTGGCATGCTGATGGCCGCGTTGCGGCTGAACATCCCGGTCGTCTTCGTCTCGGGCGGCCCGATGGAGGCCGGCAAGGTCGTGCTGGAAGACGGCAAGGTCAAGGCGCTGGATCTGGTCGATGCGATGGTCGCCGCCGCCGACGACACGGTATCCGACGCCGATGTCGCGGCCATCGAACGCTCCGCCTGCCCGACCTGCGGGTCGTGCTCGGGCATGTTCACCGCCAATTCGATGAACTGCCTGACCGAGGCCCTGGGCCTCGCGTTGCCGGGCAACGGTTCGACCCTGGCAACCCATGCCGACCGCAAGCGCCTGTTCGTCGAGGCGGGCCATCTGATCGTCGATCTGGCCCGGCGCTATTACGAAAACGACGATGCCAGCGTGCTGCCGCGCTCGATCGCGACGGTCGAGGCCTTTGAAAACGCGATGACGCTGGACATCGCGATGGGCGGGTCCACCAACACGGTGCTGCACCTGCTGGCCGCGGCGCATGAAGGCGGCGTCGATTTCACCATGTCCGACATCGACCGTCTGTCGCGCCGGGTGCCGGTGCTGTGCAAGGTCGCGCCTGCCAAGAACGACGTGCATATGGAGGATGTCCACCGCGCGGGCGGGATCATGGGCATTCTGGGCGAACTGGACCGGGCGGGCCTGCTGCATACGCAGGTCGGCAGCGTCCATGCCGGTTCCCTGGCCGAGGCGCTGGACCGCTGGGACGTGATGCGCACCGATGCCGCGTCTGTCCACGACTTCTACCGCGCCGCGCCGGGGGGGGTGCCGACACAGGTCGCCTTTTCCCAGAACCGGCGCTACGATTCGGTCGATACCGACCGCAAGGCGGGCGTGATCCGCAGCGCCGACCACGCCTTCAGCCAGGATGGCGGGCTGGCGGTGCTGTATGGCAACCTGGCCGAGGATGGCTGCATCGTGAAGACGGCGGGGGTGGACGATTCGATCCTGACCTTCACCGGCACCGCGCATATCTTCGAAAGCCAGGACGATTCCGTGTCCGCGATCCTGACCGGCAAGGTCAAGCCGGGCGAAATCGTGCTGATCCGTTACGAAGGGCCGCGCGGCGGGCCGGGGATGCAGGAAATGCTGTATCCGACCAGCTATCTGAAATCCAAAGGGCTGGGCAAGGAATGCGCCTTGGTAACGGACGGCCGTTTTTCGGGGGGGTCGTCGGGGCTGTCGATCGGCCATGTCTCGCCCGAGGCGGCGGAAGGCGGCACCATCGGCCTGGTCGAACAGGGCGACACGATCCGCATCGACATCCCGAACCGGGTGATCCATCTGGAAGTGGACGACGCCACCCTGGCGGCCCGCCGCGAACAGCGCGAGGCCCTGGGCTGGAAGCCCGCCAAGCCGCGCCAGCGCAAGATCTCGACCGCGCTGCGCGCCTATGCGGCGATGACAACCAGTGCCGCGCGCGGCGCGGTGCGCGTCATCCCGGAATGACCGGCTGGCCTGCGATCCAGACGGACCGCAGGCGCCAATCATCGTCCAGCAGCACCAGATCGGCGCGCCTGCCTTCCCGCAGCGCGCCGTATTCGTTCGACAGCCCGGCGGCGCGCGCCGGTTCGGATGCCGCCATGGCAAGCGCGCGTTCGGGCGCGATGCCGACCTGTTCGACCAGCACCTTTATCGCCCCGTCCATGCGCAGGTCCGCCCCGGCCAGCGTCCCGTCTGCCAGCGTCAGCCGCCCCTCGCGGCGGTGGATCGCGCGGCCCGCCAGTCGGATTTCGGCCAGGTCGCTGCCCGCGAAGGCCATGCAATCGGTCACAAGGAAGATGCCCTGGGGCCGCGACGCCAAGGCCGCGCGCATCGCCGCCGGGTGGACATGGATACCGTCCGCGATCAGCCCGGCCTGGGCATCGCCCGCCAGCACCGCGCCGACCAGTCCGGGGGTGCGATGGCCCATCTGGCTCATGGCGTTGAACAGATGCGTGGCGCAGCGGGCGCCCGCCTCGAAGGCGGCGCGTGCGGTGTCGTAATCGCAATCGGTATGGCCCAGACTGACGATGGCGCCCGCGCGCGACAGCGTGGCGATCTGGTCCGGGGTGACGGATTCGGGCGCCAGCGTCACCATCAGCACCGGCAGCGCGCGGGCCGCGTCGCAAAGCCGCGCCAGGTCGTCGGCGTCCATAGGCCGGATCAGCGCCGGGTCGTGGGCGCCGTGGCGGCGGGGGTCCAGGTGCGGGCCTTCCAGGTGCAGGCCCAGGAAGCCCGGCGTGCCTATGGCCCGGATGCCTGCGGCGATCACCTGCGCGGTGGCCTGCGGCGTGTCGGTGATCAGCGTCGGCAGCACACCCGCGCAGCCCAGCCGCTGATGCGTGGCGCAGATATGGCGCAGCGCCGCCGGGTCGGTGTCGCCCCCGACCATCAGCCCGCCGCCGCCATTCACCTGCAAGTCCAGGAAACCGGGGGCGAGCGTGCCGTCCAGCCGGGTCGCGGGACCGGCCTTGGCCAGCGGCAGAATGGCGGCGATGCGGTCGCCGTCGATCACCACGGCATGATCAGCCAGCATCCGCTGCCCGTCAAAGACGCGCGTTGCGGCGAGAGTCGTCATGCCGCCCCGGCCATCTGCCGCGCCATCAGCAATGCGCCGTCCACCCCGGACCCGAGCGCGGGCCGCTGCGGCCAGTCCGTCAGCCGTGCCGCATAGGCGGGGCCAAGCCCGCCGACGAAGACCACCGGCAGGGGCGCGTCGGCTTGCAGCACGGTCAGGATGTGGCGGACCTCGGCCACGGCCGCATCAAAGACCTGCCGCGCCGCCGGGTCGTCCGCGCCGATGATGCGCGGGGCCAGCCGCGCGAAATCCGCCGGGCTGGCGCGATTGCCGAAGCGGATGATCCCCTCGATCCCGCCCATCTCCTCCAGCAGAACCCGAAGCAGCGGCGTCATCGGTACAAAGCCGTCCTCGGCCCGCATCGCCAGGGACAGCAGCGCCCGGCCCAGGACCGCGCCGGACCCTTCGTCGCCCATCAGGAAGCCGCGCCCGCCGACCTGGCGGAGGTCGCCCCCGCGCTGCACGGCGAAGACCGACCCGGTGCCCATCGCGGCCAGGATGCTGTCCTGCGTTCCCAAGGCTCCGCGCGCCGCCGTCACTGCGTCGTTGACGATCTGCATCCGGGCAAAGGGCAGCAGCCCGGCCAGCCGGTCGGTCGCCGCGGTCATGGTGCCGCCCGCAAGGCCCAGCGTGACGATCAGGTCGCGGGGATCGGCGCCGGTGCCCTCGACTGCCTCGGCGGTGGCTTGCAGGATGCTGAGAGCGGCCGCGTCCACATCGGTGTTGATGTTGGCAGGCCCGCCCCGGCCCTGGCCGACGATCCGGCCATCCGCATCCGCAAGAGCCGCGCGGCAGCCCGACCCCCCGCCGTCGATTCCCAGAAAGAACGCCATCGCCTGTCCCCTTTCGGGCCGGTTCTAGCCCCGTTCGTCGCTGCCGAACAGGCCGCGCAACCCGCGCGTGACCAGGTTGCCGATCTTGGGCCGGGGCTGGGCGATGAAGGGCAGGGGGCGGCAGACCTCCATCGCGGCGATGCCGACGCGGGCGGTCAGGGCGCCGTTCACCACGCCCTCGCCGAAGCGGCGCGAGACCTTGGACAGGATCCCGCCCCCGGCGATGGTCTCGACCAGATCGTCGCCCGCCGCGACCGCCCCGGTGGCGACCAGATGGGTGATGACGGTGCGCGCCAGGCGCCAGCCGCCGACCGCGCCCGCCCGCCCGCCATAGATTTCGGCCATGCGGCGGATCATGCGCAGGTTCGCGGCCAGCGCGGCGGCGACATCGGCCAAGGCCAGCGGGATCAGCGCGGTGGCGGCGGCGACAGTCCGGGCAGCGGCCTCGATCTCGCGCCGCGCATCCTGGTCCAGCTGCGCCAGCAGTTCGGTTTCCGCCATGGTCAGCAGGGTGCGCGCGTCGAAGGCGTCGCCCCGGTTGTCGGCCAGCCGCTTGCGGTGCCATTCCAGTTCCGGCCGGTCGCGATAGAGCGCGACCAGGCCGTCAGCCACCGCGCGGGCCTTGTCCAGGCTGTCCTCGGCCAGGGCCGCGCCCGCCTGCCGCTGGATCGCGTCGATGCGGGCGAAGCGCGCCCAGGCCCGGTATTCGCGCCAGGCCATGCCAAGCGCCGCCAGCGTGAACAGCGCGAACAGCCCGACCCCGATCCAGCCCAGCACCGGATAGCGGGTCAGAAGGTCGTTGATGAAGTTCAGCGCGGCGATGGACAGAAGAAAGGTGAACAGCGCCACGCCGGAATTGATGAAGAAGCGTGTCAGCTTCGAGGGCGGCCGGCCGACCAGCCGCGTCACCATTTCCATCGTGCGGGGGCGCGGCAGCAGCGGATCGGCGGCGTCGATCGGCGGGGCGTCGGCGGGGTTCAGGCTGTCCTCGCGCGCTTCGGACGCGGGGGCGGGGCGGGGGGCGGCCTGCGGCGCGTCCAGTTCGATCAGGACGGGGCCACGGCGGGGCGTATCGCTCATAGCCGGTCTCCGATCAGGAATTCGGCGGCGCGGTCCAGCCGGATATGCGGCGGGCCGTCGCCGGGCCGCGCGGTCATCGGCGCGGGGGCGAAGTTCATGATGGCGTAATCCCCGTCCAGCCAGCGGTCGGCGCCGTCGCGGGCGGGGTGCAGCAGCGCGGCGGGATCGGCGGGCAGTTCGCCCGGATAGAAGGCCGCCTGCCGCCCGTCCAGCAGCCGGCCGCGCACGGCGGGCAATTCCTGGCCGTCCTGGTGGATCACATCCTCGGTCGTGGCGCGTAGGGCGGCGATGGACATGGCCTCGGTCCGGGCGCCGCTGAAATCCGCGCGGTCGCGGGCCTCGCGCAGCATGGCCGACAGGATCGCGGTCAGGCGGTTGTGCTGGACCTGGTGCAGATGGTCGGCCTTGGTCGCGGCGAACAGGATGCGTTCCACCCGGCGCGTGCCCAGAAGCTGGGCCAGCCAGCCCGCGCGACCGGGGCGGAAGGCGGTCAGGATGTCGGCCATGGCGCGGCGCATATCCTCGACCGCGCGCGGGCCTTGGTGGATCGCGCCCAGCACGTCGACCAGCACCACCTGGCGGTCGATGCGGGCGAAATGGTTGCGGAAGAAGGGTTTCACGACCCGCGACTTGTAGGCGTCGAAGCGGCGGCGGAATTCCTTGTGCAGCCGCCCGCCTTCGAACGATGCGGGCAGGGGCGCGAAGGTCAGGGCGGGCGAGCCCTCCATCTCTCCGGGGATCACGAAACGACCGGGGGTGCAATCGGACCAGCCCGCCTCGCGCGCGGCGTGCAGATGGGCGGTATAGGTCTGGGCCAGCCGCTGCGCGACGGGTTCGTCGAAACGGTCGCCGTCCAGGCGGTTCAGCGCGGCCTGGTATTCCTCGGCGCCGGGGCGGCCCTGCATCCGGTCCAGCACCTCGGCCGACCATTCGGAAAAATCCTTTTCCATCAGCCGCAGGTCCAGCAGCCATTCGCCGGGATAATCCACGATGTCCAGGTGAACGGTGCGCGGCCCGGTCAGCCCGCCCAGCAGACCCCGGCCGTCCAGCCGCAGCGACAGGCGCAACTGGCTGACATGGCGCGTGCCCTCGGGCCAATGCGGTTCCGGGCCGGTCAGCGCGGCCAGGTGGCGTTCGAAGTCGAAGCGCGGGATGGTGTCGTCGGGTTGGGGTTGCAGCCAGGCGGCCTTGATGCTGCCATCGGCGGCGGCGCGCAGGGCATGCATCCGCCCCCGATCCATCAGGTTGGCCACCAGCGAGGTGATGAACACCGTCTTGCCCGCCCGCGACAGGCCGGTGACGCCCAGACGGATCACCGGATCGCCCAGGCCGATGCCCGCCATCAATGTGCTGCCGATACCCATTCCGCCTGCCGTTTTCCGTTGTCTTTGCCGGAAGATAGGCTCCGGGGACGGGTTTGCATAGGGCGGCGGGCCGGGGTTCCGCTTGGCCCGCCGTTGCGACATAACGCGGGGATGCCCGATCGGTTGCCCATCGACGATGTTTTGCCCGCGCTGCGTGACGCGCTGGCCGCCCATGGCCGGGCGGTGCTGGTCGCGCCGCCGGGGGCGGGCAAGACGACGCGCGTGCCCCTGGCGCTGCTTGAGCGGATCGCGGGAAAGATCGTGATGCTGGAGCCGCGCCGACTGGCCGCGCGCGCGGCGGCGGAACGGCTGGCCCAGCAATTGGGCGAGGCGGTGGGGGCGCGCGTCGGCTATCGCATGCGCGGCGAATCGGTTCCGGGCAGCCGGATCGAGGTCGTGACCGAAGGGATCCTGACGCGGATGATCCAGTCCGACCCCTCGCTGGACGGGATCGGCTGCGTGATCTTCGACGAATTCCACGAACGCAGCCTGAATGCCGACCTGGGCCTCGCCCTGGTCTGGGAGGCGCGTGGCGCCCTGCGCGAGGATTTGGTGCTGCTGGTGATGTCGGCCACGCTGGATCCCGAACCCGTGGCGGCGCTGCTGGACGATGCGCCGGTGATCCGGTCCGAAGGCCGGGCCTTTCCGGTCGAGACGCGCTGGCTGCCCCGTCCCTTGGCCGCAGGCGCCCGGCTGGTGGACGAGGCCGCGCGGCTGATTGCCCAGGCCGAGGCCGAGACGCGCGGCATGGGGGGCACGGTGCTGGCCTTCCTGCCGGGCGAGGGCGAGATCCGGCGGGTGATGGCCCAGCTTGGCGGGGGCTGCGAGGTTCTGCCGCTGTATGGCGCGCTGAAGCCTGCCGAGCAGCGCGCGGCGCTGGCGGAACCGGGCGCGCGGCGGCGGATCGTGCTGGCGACGGCGATCGCCGAGACCTCGTTGACCATTCCGGCGGTGCGGGTGGTGGTCGATGCAGGCCGGGCGCGCCGGGCGCGCTTCGATCCGGGGTCCGGCATGTCGCGGCTGGTGACCGAACGCGTCAGCCGGGCCGAGGCCGACCAGCGGCGCGGCCGCGCGGGCCGGGTGGCGCCGGGGATCTGTTACCGGATGTGGGCGCGGGCCGAGGAAGGTGCGCTGCCCGCCTTTGCCCCGCCCGAGATCGCGGTGGCCGATCTGGCGGGGCTGGCGCTGGAACTGGCCGCCTGGGGCGCGGTGCCGGGCGACCTGGCCTTCCTGACGCCCCCGCCCGAAGGCGCGCTGTCCGAGGCGCGGTCGCTGTTAGCGGGGCTGGAGGCGCTGGATGGCGGGGGCCGGATCACCGATCACGGCCGGGCGCTGGCGCGGCTGCCGCTGCATCCCCGGCTGGCGCATATGCTGCTGCGCGCAGGCGAGGGGGCGGCGGAACTGGCGGCGCTGCTGTCGAACCGCGATCCGCTGCGGGGCGCTCCGGTCGATCTGGCGCTGCGGCTGGCGGCGGTTCGTGACCCGAGGGGCTTTGTGGCCCGGTATCCGCATGAGGCGAACCGGGGGGTGATCCAGCAGATCCGCAATGAGGCTGCCCGGCTGCGGCGCCTTGTTGCGTCCCGCGACGGCGGGGGGGCGCCGCCCCCCCGGACCCCCCTGGGGTATTTGGGCAAAGAAGAATGGGGCGGCGTTGTCTCTCTGGCCTATCCCGACCGGATCGGGTTGCGGCGCAAGGGGGAGGAGCCGCGCTTCGTGTTGTCGGGCGGCAAGGGCACGGTCATGGAGGCGGGCGATCCCATGGCAGGGCAGCGGCTGATCGTCGCCGTCGACCTGGACGGCGATCAGCGCGAGGCCCGGATTCGCATGGCGGCGCGGCTGGACGAGGCCGATCTGCGCGCGCTGCATGGCGGGCGGATCGAGACGGTGGCGCTTTGCGAATGGTCGCGGCGCGAGGGGCGGGTTCTGGCGCGGGTGCAGGAACGGCTGGGCGCCCTGGTCCTGTCGGATCGCGCCTGGCCGGAGGTTCCGCCGGAGGCGGTGGCGCGCGCGGCGCTGGAGGGGCTGCGGCTGGACGGCCTGCCCTGGACCCCGGCTGCGGCGCGGCTGCGGGCGCGGATCGCGCTGGTGCCGGATCTGGGGGCGGTGGACGATGCCAGCCTGCTGGCCGATGGCGCTTGGTTGCTGCCCTGGCTGGGGCGGATCCGCACGCTGGCCGATCTGCGCGGGCTGGATCTGGTCGAGCCGCTGAAGGCGCGGATCGGCTGGGACGGTCAGCAGCAACTGGAGCGCGAGGTTCCGTCGCATTTCGTCACGCCGCTGGGCCGCAAGGTGCCGATCGACTATGGCCACGAGCAGCCGTCCATCGAACTGCGCTTGCAGGAACTGTTCGGCGTGACCCGCCATCCGGTGGTGGGCGGGCGGCCGCTGCGGATCAGCCTGCTGTCGCCGGGCGGCAAGCCCGTGCAGGTGACGACTGATCTGCCGGGGTTCTGGGCGTCCTCCTATGCCGATGTCAGGAAGGACATGCGCGGCCGCTATCCCCGCCACCCCTGGCCCGAGGATCCGCGCGAGGCCGATCCCACCACGCGGGCCAAGCCGCGAGGCACCTAATCCACGGGGCGGATCAGCGCCTTGTCCAGCACCCGCAGCACCTGGCGCAGGTCGTGGCCGCGTTTGAGGATGCGCCCGTCCATGCCGATCACCGCATAGGCGCCCTGGGCCGCGCGCAGGCGGGGGCGTTTCTCGATCCGGTAGAGGGGATGTTCCGTGGCGCGGCGGAAGACGCTGAAGATGGCGGCGTCGCGCAGGAAGGACATCGCGTAGTCGCGCCATTCGCCCGCCGCGACGAAGCGGCCATAGACCGACAGGATCAGCGACAGTTCCGTCCTGTCGAAGACGACCCGGTCGGGATCGGCGTGAAACGGCGGGCCGGCGTTCATCATGACGGGATGGTGACAGCCCGCCGCCCGCAAGGCAATGCCGAAAACGGGCGGCGCGCGGGGATCAGTAGCAGCTGACCTTCTCGATCCGGTTCGTGGCGCCGTATTCGATGTTCAGCCGGTCGGGCCGGAAGTCCGAGGTCACGGCGTCGTTGGGTCCGATCTGGCGGGTGCCGATGGGGAAGGTCATCGCGGCAAGCACCGATACCTGCTGGCCCACCAGCCCCTGATACGCCGAGGCGCGGCAGTCATCGGGCGGCGTGACGGGCGCGGGCTCCACGGGCACCGGCTCGCAGGCGGCAAGCAGCGTGGCGGCGGTCAGTCCGAGGCACAGGATCCTGGCGTTCATGATGGTCACCCGCAATCGACATTGGTGATGATGCCCGCCGCATCCAGGCGGAAGACGATCCGGTTGGGGTCGTATTCCTGCGGCTCGATCCCGCGGTATTCGACGACCCGGTATTCCTTGGTGACGCCCAGCGTCGGGATCACGCTGCCCGGCTGGCCCACCGCCGAGGCATAGTTCTTGGTCGCGCCGCACAGGTCTGGCTTCCGTTCGGTCAGCCCGGCCACGCCTGCCACGGGTTGCGGGGCAGGCGGCACATAGGCCACGGGCGCGGGTTCGGGGATCGGCGCGGGTGCGGGGGCCGGGGCCATGCAGCCGGAAACAAGGGCGGCGGCCATCAGCGGCAGCAGGATGGTGGTCGTCTTCATGATGATCTGTCTTCCCTCGGGTGTGCCCGTTCTTGTTCCCGTCTGTCGCGGGTTTCGCGGGCCGATGATACAATGGCCGACCCGGCTTGAGAAGGCGTCGCGACCGTCACGATTGCATCATCGCCTGCCTGTCACCGCCTGCCTGTCCAGCGGCGCGGCGCGTCCGTTTGCAGAGGCAGGGCCGCGCGCAGGAACAGGTCGGCGGCGGGCTGGATCCCGTCGTCCGGCCCCTTGCCTTTCCGGCACAGAAGCATCGAATCCGGCACGCTTGCGCCGGACAGGGCGATCAGCTGCCCGGCGGCAATTTCGGTGTCGTCCAGGCACAGCTGCCCCGTGGCCACCCAGCGGTCCAGATAGGGCCGGATGGCGCCGTGCAGGACATGGACCAGGGTGTCGTGAAAGCGGGCCGACAGGTCGGCGAAGCGCGGCGCTTCGGCCAGGTGGACGCGGCGCAGGGTGACGCGGGCGGGATCTGCCAGCCATTCGGCGACCTGGGCGACGATCAGCGGGATCGCCTGCGCGGGGTCCAGATCCGGGGCGATATCCAGGGTGAAGCTGCCCTCGAGCCGGGCGGTTTCGGCCCGCATCGCTTCCTGGAACATATGCGGCTTGTCGGGGAAATAGCTGTAGAGCGTCGCCTTGGACACCTGCGCGGCACGGGCGATGTCGTCGACGCTGGCCCCGGCAAAGCCGTCGCGCAGAAAGATGGCGGCGGCGCCGCGAACCACCTGGTCGAATTTGCGGCCTGGGCTAACTGCCTGGGATTTGGGCATCTTTGCTTTCCTAAGTCAGCCATCACTAACACCGACCGCATGAGGTTCAATCCGAAATTCCCGTCGTGGTTGCAGTACGGCCACAGGATTTTTTCACCCCGTCCCGGAAGGCCTGGTCGATAAAAACAGAAAATGCCTTGTTTTTGTTCAGATTACCCTTGGCACCCGCCGTCCGGCTGGCATAGCGTTCGGGTCGTCGATAACCGGCGTCAACTGTCAGGAGCAGCCGATGACGATCCCCCACACATCCTTCCGCGACTCGGTCGAGCGGATGTTCACCCATGCCGCCGGCCTGATGGACCTTCAGCCGGGGCTGGAAGAAAAGATCCGGGTCTGCAATTCGACCTATACCGTCCGATTCGGCGTCCGGTTGCGCGGGCAGATCCACACCTTCACCGGCTATCGCTCGGTCCATTCGGAACATATGGAGCCGGTCAAGGGCGGCATCCGCTATTCGCTGGACGTGACCCAGGACGAGGTCGAGGCGCTGGCCGCGCTGATGACCTATAAATGCGCGCTGGTCGAGGTGCCCTTCGGCGGATCCAAGGGGGGCCTGTGCATCGATCCCCGCGCCTGGAACGAGGACGAGCTGGAACGGATCACCCGGCGCTTCACCTATGAATTGTCGCGGCGGAACCTGATCTCTCCGTCGCAGAACGTGCCCGCGCCGGACATGGGAACGGGCGAACGGGAAATGGCCTGGATGGCCGACGCCTACAAGCGGCTGCATCCTGACGACATCAACGCCAAGGCCTGCGTCACCGGCAAGCCGCGCCATGCGGGCGGGATCGAGGGCCGGGTCGAGGCGACCGGCCGGGGCGTGCAATACGCGCTGCGGGAATTCTTCCGCCACGACGACGTGATGAAGAAGGCCGGCCTGACCGGCACGCTGGCGGGCAAGCGGGTGATCGTGCAGGGCCTGGGCAATGTGGGCTATCACGCCGCGCAGTTCCTGTCGGTCGAGGACAAGGCCCTGATCACCTGCGTGATCGAACGCGACGGCGCGATCAGCAACCCGCAGGGGATCAACATCGATTCGCTGCGCGGCCATATCCGCGCGACCGGCGGCGTCAAGGGCTTCGTCGGCGGGGACTACCGCGAGAACGGGCTGGCCGCGCTGGAGGACGACTGCGACATCCTGATCCCGGCGGCGGTGGAAAGCGTGATCCACGCCGACAACGCCGACCGCATCAAGTGCAAGCTGATCATCGAGGCCGCGAACGGTCCCGTCACGGCGGATGCCGACGCGATCCTGAAGCGCAAGGGCGTGGTCATCATCCCCGACATGTATGCCAATGCGGGCGGCGTCACGGTCAGCTATTTCGAATGGGTCAAGAACCTGTCGCAGATCAGCCTCGGCCGGCTGGAGCGCCGCCACGAGGAAGCCCGCGCCCGGATGCTGGTTGAGGAGCTGGAGCGGATCTCGGCCGATACGGGGACGAATTTCGAACTGGCCAAGGGCTTCAAGGAGGCCTTCCTGCATGGCGCTGACGAGTTGGATCTGGTCCGGTCCGGCCTGGACGACACCATGCGCGAGGCCTTCAAGAAGATGAAGGAGGTGTGGATGTCCAACCCCAAGGTCGATGACATGCGCACCGCGGGCTATGTCGTGGCGATCCGGCGGATTTCCAACGTCTACGGGTCGCTGGGATTGTAGGGGCTGGGNTCCGGCGGCTCCCCCCGGGATATTTGGGCACAGAAGATGGTCAGGCCCGAGGGGCGGCGGCGCGGCGCAGGCGGTCGTTGATCGCGGCGCCCAGGCCGTGGTCGGGGATCGGGGCCACGGCGATCGGACGGCCCTCGCGGTCGGCGCGGCGCAGGGTGTCGAACAGCCGCGCGGCGGCCTGAGCCAGGTCGCCGGTGTCAGACAGCGTGAACGGGCCGGGGGCGGCGAAGGCGATATGCGTTTCCCCTGGCGCGGGCGCCGCTGCGTTCAGGCGCAGCGTGGCCTGGGGGGCATAGTGGCTGGTCAGTTGTCCCGGCGCGTTCGGGGCCGAAGGATCGGCCTGGTGATCCGCAAGCGGACGGCCCAGGGCGGCGGCGATGGTTTCGGCCGGGATGCCGCCGGGTCGCAGCAGGGTGGCGCGGCCGCCGGGCCAGCCGACGATGGTGGATTCCAGGCCCACCGGGCAGGGGCCTGCGTCCAGCACGGCGGCGATGCGGCCGTCCAGCCCGCCGTCGGGATCCAGCACATGATCGGCGCTGGTCGGGCTGATCCGGCCCGAGGCATTGGCCGAGGGCGCGGCCAGTGGACCGGCCAGCCGCAGCAGCGCCTGCGCGACGGGATGGGCGGGCACGCGGATCGCCACGGTGGGCAGCCCTGCCGTGACCAGCGAGGCAATGCCCGCATCCGCGCGCAGGGGCAGGACCAGCGTCAGGGCGCCGGGCCAGAAGGCGGCGGCCAGGATGTCGGCCTGGGGGGGCAGGTCGGCGATTCCGCGGGCGGCGTCCAGATCCGGGACATGCACGATCAGCGGGTTGAAGCTGGGCCGCCCCTTGGCCTTATAGATCTGCGCGACCGCCAGTCCGTCGCGGGCATCGCCCGCCAGGCCATAGACCGTCTCGGTCGGGATCGCCACGACCTGGCCCTGGGCCAGCAGGGCCGCCGCGCGGGCGATGCCCGCCTGGTCTGGGAACAGTCTTTCGGTCCGCATCCGTGACGCCGGGTTTCGGTTGAGCCTTGTCCGCAGCCTCTTAAGATGATCTGCGACAACAGTTTGATAGTCGCGCCGGTTGTGATTGCCAAGGCGCCAAAGGGGGGACCAGATGAGCTACAAGGCGCCGGTCGCGCAGATCGACTTCATCCTGAACCATGTCGTGCCGTTCCGCGATCTTGCCGGAACCGACCGCTTTGCCGAGGCGACGCCGGACACCGCCGCCGCGATCCTGGCCGAGGCCGGGAAGCTGGCGACCCATGTCCTGGCACCGCTGAACCGCAAGGGTGACGAACATCCGGCGGTGCTGGAAAACGGCCGGGTGCGGTCCTCGCCGGGTTACGCGGAAGGATTCCGGGCGATCGCCGAAGGCGGCTGGATCGGGCTGTCCGCCGATCCCGACCATGGCGGGTCGGGCCTGCCGCAGGCGCTGAACATGGCCGTGGCCGAGATGATGGCGGGCGCCTGCCTGGCCTTGCAGCTGAACCCGCTGCTGACCCAGGGCCAGATCGAGGCGCTGGAGCATCATGCCAGCGACGAGTTGAAGGCGCTGTACCTGCCGAAGCTGATTTCCGGTGAATGGTCGGGGACGATGAACCTGACCGAACCCGGCGCGGGCAGCGATGTGGGGGCGCTGGTGACCAAGGCCGAACCGGACGCCGAGGGCACCTATCGCATCACCGGGCAGAAGATCTTCATCACCTGGGGCGACAGCGACGTGACCGAGAACGTCTGCCACCTGGTGCTTGCGCGGCTGCCGGACGCGCCCAAGGGGACTCGCGGGATCAGCCTGTTCATGGTGCCGAAGCTGATTCCCGATGCGGCGGGCAGGCCGGGCGTGGCCAACAGCCTGAAGGTCGTCAGCCTGGAGGAGAAGCTGGGCATCCACGGCAGCCCCACCTGCGTGATGAGCTTCGAGGGCGCGACCGGCTGGCTGGTCGGTGCCGAACACAAGGGCATGGCCGCGATGTTCACGATGATGAACTGCGCCCGGCTGGGCGTCGGGATGCAGGGCGTCGGCGTGGCCGAGGCGGCCTTGCAGCAGGCGGTCGCCTATGCGGCGGATCGCAACCAGATGGGGCCGATCATCCGGCATCCCGACGTGCGCCGGATGCTGGCCACCGCGCGGGCCGAGGTGTTCGCGGCCCGTGCCATCGGCCTGGCCTGCGCCACCGCCATCGACCTCGAGCGCGCCACGGGCGATGCGGTCCACGCCGCCCGCGCGGCCTTCCTGACGCCCATCGCCAAGGCCTATGGCACCGATGTGGGCTGCCGCGTCGCCGATATCGGCGTGCAGGTCCATGGCGGCATGGGCTATGTCGAGGAAACCGGCGCCGCCCAGTATCTGCGCGATGTGCGGATCACCCCGATCTATGAGGGCACGAACGGCATCCAGGCGATGGATCTGGTGGGCCGCAAGCTGTCGGACGGGGGCGACGCCGCCCTGCGCCTGCTGGACGAGATCGCGGACGGCGCGAAATCCGCGCAGGCGGACCATCCGCAGATGGCGAATCAACTGTGGCAGGCGGCCGAGACGCTGCGCGAGGCGACCCAGGCTCTGCTGGACCGCGACCTGCCCGAACGCTTCGCGGGGGCGGTGCCCTATCTGACCGCCTTCGCGCGGGTGCTGGGCGGGCTTTATCACCTGCGGGCCGCGCAGGCGGGCGGCGAATCGCATCGGGCCCTGGCGCGCGTCTTCATGGCCCGTGTGCTGCCGCGCCACGCCTCGGATCTGGCCGAGGCGGTAGCGGGGCGGGACGACCTGACCGGCATCGACGACGCCGCGCTGTCGGGCGATTTCGCGGCGTGATCGGCTATCCCTTCGATACCCCGCCCCAGCCGGGGCAGGCGGTGACGGTCGCGCCGGGCGTGTTGTGGATGCGCCTGCCGCTGCCGATGGCGCTGGATCACGTCAACGTCTATGCCCTGGATGAGGGCGACGGCTGGACGCTGGTCGATACCGGCTTCGACACCCCCGTCAGCCGCGAGGTCTGGGAGACGCTGCTGGCCGGGCCGCTGGAAGGCAGGCCGGTCCGCCGCGTGATCGGCACCCATCACCACCCCGACCATATCGGGCTGGCGGGCTGGTTCATGGCGCGTGACGGGGCCGAACTGGCGATCAGCCGCACCGCCTGGCTGACCGCGCGGATGCTGGTGCTGGACCGGCAGGACCGCGCCAGCCCTGAATCGCTGGCCTTCTGGCGGCGTGCCGGGATGCCTGCCGACCTGCTGGAAAAGCGGGCGGCGGAACGGCCCTTCAACTTTGCCGATGTGGTCCATCCGCTGCCGCTGGGCTTCACCCGGCTGGCGGACGGCCAGGAGATCGGCTTCGGGGGCCGCCGCTGGCGCGTCGCCATGGGCCATGGCCATGCCCCCTGCCACGCGACCTTCTGGTCGCTGGACGACGATCTGGTGATCGGCGGCGACCAGTTGCTGCCCTCGATTTCGCCCAATCTGGGGGTCTATCCGACCGAACCCCAGGCGGACCCTGTCGGCGAATGGCTGGAAAGCTGCCAGCGGATGCGGGATCTGGCGCAACCAGGGCATCTGGTGCTGCCGGGCCACAAGCTGCCCTTCACCGGCCTGCCCACGCGGCTGCGGCAGTTGATCGACAATCACCATTCCGCGCTGGACCGCCTGACCGCCGCGCTGCGCGAGGCGCCGCGCACGGCGGTCGGCTGTTTCGACATCCTGTTCAAGCGCCGGATCGGCGCGGACGAATTCGGCCTGGCCCTGGTCGAGGCTGTGGCCCATGTGAACCACCTGAACCGGCTGGGGATCGTCACACAGGTCGGCACCAGAGACGGCGCCGCGCTGTGGGGGGCGTGACAGCGCAGGCGGTTTCCGTTATCGCAAGGACGAACCGGACAGGAGGGCAGGCGCATGGCCACGCATCATCACCACGATACCGACCACAAGATCGGCACCATGGACATCACCGAACAGCAGCGGACCTTCGCGGGCTTTCTGAAGTTCGCGACCTGGGTCGGCATCCTGTCGATTCTGGTCCTGATCTTCATGGCCCTGGTCAACAGCTGATCGGTCAGGCGGGAATTCCATGAAAAGACGCGTCTTTCTGGCGGCGGCGCTGCCCGTCGCCCTGGCTGCCTGCGGCGCCCAGAAGGTTTGGGATTCGGACGAGGAACTGCGCGCGGCGCGCTTTGTCTCGGACGAACCGCCCTCGATCACGCTTTTTACGGTGATCGGCATTCCGCGCGGCGAAGGCGGGCATTCGGCCCTGATGATCAACGGCAGCCAGCGGGTGATCTATGACCCGGCGGGAAGCTGGGAACATCCGCGCATCCCGGAGCGCAACGATGTGCTGTACGGGATCACCGACAACTTCAAGCACTTCTATATCGATTATCACGCCCGCAAGACCTATTGGGTGGCCGAGGATACGGTCCTTGTCAGCCGCGAAGTCGCAGACGCCGCAATCCGGGCGGTGGAATCGCAGGGCGCCTCGCCCAAGAGCTATTGCGCGGTGAATACGGGCAAGGCCCTGCGGCGCGTTCCGGGGTTCGAAAGCGCGCCCACCGGCTTTTCGCCGCTGAAGCTGCGCGACTGGTTCCTGACCCTGCCGGGCGTGCAGTCGAAACGCCATATGGATGGCGATCCGGCCAACAACCACGACGTGCTGATCCGCCAGAAGAACGGGCAGATCGTCGGCTACAACATGTAAAGCAGGCCGAACAGCGTGATCGCCCCGGCGACGATCGCCAGGATCATGTTCTTCGTCCACAGGCCGACCGCCACCGTGACGGTGGCGGCGGCCATCCGTGCCGGATCGGGCTGGCCTCCGGTCGCGGCGGGCCAGACGACCAGCGGCGCGACCAGGGCGGGCAGCACCGCCACGGGGGTATAGCGCAGCATCCGCAGCACCCATTCCGGCAGATCCCGGCTGCCGAGCGCGCCCAGGAACGACCAGCGGATCAGGAAGGTGCCGATGCCCAGCACCAGGATGACCAGCCAGACGGTCAGGTCGGATATGCCGTTGCTCATGGCCGCGCCCCTTTCCGGGACCGGGATTCGACGGCGGCGCCCGCCGCCATCCCCAGCGGCGCCGCGATCAGCAGGCCCAGCCCCGCGGGCAGACCCGCCAGCACCAGCGATCCCAGCACTGCGACGAAGCAAGCCGCCAGATGCGCGGGCGTGCGCAGCATCGGCGCGATCATCGCCAGGAAGGTGATGGGCATCGCGAAATCCAGGGCGATGTCGTCGGGAATCGCCTTTCCGACCGTCGCGCCCAGCCAGGAAAAGGCCATCCACGGCAGGCAGACCACCATCACCACCCCCGCGAAGAAGGCCAGCCGGTGCGGCAGGGTCATGCGCGGGTTCGCCTCGTATTCCTGGATCGACAGGGCATAGCTCTGATCGACCAGGGCATAGGCGACCCAGGCCTTCTGCCCGGCCGAGGCATCGCGCAGCCAGGGCACCAGCGAGGCCGAATACATCGCCATGCGCAGATTCACCGCCAGGCAGGACAGGATCACGATGATGACCGAGGCGTTGTCGGACAGCAGTTGGACCGCCGTGAACTGCGAGGCCCCCGCCAGCACCAGCACCGAAAACCCCATCACCTGCGCCACGTCCATGCCCGCCTCGGTCGCGACGACCCCGAACAGCAGCGCAAAGGGGATCATCACGATCAGGAAGGGCAAGGACTTCACCGCGCCGCGCAGGAAGGTCTGGCGCAGGGTGGAGGGTTGACCGCCATCGGCAAGGGGCTGCCGGGAATCGGGACGGGGTTGGGGAACGGGGGACATGGGGGCTTTCGCATGGGGCCGGATCGCGGCACCTTCGTCGCACGACGCCCAATCGGAAGGCAAGGCCGCGTGCGGATCACGACCCCCATTCCCGCCCCGCTTCTGGGCGACGCCGCGCGGCTGTGGTGGGCCGCTTTCGCACCGCCTTTCGCAGGCGGGCGTCCGCCCGCCGTCCGCGCCTGCCACGGCATCGCGGCCGTCGGCGCGGACGGCCGCCTGGGCGGCGTGGCCGGGCTGCGGGACGCCAACGGTGGATTTCTGGCGGATCATCCCTGGCTGGCGCGCGCGCTGTACCGCGCGGCGCCCCCGACGGCCGATCTGGTGATCGACGGGATCGTGGTCGACGGCCCGCGCCGGGGCATCGGCCGGGCGCTTCTGGACCGGGCCGCCCAGGCCGCGCGTCGGGGAGGTCATCCCGGCCTGCGGGCCGAGGTCGAGATCCGCAACACCGTCGCAATGGCCTTTTATGCCGCCACCGGCTTTGCCGAGATCGGACGCGGCGCCTTCGGCTGGCCCTGGTCAGGCCCGGTGGCGATCCTGCATCGGCCGGTCTGACCGGCGTTGCGTCAGCCGAAGATCCCCGAGATGCGGCCCAGCAGCATGAAGGCGCGGGCCGACCGGGTCTGGGCCAGCACGGCGACCTGCGCATCGTCCATCTGCGGCAGGTGCCGGGTCAGCATGGCGTCGAAATGCCGCAGGAAATGATGGGTGGTATCGCGGAAGATCTCGTCCTTGCGCAGCAGGCTGGCCGCGATGTCGAGCGCCAGGGGATCCTGGATGCCGCCCAGGGCCGCCACCGCACTGCCCCGTTCGCCAGCCGCGAAGCGCCGCCAGACGGCCGCCGGGGCGGGGTCGGGGGGCAGATCGTCCATGTACAGATCCTGGCCTGCCAGCAGCGTCACCACGTCCTGGGCCGCGCGCAGGACGCGCGCCTGGCCGGGATCCTGCAAGGCGGCGCGCAGCGCGGCGATGGCGGGCGCGTCATCGGCCCCGTCGGGAAAGTTCAGCGCCCGGATCAGCGTTTCCGCATCGATGGGATCGCGCGGTTCGCCGCTGCCGCGCGTCGGCTGCGGACGCGGATCGGCAGCCGGCCGGGGCGCGGCGCGGGATGCTGCGGCGGCGACCGGAACAGCGGCGGGAGCCGGGCGGGGCTGCGGTTCGGCCTCGTCCGCGTCAGGCAGCGCGGGCCGAGGCGGCGCGCTGCGGGTCGCGGCCATGTCGCGCATCTGCGACAGGCGCAGGCGCAGGTCGGCGGCCTCGGCCCGCAGGACCGCCAGGGCGCGGGCCATGCCCACCGCCAGCCAGATCAGCGCCAGCGGCAGGATCGTGCCCATGACCGTGGCCAGCCGGGCGATGCCGCCGGGACTTCCCTCGGCCTCGGGGACCAGCAGCCAGAACAGGGCCACCAGGAACAGCCAGGCTGCGGTCAGCGCGATGCCGGTGACAGTCAGCGCGTCCCGCTGCGCCAGGCTGGTGATGCGGGCAACCAGGCTCATGGCTTATTCGAACCGAATCGCCAGGATTTCATAGCTGCGCTGCCCGCCGGGGGTGGCGACTTCGACGCTGTCGCCGACATCCTTGCCGATCAGCGCGCGCGCCAGCGGAGACCGGATGTTCAGCAGGCCGCTTTCGACATTCGCCTCGGCCTCGCCCACGATCTGATAGGTGCGCTCTTCCTCGGTGTCCTCGTCGATCAGGTGGACGATGGCGCCGAACTTGACCGATCCGGTCAGCTTGGCGGTGTCGATCACCTCGGCCCGCGACAGGATCGATTCCAGTTCCTTGATGCGGCCTTCGATGAAACCCTGCTTTTCGCGGGCGGCGTGATATTCGGCGTTTTCCGACAGGTCACCATGTTCGCGCGCCTCGGCGATCTGGCGGATGATGGCGGGGCGTTCCTTGGATTTCAGTTCGCCCAGTTCGCGTTCCAACGCGGCGCAGCCGCTGCGGGTCATCGGAATCTTTTCCATCGCTGCCCTGTCCTTCCGGGATGCGTTACCGTCCAAATGCTAAGGCAACGCCCCCGCCATTCGGATGGCAGGGGCGCGGCCTTGTTGTCGTCAACGTGACCTCAATTGCCGCGCCTTTGCAAGCCCGCCCGCGCCGGCAGCGGCAGATTTTAGCCGTCGCGTCAGCATTGCCGCGCTGCGGCAGAACCGTTACATGCAGACGGCAGCCAAGCAAGGGGGGAGCCTAGCCATGACGGACGACATGCAGATCGAACGCGAGGCGATGGAGTATGACGTGGTCATCGTCGGCGCCGGGCCGTCTGGTCTGTCGGCGGCGATCCGGCTGAAGCAGATCGACCCGGATCTGTCGGTCGTGGTGCTGGAAAAGGGGTCCGAGGTCGGCGCGCATATCCTGTCGGGCGCGGTGCTGGATCCTGTCGGCCTGAACCGGCTGATCCCCGATTGGCGCGAAAAGGGCGCCCCGGTCAGGACCGAGGTGGTTGACGACAACTTCTACGTCCTGGGCGAGGCAGGGCAGGTGCGGGTGCCGAACTGGCCGATGCCGCGGCTGATGAACAACCACGGCAACTATATCGTCAGTATGGGCAGCGTCTGCCGCTGGCTGGCCGAGCAGGCCGAAGAACTGGGCGTCGAGATCTTCCCCGGCATGGCCGCGTCGCAGGTGGTCTGGGATGGCGACCGCGTGAAGGGCGTCGTCGCCGGAGAGATGGGCCTGCAATCCGACGGCACGCCCGGCCCGCATTACGAACCCGGCATGGAGCTGCACGGCAAGTACGTCTTCATCGGCGAGGGCGTGCGCGGCAGCCTTGCGAAAGAGATCATCAGCCGCCTGAACCTGTCCGACGGCCACGAGCCGCAGAAATTCGGCCTGGGCATGAAGGAGATCTGGGAGGTCAGCCCCGAGAAGTTCCGACAAGGCCGCGTTGTCCACACCATGGGCTGGCCCCTAGGCAAGAACGCCGGCGGCGGCAGCTTCATCTATCACTACGAGGACAACCTGGTGATGGTGGGCTTCGTGGTCCACCTGAACTACGAGAACCCGTATCTGTATCCCTACATGGAGTTCCAGCGCTTCAAGCACCACCCGATGGTGGCCGAGCTTCTGGAAGGCGGCAAGCGCATCAGCTATGGCGCGCGCGCGATCAGCGAGGGGGGGTACCAGTCGCTGCCGGAACTGTCCTTCGCGGGCGGGGTGTTGCTGGGCTGTTCGGCGGGCATGGTCAACGTGCCGCGCATCAAGGGCAACCACAACGCCATGATCTCGGGGATCGAGGCGGCCGAGGCGGCGGCGGCGGCGATCGCGGCGGGGCGCGAGGGCGACCGGCTGGAGGACTATGATCGCGCGGTGCGGACGGGCGATATCGGCAAGGATCTGAAGAAGGTCCGCAACGTCAAGCCCGCCTGGTCGCGCTATGGGCTGTGGCCGTCGCTGGTACTTGGCGGCATGGACATGTGGGGGGCGGGGCTGACCGGGCGCAACATCCTGGGCGGGTGGAAGCACGGCAAGACCGACGCCGAGGCCACCGGCAAGGCCGCCAAGTTCAAGCCCATCGACTATCCCAAGCCGGACGGCAAGCTGTCCTTCGACCGGCTGACCAACGTGGCCTTTTCCTTCACCAACCACGAGGAAAGCCAGCCCTGCCACCTGAAGCTGAAGGATCCGACCGTCCCGATCCGGGTGAACCTGCCCGAATACGCCGAGCCCGCGCAGCGATACTGCCCGGCCGGCGTCTATGAGGTCGTGGAAGACGCCAATGGCCCGCGCTTCGTGATCAACTTCCAGAACTGCGTCCACTGCAAGACCTGCGACATCAAGGATCCCAGCCAGAACATCGTCTGGACCACCCCGCAAGGCGGCGACGGGCCGAATTACCCGAATATGTGATCGGGCAGGCGGGGGCAGGCGTTGCCCCGCCTGTGGCGCCGCGTTAGGGTCGACAAAACGTTTTCGTGACTTTCCGGGATGGACGCCGTGACCCTGACCCGCCCGAATCTGGCCCTGATCGCCGCCCTGATGGCGGCGCTGGCGCTGCCTGCGGGCGCGCAGGAACGGCCTGCTCCGCGCCCTGAAGGCGATGCGCCTGACGCCGCCGCGGCCCAGGCGCCAAAGCCCGATGCCGCGCCGCTGACCTTCGGGTTGGCTGGGCCGTTCCTGGCCGCGCGCATGGCGACGGTGGAAAGCGACTTCCAGGCCGCCGCGCGATATTTCGTGCAGGCCGTGGCCCATGATCCCGGCGACCGCTTCTTGCAGGACAGCGCCCTGGTTGCCCTGGTATCCGCCGGAGAGATCGACCGCGCCGTGGCCCTTGCCGACCGCATCGGCTCCGAGGGCGAGCCGACCGAACTGTCGCATCTGATCCACCGCGCCGACCTGGTGCATTCCGGCGACTGGACCGGGCTGCTGGCCGATGTGGGCACGCCCGGCGACGCGGAATCGGAAGCCGACCTGCTGGCTGGCATGCTGCGCGGCTGGGGCCTTCTGGGCGCCGGCAAGGCGTCCGAGGCGCTGGCCGAATTCGAACGCCTGTCCCGCGTCCCAGGCGTGGCGCCGATGGTGAACTATCACCTGGCGCTGGCCCGCGCGCTGGTCGGCGATTACGAAGGCGCCGAATCGCTGCTGGCCGACGATATGACCGGCGCGCATATCCTGGGCTTTACCGCCCGCGCGCAGATCCTCGCCCAGCTTGAGCGGCGCGACGACGCCGTGGCCATGATCGAGGCGATTCCGGGCGTCGAGGCCGAACCGCAGCTTCTGGCCCTGCGCGACCGGATCAAGTCCGGCCAGCCGGTGGCCTTCGACGTGGTCAGGACGCCCGCCGACGGCATCGCGCAGGTGTTCCTGACCTTCGCATCGGCGCTGCTCTCCAGCCCGGATCCCGAACCCCTGTCGCTGATTCACGCCCGACTGGCCGCCTGGCTGTCGCCCGACACTGCCGAGGCGCGGCTGATGGTCGCCCAGATCCTCCAGGAACGTCAGCAGTTCGACCTGGCGGAACCCGAATTCGACGCGCTGCGCCGCATGGGCCAGATGCGGCCCGTCGCGGAACTGTCGCGCATCGACACCCTGTCGCGGGCCGGTCGGACCGAAGAGGCGGGCAAGGCCGCGCTGTCCCTGACGGCCGCCTATCCCGACCTGCCGCAGGCCTGGATCGCACTGGGCGACCTGCTGCGCCAGCAGGAAAAATTCGCCCAGGCCGTGCCCGCCTATGACAAGGCCTTGGCTCTGCTGGCCGACGCCCCCGCCGATGCCCGCTGGTTCCCGCTGTATGCGCGCGGCATCGCGCTGGAACGGTCGCAGCAATTCGACCGGGCCGAGGCCGATTTCCTGGCCGCCATCGAGATCCGCCCGAACCAGGCCAGCCTGCTGAACTATCTGGGCTACAGCTGGATCGACCGGAACGAAAATCTGGACCGTGCCCTGGACCTGATCAAGAAGGCGGTCGAGCTGTCGCCGGACGACGGCTATATCCTCGATTCGCTGGCCTGGGCCTATTACCGCCTCGGCCGCTATCAGGACGCGGTCGAGCCGATGGAGCGGGCGATTTTGACCATGTCCCAGGATCCGCTGGTCAACGACCATCTGGGCGACATCTACTGGAAGGTGGGCCGCCACCGCGAGGCCGAAATCCAGTGGCACCGCGCTCTGTCGCTGGACCCCACCGATACCGACGACGTGGATCCCGACCGCATCCGCGCCAAGCTGGACCGGGGCCTGGATGCCGTCCTGGCCGAGGAAGCGGCGGGCGCCGTCGAAACCCCCGCGTCCGCCCCGCAGGCCGCGAACAACTAAGGCGATGCCCGTCACCGAGGCTGCGCCGGCCAAGCTGAACCTTGCGCTGCATGTCACCGGGCGCCGCGCGGACGGCTATCACCTGCTCGATTCGCTGGTGGGCTTTGCCGGGGTGGGGGATGTCGTCTCGCTGGACGCCGGGCCTCTGTCGCTGCGGATCGAAGGTCCGTTCGCGGCGGCGCTGTCGGGGGATGACAACTTGTGCCTGCGCGCTGCGCGGCTGGCGGGGGCGGATGCGGCGATCACCCTGACCAAGAACCTGCCCGTCGCCAGCGGCATCGGTGGCGGGTCCGCAGATGCGGCGGCGGTGCTGCGGGCGCTGGCGCGGCTGGGCCACCCGCTGCCCGCGCGGGCCGAGCGGCTGGGCGCGGATGTGCCGGTCTGCCTGGCCTCCACCCCTGCGCGGATGCAGGGGGTGGGGCAAATCCTGACCCCCCTGCCGCCCTTGCCCGCGATCCCGCTGGTGCTGGCCAATCCGGGCGTGGCGCTGTCCACGCCGCTGGTCTTCGCTGCCATGGATCGTCGCGACAATCCCGGCCTGCCCGACATTCCCCGCTTTGCCGGGCCGGCGGATCTGGTGGAATGGCTGGCCGCGACGCGCAACGACCTGGAGGCCCCCGCCCGCGCCATTGCCCCGGTCGTCGGCCAGGTGCTGGAGGCGCTGCGGGCGACGGGCGCCGGGTTTGCGCGCATGTCGGGGTCCGGGGCCACCTGCTTCGGGCTCTACGACAGCGCCGACCGGGCCCGGATTGCCGCCGCCGCGTTGAAACAGCATGGCTGGTGGGCGGTCGCGACGGAACTGGCACCCCCGCCCCCGTCCCGCTAGACTGCCGCGAAACAGGGGGACATCCATGCTGCGTCTTGGCGTCAACATCGATCACGTCGCAACCATCCGCAACGCGCGCGGCACGCCCTGGCCCGACCCGCTGCGCGCTGCCCGTATCGCGGAAGCTGCGGGCGCCGACGGCATAACCGCCCATCTGCGCGAAGACCGCCGCCACATCAGCGATGCCGACATCGACGCGCTGATGGCGAACCTGACGCTGCCCCTGAACCTGGAAATGGCGGCCACGGCGGAAATGCAGGCCATCGCTCTGCGCCACCGCCCCCACGCCGTCTGCATCGTCCCCGAGAAACGAGAGGAACGCACCACCGAGGGCGGCCTGGACGTGGCGGGGAACGAAGCGATGCTGGCCGACTATATCGCCCCCCTGCGCGAGGCGGGCAGCCGTGTGTCGCTGTTCATCGGCCACGATCCCGCCCAGATAGAAGCCGCCGCCCGCATCGGCGCGGCGGTCGTGGAACTGCATACCGGCGCCTATTGCGACCTGGACACCGAGGGCCGCCACGCAGACCGCGACGCCGAACTGGCGGGCCTTGTCGAAGGCGCGCGCCTGGCCGACAGCCTGGGGCTGGAGGTTCATGCGGGCCACGGCCTGACCTTCGCCACGGTCGGCCCCATCGCCGCGATCCCGCAGATCAAGGAGCTGAACATCGGCCATTTCCTGATCGCCGAATCCGTCTTTACCGGCCTGGACGACGCGATCCGCGAAATGCGGCGCAGGATGGACGAGGCGCGCGCATGATCCGCCTTGTCCTCGCCCTGGTCTTCCTCGCCGCCCCCGCCGTTGCGCAGCAGGTCCAGCCCTGCGACAACGCCCCCGCCGAAAGCATCGCCGAGCCGTGGGAGGAGAACATCGCCTCCTATGCCGAGGGGCAGGTCCGCGTGGCGGTGCTCGACATGATCGAGCCTGCGGGCGGGGCGCTGAAACTGCTGGTCATCAGCCCGCCGCGCGACGAAGTGGGGTATCGCCAGTGCCGCGTGATTCAGGCCGGCAACGGGCTGGGGTTCTATAACCTGGACTTCGCCGAACGGCGCGCCGGCTATGATCCCGCGCGCGGTCTGACCCTGACCCTGCCCGCGCAGCACTACCTGCCCGAGGATCCCGAGGGCGGCTGGTACGAACTGTCCCTGACCATCAACCAGCAGACGGGCGAGATCGCCGTGCAGGGCGCGAAGTGACCGGCAGCGCCTTCCTCATCCGAATATTCTTGATCCTGCCGGGACCACGCGGCGCATGATCCTGGGCATCGGCACCGACCTGGCCAATATCGACCGCATCGCGGGCACGCTGGACCGTTTCGGGGACCGCTTCCGCAACCGCGTCTTCACGCCTACCGAACTGGCCAAGGCCGCGCGCCGCAAGGACGAGGCCGGGACTCTGGCCAAACGCTGGGCCGCGAAAGAGGCGTGCAGCAAGGCGCTTGGCACCGGGCTTGCCATGGGCATCAGCTGGCGCGACATGGCGGTCAGCAACCTTCCCTCCGGCCAGCCGGTGATGGCGCTGACCGGATGGGCGGCGGACCGTCTGGCGACGATGACGCCGCCCGGCCACCGCGCCGTGGTTCACGTCACCTTGACCGACGATCACCCCTGGGCGCAGGCTTTCGTGGTGATCGAGGCGCTGCCCCTTGCGCCGCAATCTTGACTTTGCCCCCCGCCGGGGACCATGAACGCGCCAATGCGGCCAATCGCCCGCGCTTGACGACGAAGGACGACATCATGGCCGACAGCACGGCGGGCAAGAAAAAGGAAGGCATCTGGGAAACGGTCAAGACCGTGTTCTGGGCGCTGGTCATCGCGGGCATCTTTCGCACGCTGTTCTTCCAGCCCTTCTGGATTCCGTCCGGGTCGATGAAGGACACGCTGCTGATCGGCGATTTCCTGTTCGTCAACAAGATGGCTTATGGCTATTCGCAGTATTCCTGTCCCTTCGCGCTGTGCCCGATCAGCGGCCGGATCCTGGGCAGCGAACCCGAACGCGGCGATGTCGTGGTGTTCCGCCACCCGACGCGCGGCGTCGATTTCATCAAGCGGCTGATCGGCCTGCCCGGCGATACCGTGCAGATGCGCGGCGGCCGGCTGTTCATCAACGGCCAGGAAGTGCCGATCACCCCGGCGGGCGAGTTCGTCGAGATCAAGGAACAGCAGGGGCCGCAGGGCCTGGTGCCGCGCTGCGTCAACGACCCGGTGCCCGAGGGCGGCGACTGCATCAGCCAGCGCTTCACCGAAACCCTGCCGAACGGGCGCAGCCACGACATCCTGAACATCCAGGACGGGGCCTTCGCCGACGACACGCCGACCTTCACCGTTCCCGAAGGCCAGTATTTCTTCATGGGCGACAACCGCGACAATTCCGAGGATTCGCGCTTTCCGCAGGAAATCGGCGGCCTAGGCTTCGTTCCCGCCCAGTACCTGATCGGCCGCGCCGACCGGATCATGTTCTCGTCCGCGGGCCGCTCGCTTCTGTATTTCTGGACCTGGCGGGCGGATCGCTTCTTCAAGGCGGTCGATTGAAGCCGTCCGCGATGAAACCGGGCGCCGATATCCGCGCCTTCATGGCCCGCCTGGGACATGACTTCACGCGTCCCGACCTGCTGGTGCGCGCGCTGACCCACGGGTCCATCGCCACGACGACCCGGCCCGACAACCAGCGGCTGGAATTCCTGGGCGACCGCGTGCTGGGCCTGGTCATGGCCGAGGCGCTGTTCGACGCCGACCAGTCCGCCAGCGAGGGGCAACTGGCCCCCCGCTACAACGCCCTGGTCCGGGGCGAGACCTGCGCCGCCATCGCCCGAGAGATCGGGTTGGGCGAGGTGCTGAAGCTGGGCCGGTCCGAGATGATGTCGGGCGGCCGCCGCAAGGACGCCCTGCTGGCCGACGCGATGGAGGCCGTGCTGGCCGCCGTCTATCTGGACGCGGGGTTCGATGCCGCGCGCCGGATCGTGCTGCGCCTCTGGGCCGACCGGCTGGCGACGCTGGAGGACGATCCCCGCGATGCCAAGACCGCGCTTCAGGAATGGGCGCAGGCGCATGGAATGCCGCCGCCGACCTATGAACAGACCGACCGCAGCGGCCCGGACCACGCGCCGGTTTTCCTGATCACCGCCCGGCTGGCCGACGGACAACATGCCCAGGCCCAGGGCGCGGGAACGAAACGCAGCATCGAACAGGCCGCCGCCCAGGCGCTGCTGGACCGGCTGGAGGGCCGTGCATGACCGACACCAACCCCGCCATCACCGGCCCCACCCGCGCCGGTTTCGTCGCGCTGATCGGCGAACCGAATGCCGGGAAATCGACGCTGCTGAACCAGATGGTCGGCGCCAAGGTCAGCATCGTAACACACAAGGTCCAGACGACCCGCGCCCGGATCCGCGGCATCGCCATCCATGATGCGGCGCAGATCGTCTTCGTGGACACGCCCGGCATCTTCCGCCCGCGCCGCCGTCTGGACCGTTCGATGGTCGCCGCCGCCTGGGGCGGGGCGTCGGATGCCGACATCATCCTGCTGCTGGTCGAGGCGCATCGCGGGCTGTCCGACGGCGTGGTCGCCATCATCGATTCCCTGAAAAGCCTGGACAGCAAGACGCCGGTAGCCTTGGTCATCAACAAGATCGACCGGGTGAAGGCCGAAAGCCTGCTGGCGCTGTCGGCGGAACTGAATGCCGCCTATCCCTTCGTGCAGACCTTCATGATCTCGGCCGAAAAGGGCTATGGCTGCGACCAGTTGCGCGACTGGCTGGCGGAAACGCTGCCCGAAAGCCCCTGGCTTTACCCGGAAGACCAGATCGCCGACCTGCCGATGCGCATGATCGCGGCGGAAATCACCCGCGAAAAGCTGACTCTGCGCCTGCACGAGGAAATCCCCTATCAGCTGACCGTCGAGACCGAGGCTTGGGAGGAACGCAAGGACGGCTCCGCCCGGGTGGACCAGATCGTCTATGTCTCTCGTCCCGGCCACAAGGGTATCGTGCTGGGCAAGGGCGGAGAGACGATCAAGGCAGTGGGCCAGGCCGCGCGGGCCGAGATGGAGGAATTCATGGGCCGCCGCGTCCATCTGTTCCTGCAGGTCAAGGTTCGGGAAAACTGGCTGGACGAGGCGGAACGGTATAACGAAATGGGCCTCGATTTCCGCGACGGCGATGCCTGAACCCCGGCTTGCGACGGGGATCTGGGTTTCCGCCTATCTGGCGCGGCTGGGGCTGGCGAATATCCCGGCCTATGTCACCGCGCGGGGGGACGAGACGGCGGGCGCGGTGCTGGTGAAATGCGCCCGGCTGGACGGGACCGCCGCGCTTTACGGGCGCGAATGGGATTTCGACAGCGACACCCGCCCCTGGCAGGTGTTGGCCCAGGGCGACGAGCGCGAGGTGGACCAGGCCGTCGTCCGCCAGCGCGGTTTCGATCCCGACCTGTGGGTGGTGGAAATCGAAAGCCGCGACGGGCGCACCCTGCTGGACGAACCAGGGCTGGCGTGATTCCTGTTTGCAGAATATGCAGATCCCATGAGCACTCCGCCCCCTTCTGGTGATTCCCCGCGCGGCCTGATCCTGGCCATCGCCACCTATGTCATGTGGGGCTTCCTGCCGCTGTTCATGAAGCAGCTTGCCCATGTCCCCCCGTCCGAGGTGATCGCCCATCGCGTGCTGTGGTCGCTGCCGATCGCGCTGGCGGTCCTGCTGTGGCAGGGCCGCTGGGCCGAGGTCGGCCAAGCCCTGCGCCAGCCGCGCCTGCTGGGCATGGCGCTGGTCACGGCGGCGCTGATCTCGGTCAACTGGATGATCTATGTCTGGGCGGTGGGCAACGGCCACGCGCTGGACGCGGCGTTGGGATATTATATCAACCCGTTGTTCAGCGTTGCCTTGGGCGCGACGCTGTTGCGCGAACGGCTGAGCCGGGCGCAGCTTGCGGCCATCGCCCTGGCGGCGCTGGCGGTGGTGGTGCTGACCGTGCAACTGGGCCGCCTGCCGCTGGTGGCGATCGGGCTGACGCTGACCTGGGGCGTCTATGCCTTCTGCAAGAAAAGCCTGCCGCTTGGTCCGACGCAGGGCTTCACGCTGGAGGTTCTGCTGCTGACGCCGCTGGCCTTGGCCTATGTGATCTGGCTGACGGCATCGGGCCAGTCGCATTTCGCGGCGGGCAATGCCGCCGATACGATCCTGCTGGCGGCCTGCGGGCTGGTGACCGCCGTGCCGCTGCTGTGCTATGCGACGGCCGCCAAGCAGCTGCGGCTGTCCACCATCGGCATCCTGCAATATATCGCGCCGACGATGATCTTCCTGACCGCCGTGCTGGTCTTCGGTGAACCGTTCGGCCTGGCGCAGATGATCGCCTTCCCGATGATCTGGGCGGCGCTGGCGATCTATTCGCTGTCGCTGCTGCAAGGCGCGGGCGCGCGGCGGCGCACCAACCGCGACCTGACGCGAAGGATGCAATGAACGCCATGACGCTGCCCCGCCAGCGCATCACCCTGATCACCCTCGGGGTGGCCGACATGGCCCGCGCCCGGCGCTTTTACGAGGCCTGGGGTTGGGCGCCGCATGGCAGTTCGCAACCGGGCGTGACCTTCTATCAGATGAACGGCGCGGTGCTGGCGCTGTTCGGGCGGGACGATCTGGCCGCCGACCAGGGGCGCCCCGGTGCGGGTCTGGGAACCGGGGCGGTGACGCTGGCGCAGAACTGCGCCGACGACGCGGAAACCGATGCGGTGTTCCAGGCGGCGCTTGAGGCGGGCGCGGCGGTTCTGAAGCGCCCCGAGAAGGTTTTCTGGGGCGGCTATTCCGGTTATTTCGCCGATCCCGACGGCCATGTCTGGGAAATCGCCACCAACCCGTTCTGGCCGCTGGATTCGGACGGGTCGCTGACCCTGCCGGACGCCTGAATGGAGTGGCAGGCCGAAGGCACGGTCCTGGCCCGGCGCCCGCATGGCGAAACCTCGGTGATCCTGGATGTGCTGACCGACCTGCACGGGCGCCATTCGGGGCTGGTGCCGGGCGGCGTGTCGCAAAAGCGTGCGGCGATGCTGCAACCCGGATCGCGGCTGGATCTGCGCTGGCGGGCGCGGCGCGACGACCAGTTGGGCACCTTCGCGGTTGAACCCGTGCGGCTGCGGTCGGGGCTGCTGGCCGATCCGCTGGCGCTTGCGGGGCTGAACGCGGTCTGTTCGCTGCTGATCTTCGCCCTGCCCGAACGCGATCCCCATCCGGTGCTGGTCGGCGCGACCGAACGCCTGCTGGATCTGATGGAGGCGGGGGCCGACTGGAGCCAGGATTACCTGCGATGGGAAATGCGCCTGCTGGACGAAATGGGATTCGGCCTGGACCTGTCGGCCTGCGCGGTGACGGGCGCCGCGCAGGGGCTGGCCTATGTCAGCCCGAAATCAGGCCGCGCGGTCAGCCGCGAAGGGGCGGGTGATTGGGCCGACCGGCTGCTGCCCTTGCCGGGCATCCTGGGCGGGGCGGGCGACAATCGCGGTCAGGGCCTGGCCGAGGGGCTGGCGATCACCGGGCATTTCCTGAACGCCCGCCTGGCCGCCGAACTGGTGGGCCGCCCGGTCCCGGCAGCCCGCCAGCGTCTTGTGGACCGGCTGGCGCGCGGCCAGCCGAAGGGCGGTCACTGACCCGCACGCGCCTGATCCAGCGCGGTGACCTGGCCCTGCGTCTCGGTCACGCCGCGTTCGAAGATCAGCCAGGTCAGGGGCGATTTCACCTTCAGCACGCCACCGTAATATTCCATCTCGGTCGCCGATTGCAGAACCTGGAAGAAGCGGTTCTCGATCGTGGTGTTCTTGCCGCAATCGACATGGGTCGTTTGCAGCGGCGACAGCGCCACCAGCGGCAGTTCGGCGTTGTTCTTGGCGCCATAGCCGTTGCAGGGGCCACGGCCCGAGACCGCGGATTCCGAAATCGTCAGCGTCATGTTGCGCAGCGGCACGGTCGCGCCGTCCATCCCCACCAAGGCATAGTCGCCGCCCGGAATGAAGCCGCGATCGTCGGGGGAAACGGGGGGCGTCTGTTCGCAGGCGGCAAGGGCAAGGGCTGCGGCGGCCAGCGCGCCGAATGTGCCGAGACGGGGCATGATGGAACTCCTTGAGGCGATCATCGAACGGGGTGCGGCAATTTCCGCATGAATTGCGGCACCCTAGACGAAATCGCGTCAGCCTAACAGCCGCCGGGCGATCACTTGAGCCTGAATTTCCGCCGCCCCTTCAAAAATATTCAGGATGCGTGCATCGCACAACACACGGCTGATCTGGTATTCCAGCGCAAAGCCGTTGCCGCCGTGGATTTGCAGGGCATTATCGGCACTGGACCACGCGACCCGCGCGCCCAGCAGCTTGGCCATCCCGGCCTCCAGGTCGCAGCGATGGCCGTGGTCCTTTTCCCAGGCGCTGAAATAGGTCAGCTGCCGGGCGATCATGATCTCGACCGCCATCATCGCCAGCTTGTCGGCCACGCGCGGGAAGGCGATCAGAGGCTTGCCGAACTGCTTGCGGTCCAGGGCGTATTGCAGGCCCAGTTCCATCGCGTTCTGCGCCACGCCGATGGCCCGCGCCGCCGTCTGGATGCGCGCCGATTCAAAGGTCTGCATCAACTGCTTGAAGCCCTGGCCGGTGACGCCGCCCAGCAGGTTTTCCGCCTTCACCTCGAACCCGTCGAAGGCCAGTTCGTATTCCTTCATGCCGCGATAGCCCAGCACCTCGATCTCTCCGCCGGTCATGCCGGGGGTGGGGAAGGGGTCGGCATCATCGCCCGGCGTCTTTTCGGCGATGAACATCGACAGGCCGCGATAATCGGTGGTGTCCGGATCGGTGCGGGCCAGCAGCGTCATCACATGGGTGCGCGCGGCATGGGTGATCCAGGTCTTGTTGCCGGTGATCTTCCAGACATCGCCGTCCCTGACCGCGCGGGTGCGCAGGCTGCCCAGGTCGCTGCCGGTGTTCGGTTCGGTAAAGACCGCCGTGGGCAGGATTTCCCCGCTGGCCAGGCGCGGCAGCCAATGCGTCTTCTGATCGTCGGTGCCGCCGCCCAGGATCAGCTCGGCCGCAATCTCGCTGCGGGTGCCAAGGCTGCCCACACCGATATAGCCGCGCGACAATTCCTCGGAGACGACGACCATCGCCGCCTTGGACATGCCCAGGCCGCCCAGGTTTTCCGGGATGGTCAGGCCGAAAACCCCCAGTTCGGCCAGTTCCTCGATGATCTCCATCGGGATGAAATCGTCCTTCAGGTGCCATTCATGGGCATGGGGCACCACCTTGTCGTCGGCCCAGCGGCGGAACTGGTCGCGGATCATTTCCAGATCCTCGTCCAGGCCGGTGGCGCCGAAAGTCGCGCTGCCCCTGTTCTCGGCCATCAGGGCGGCCAGCCGGGCGCGGGCGTCGGGGGTGTTGGCGGCCATCAGCGCGCGCGCCGTGTCCGAGGGCTGCCAGTCCACGCCCAGATCGGACAGGCGGGCGAATTCCGTCTGGCTCATCGGGATGCCCCCGGCGATCTGGGTCAGGTATTCGCCGAACCCGATCCGGGCGATCAGATCCTCGATCTCGCCGCCGACGCGGGTGGACCATGCGGCAAGCTGGCGCAGCGATTCGACATAGGTCGCCAGCCAGGACAGCGCATGGGCGGCGTGCTGGTGCTGCTCCAGCGCCTCGGCATCGACCTTGCCGCCGGGCGAGACCCTGGCGCGCAGCGCGTCGGTGGCGCGGGCTTGCAGGTCGGCCAGTTCGGACAGGACCAGATCGAACTGTTGCGGCATGTCTTTCATCGGAAATCCCCCTTGCGGCATTGCAGCATGGGTAACGCCTTCGCAGTCGCAGCGCAACAATTATGCGCTGTGAAGGTGTCGTGCGAACGAATATGTCTGCCCTGCGGCAGCGTGCCCGCCATTCCCATTTCCCGGACAAGCCGTTAGCGTGCGCGCATGTTTGGACTGGATCCCTGGCAATTCTGGACGATCTTCGCCGTCACGGCCTTTGCGGGCTTCGTGAAGGGGGCGATCGGATTTGCCATGCCGCTGATCATGGCCTCGGCCTTCGCGTCGATCCTGCCGCCGCAGACGGCGCTTGCCGCGCTGATCCTGCCGGTGCTGACCACCAACGTGAACCAGGCGCTGCGCCAGGGGGTGGGGGCGGCGGCGCGGTCGATCCGGGATTATCGCTGGCATATCGGCATGGTGCTGGTGTTCATGGCGATCTCGGCGGGCTTCGCCACGGCGATCCCGCAACAGGCGATGTATGCGCTGCTGGGCTTTCCGGTGGTCGGCTTCGCGCTGTGGCAATTGTCGGGGACGCCGCTGGCGCTGCCCATCCATCACCGCCGCCGGGCCGAGATCGTGACCGGCATCGTCGGCGGTCTGTACGGCGGCGTCTCGGGCATCTGGGGGCCGCCGCTGGTGGTCCTGCTGCTGTCCCTGGGGGCTGAGAAGCGCGAACAGATGCGGGTGCAGGGCGTGGTGTTCCTGCTGGGCAGCGCCGGGCTGACGGCGGCGCATCTGATGTCGGGCGTGCTGAACGCCCAGACCATCCCGCTGTCCGCCGCGCTGTGCATTCCCGCCTTTGCCGGAATGTTCGCGGGCCAGGCCTTGCAGGACCGCATGAATGTCGCACAATTCCGCCGCTGGACGCTGATCCTGCTGGTCGTCACCGGCCTGAACCTTGTCCGCCGCGCCCTTTCCGACTGGATATGAGATGATCGACGCCGCCGACCTGACCGCCCGCCTGATCCGCTGCCCCTCTGTCACGCCGAATGAAGGCGGCGCCCTGATCCTGCTGGAAGACCTGCTGGCCCAGGCGGGGTTCGAGGTTCGCCGCGTCGACCGCAACGGCACCCCCAACCTGTTCGCCCGCTGGGGCGCCAAGGGCGCGCGCAGCTTCGGCTTCAACGGCCATACCGATGTCGTCCCGCCCGGCGACCTGGGATCCTGGACCCATCCCCCCTTCAGCGGCCATGTCGAGGACGGCGTGATCTGGGGCCGGGGCGCGACCGACATGAAATCCGGCGTCGCGGCCTTCGTCGCCGCCGCCATCGACTTCGTGCGCGAAACGCCGCCCGACGGCGCCGTGATCCTGACCATCACCGGGGACGAGGAAGGCCCGTCCCGCGACGGCACCACCGCGATCCTGGACTGGATGGAGGCCCATGGCGAACGCATGGACGCCTGCATCGTCGGCGAACCCTCGAACCCCGAGATCATGGGCGAGATGATGAAGATCGGACGGCGCGGTTCCGTCACCTTCACCGTCACCGCCAAGGGGGTGCAGGGTCACGCCGCCTATCCCCACAAGGCCCGGAACCCGCTGCACGCGCTGACGGCTTACCTCAATGACCTGATCGCCGCGCCTCTGGACCAGGGGACCGAGCATTTCGATCCGACCGGCTTGCAGATCACCAGCATCGACTGCGGCAACCCGGCGTCCAACGTGATCCCCGAAACGGCGCGGGCGGTGGTCAACATCCGCTTCAACGACCTGCACACCGCCGTCAGCCTGGAGGCCGACCTGACCGCCCGCGCCGCCCGCGTGGCGCAGGCGACCGGCGTGTCGCTGACCATTGCCGCCCAGGTGACGGGCGAGGCGTTCCTGACCGCGCCCGGCCCCTTCGTCGATCTGGTCCGCAGCGTGGTCACGCAGGAAACCAACCGCCAGCCGGTCCTGTCCACCACCGGCGGCACGTCCGACGCGCGCTTCATCAAGAACCACTGTCCGGTGGTCGAATTCGGCCTGGTCGGCGCCTATATGCACCAGGTGGACGAACGCGTGCCGGTGGCACAGGTCCAGCAGTTGAAAACCATCTACCAGCGGATTCTGGAAAAATATTTCGAATGAAGATCGAACAGACCGACGACCTTGCCGCCTGCCACGCCCTGCGCCGCGCCGTGTTCATCGAAGAACAGGGCGTGTCCGAGGCCGAGGAACTGGACGACAAGGACGCGGGCGCCATTCACCTGCTGGCCCGCCGGGACGGCCGCCCGGTCGGCACCGCGCGGATCCTGCTGCAAGGCGACACCGGCAAGATCGGCCGCGTCTGCGTGTTGGCGCAGGCGCGCGGCACCGGACTGGGCGCGGCGCTGATCCGGGCCGCGCTCGACGCGCTGCGGGACCGGCCGGGCATCACCCGCGCCAAGCTGGGTGCGCAGACCCACGCCCTGGGCTTTTACGAAAAGCTGGGCTTTACCGCGTTCGGCCCGGTTTACGACGACGCGGGGATCCCGCATCGTGACATGATCCGCGATCTGTAAGGGGGACCGCAAGATGGCCCAGATTCCCAGCAAGGAACAGATCATGGAATGGGTCGCGGACCATCCCGACGCCAATTCCAAGCGCGACATCGCCAAGGCCTTCGGCATCAAGGGCGCCGAACGGATCGAACTGAAGCGCCTGCTGAAAGAGCTTGAGAGCGAGGGCCATCTGGAACGCCGCCGCCGCCACTATCTGGATGCCGAGCGTCTGCCGCCCGTTACGGTGCTGGAATTGCTGCCGCCGGACGGGTCGGGCGACCTGTTCGCGCGACCGCTGGAATGGCATGGCGACGGGCCTATGCCGCGCATCCACTATGTCCCCCGCGACAGCGACCCCGCGCTTGGCCGGGGCGACCGCTTCCTAGGCCGCCTGGTCGAGGTGCAGGGCGAGGATTACCAATATCAGGCCCGCCTGATCCGCCGCATCACCGCCGCGCCTCATCGCATTACCGGCATTTTCCGCAAGGAAGCCGAGGGCGGCCGCATCGTCCCCATCGACAAGGGCCAGGACCGCGAATGGCGCGTCCGCCCCGACGCCACCCTGGGCGCGCAGAACGGCGAACTGGTGCAGGCCGAACACGCCGGTCCCAAGGGCCGGCTGGGGCTGCCCATGGCGCGGATCATCGACCGGCTGGGCGACCCGTCCGCGCCGCGCGCGGTCAGCCTGATCGCCATCCACCAGCATGGCATCCCCGACGATTTCCCCGACGCCGTGATCGCCGAGGCCGAGGGCGCGAAACCCGCCACCATGAAGGGCCGCGAGGATCTGCGCGACTTGGCCCTGGTGACAATCGACCCCTCGGACGCGCGCGACCATGACGACGCCGTGGCGGCCTTTGTCGAGGAAGACGGCGGCGCCACCATCTGGGTCGCCATCGCCGACGTGGCCCATTACGTTACCCCCGGTTCCGCCCTGGACCGAGAGGCCTGGCTGCGCGGCAATTCGACCTATTTTCCCGACCGCGTGGTGCCGATGCTGCCCGAGGCGCTGTCGGCGGACCTGTGTTCGTTGCACGAAGGCGTGAACCGCCCGGTGATCGCCGTCAGGATGCGGCTGGATGCGCAGGGCAACAAGATCGGCCACAACTTCCATCGCGGCATGATGAACAGCCGGGCCTCGCTGGCCTATGAGCAGGCCCAGGCGGCGGCGGACGGCAAGCCGGATGCGCAGACGGAACCGCTGATGGACAGCGTGATCCGCCCGCTGTGGCACGCCTATGGCCTGCTGAAGGAGGCCCGCGCGCGCCGCCAGCCGCTGGATCTGGACCTGCCCGAACGCCGGATCGAACTGACCCCGGACGGCCGCGTCAAATCCGTGAATTTCCGCGAACGCTTCGACGCCCACAAGCTGATCGAGGAATTCATGGTGCTGGCCAATGTCGCCGCCGCCGAGGAACTGACCCGCCGCCAGCGTCCGCTGCTGTTCCGCGTCCACGAGGAACCCAGCCTCGCCAAGATCGACGCGCTGCGAGAGGTCGCCCAGGCTTCGGGCTTCACGCTGGCCAAGGGGCAGGTGCTGCATACCAGCCACCTGAACCGCCTGCTGGCCCAGTCCGAGGGCACCGATTTCGACGAGCTGATCAACATCAGCACCCTGCGGTCGATGACGCAGGCTTACTACCACCCGGAAAACTTCGGCCATTTCGGGCTGGCGCTGAAAAGCTATGCGCATTTCACCTCGCCCATCCGGCGCTATTCCGACCTGATCGTGCATCGCGCGCTGATTTCGGGGCACGGCTGGGGCGGCGGTGGCAAGGGCGGCGACGGTTTGTCGCCCCAGGACCTGGAGCGGCTGCCCGAAACCGCGACCCATATCAGCGAGACCGAGCGCCGCAGCATGGCCGCCGAACGCGACACCACCGACCGCTATCTGGCGGCGTTCCTGGCCGATCGCGTGGGAACCGAGATGACGGGCCGGATCAGCGGCGTCCAGAAATTCGGCGCCTTCGTCAAGCTGGACGAGACCGGCGCCGACGGGTTGCTGCCGATCCGCGCCATCGGGCAAGAGTATTTCCACTTCGATCCCGATGCGCAGATGCTGATCGGCAGCGATACCGGCCTGGAAATCGGCATCGGTCAGCGTGTCACCGTGCGCCTGGCCGAGGCGATCCCGATGACCGGCGGGCTGACCTTGGATCTGCTGGAACTGGACGGCCAGCCGCTTCCGCGCGGTCCGCAAAAGGGCAGGCGCGGCCGCAGCCCCCGGCCGATGTCCACCAAGTCGCGGCTGGCCGAGATCAAGCGCGCGACCAAGCGGCGGCGGAAGAAATAGCCGCACCCTTCCTTATTGACATGTCCAGCAGGGGCGTGGGGGCGCGAAGCCCCCACGGCCTCAGCTTTCCCGGAACGCCCGGTTGAAGTAGTCCGCCAGCGGCTTCACCAGATAGGCCATCGGGCTGCGCTCGCCGGTCTGGATATAGACCTCGACCGGCATGCCGGGGATCAGCGCCAGATCGCCCAGCTTGGCCAACTGGTCGGCGGGGATCGTCACCTCGGCCCGGTAATAGGGCTGGCGCGTCGCCTCGTCGATCAGCGCATCGGCGGACACGCGGCCCAGCACACCGTCGATTTCCGGTGTCGTGCGCGATGAGAAGGCCGAGAATCGCAGCACCACCGGCTGGCCCACCTGCACCTCGTCCACGTTGATCGTGGCCAGGCGCGCGCTGACCACCAGCGGGCGATCCTGCGGGATGACATACAGCACCGGATCGGCGGGACGGATGACCGAGCGGGGCGTCGTGACCATGAGGTTGTAGATCACGCCCGCCGCCGGCGCGCGGATGTCCAGACGGTTGATCTGTTCCGCCAAGCCCCGGCGGCGTTCGGCCAGTTCCAGTTCGCGATAGCCCAGGTCGCGCAACTCGGTCTCGGCCTCCTCGCGGCGTTCGGCGCCCAGGCGCAGCCGCTGGATGTCCAGCTCGGTCTGGCGCGTCTCGGCCGAGGCCCGGCTGGCCTTCAACTCGCCCAGTTGCCCGTCCAGGCTGGCGGCCTCGCGCTCCAGGGCCAGCACGCGGGAGGCTTGGGCCAGGCCACGATCCAGCAGGGACTGCTGGTCCTCCAGTTCCTCGCCGATCAGTTCGCGCTGCCGGTCCAGCGCCACGATCTGCGCGTCGATGCCGTCGACCTGCTGGCGGACCTGTTCGGACTGTTTCTCCAACTGCTCGATCGACTGGCGCAGGGTGTCGCGGCGGGTTTCGAACAGGCTGCGCTGACCGGCGATCAGGGCTTGCAGATCGGCATTGCCTTCGGCTGCCGCCAGCAACTCGTCGGGAATCTGCATCGTTTCGGCGTCGCCGCGTTCCGCCTCGAGCCGGCCGCGGCGGGCCAGGATCTCGAAATACTGGCCTTCGACGATGGCATGTTCGGTGCGCAGCAGGCTGCCGTCCAGGCGGATCAGCGGCTGGCCCGCCTCGACCGTCTGGCCGTCCTTGACCAGGATCTCCTCGACCACGCCGCCGTCGGGGTGCTGGACGACCTGGCGCTGCTGTTCGACCTCGACCTGGCCATGGGCCACCACGGCCCCCGCGATGCGGCTTTGCATCGCCCAGGCGGTAAAGCCGCCCAGCAGCACCGCGATCGAGATCAAGCCGGTCAGCAAGGCGCCGCGCACCGACCAGCGGGACGGGTCGGGCGGCGCGATGGGCCGGGGCGGCGCCGGTGGCGAGGGCGGTTCGACCGGGGGAAGCGGCTGCGCGGGCGCGGCCTGCCGGGGCGCGGGACCGGGGATCGGCGCATCGACCGGCGGGGCGATGCGGCTGGACAGGATCCCCGTCTGGATCCCCGAGGGGCGGGGGGCGGGGTTCTGGCCGCCGGGCTTGTTGGTCTCGTCGCTCATGCCACGCCCCCTGCGCGTCCGGTTTCCTGCGATTTCATGATCTGCGCGGAATTCTGCACCATTTCCTGCAATACTTGGTCGCGCGGCCCGAAGGCCCGGCGGATGCCCTGTTCCATGACCAGAAGCAGGTCGCATTCGTTGATCGCGGCGGGCCGGTGGGCCATGATGATGACGCAGCCGTTCTGCGCCTTGATCCGGCGGATCGCCGCGTTCAGCGCCATCGACCCCTCGTTGTCGAGGTTCGAGTTCGGCTCGTCCAGGACCAGCATCACCGGGTCGGGATACAGCGCGCGGGCCAGCCCGACGCGCTGGATCTGTCCGCCCGACAGGCGGCCGGTGGCCTGGCTGATGCGCGTGTCATAGCCCTGCGGCAGATCCAGGATCATCTGATGCGCCGCCGCCGCCTGGGCCGCGCGCACCACGCGGGCGGGATCCATGTCGGGCGACAGCCGGGCGATGTTTTCCGCGATGGTGCCGTCGAACAGCGTCACCTGCTGCGGCAGATAGCCGATCATGTTGCCCAGAACATCGGGATCGTACTGGTCCAGCGTCGCGCCGCCCAGCCGGATCGAACCCGCGCCGACCGGCCAGGCGCCGATCAGCGCGCGGGCCAGGGTCGATTTCCCCGCGCCCGACGGCCCGATCACGCCAAGCGCCTGGCCCGGCGCCACCGCGAAGGACACGCCGCGCACGATCGCGACATTCTGGCCCGGAGGCGCCACCGAAAGCTGCCGCACCTCCAGCACCGCCTCGGGGCGGGGCAGGGGGGTGTGGGCCGTCTGCGCGGGCTGGCGCGACAGCAGCCGGGCCAGCCGTTCCCAGGCGTCCTGGGCCGCCTGCACCATCGGCCAGCCGCCGACCAGTTGTTCGACCGGGGCGAGCGCCCGGCCCATCATGATCGAACTGGCGATCATCGCACCGGGCGTCACCGCCTGTTGCAGCACCAGCCAGGCGCCCGCCGCAAGCATCGCGCTTTGCAGGAACAGCCGGAAGCTTTTCGAGAAGACCGTGAAGCCCGACGACAGGTCGGCGCCGCGCACCGCCTGTTCCTGCGCCTCGGCCCGCGCCTTGCGCCAACGGGCATAGGTGGCGCTGCGCATTCCCAGGGCGCCGATCACCTCGCCCTCGTCCCGGTACAGATCCGCCATGCGCTGCGCCTGGGCGGACGCGATGTTGGATTGCTGCAACGGCGTCTTGGTCAGCGTCCGGTTGACCAGGGTGCAGACCACCAGGATCGCCCCGCCGATGGTCGCCACGACCCCCAGCAGCGGGTGGAAGATATAGACCGCCGCCAGGAACAGCGGCGCCCAGGGAAGGTCGAAGACCGCCAGCAGCACCGGCGAGGCGATCAGTCGCTGGACCGAATCGAGATCGCGCATCCCGCTGGCCGCCGCCGCCGATTCGTCGCCCGAGATCGCGCCTTCGCGCAGCGCGGCGGTGAAGACCCGTCCCTCCATCCGGTCCTGAAAGCGGGCGGCGATCCGCTGCATCACCCGGCTGCGGATGAAGTCCACGAAGCCCATCAGCACGAACAGGAACACCACCAGCACGAACAGCGCGGTCAGCGTTTCGACCGACCGCGATGCCAGAACACGGTCATAGACCTGCAACATGAACAGCGGTCCGGTCAGCATCAACAGGTTCACGACCGCTGAAAACAGCGCGACGGCCGCGAACAGGGGCAGCCCCGCGGCGCGTGCCTTGCGTAATTCCTTGGCGCCGTCCTGGAAAGCGGGCGACTTGCTCATTCCTTCATCCTTCATCTTCGGCCATCGGTGCCGCCTTGCCTCAGGCCCCGTGCGCCAGTATTCGAGGATCGCTGATCGCGGTCTTGACTCTGTGTTATCCCGAAAAGGTTAGGAGATCCTTTGCTTCGTCCCTTGTCCCTTGTCGTTCCGCTGGCCCTGGGCGTGATTCTGGCGGGCTGCACGTCGGAACCTGTGATGCAGGACGGCATTCGCGTCAACGACCCGTTTGAATCGGGCAACCGGCGCATCCATGCCTTCAACAAGGGCTTTGATCAACGCGTGGTTGCGCCGGTGGCCAGGCGGGTCTCGGCGGGCGGGAATGAGGCAGGTGAACCGGGTGCCATGGACCTGGTGATCAACGCGGGGGCGAACCTGTCGCTGCCGGGCAAGGTCGTCAACAGCCTGCTGCAAGGGCGTCCCGAACCCGCGATCCAGAATTTTTTCCGCTTTGCCGTCAACACGACGCTGGGAATGGGCGGTCTGCTGGATCCCGCAGGAACCGATTTCGGGCTGCCCGAGGTCGACACCGATTTCGGCGAGACGCTGGCGGTCTGGGGCGTCCCCGAAGGCGCCTATCTGGAGCTGCCGGTCCTTGGCCCCTCGACCCAGCGGGACGCGGCGGGCAAGGTCGTGGATCTGCTGATCGACCCTGTCTATCACCTGCTGCACCGGGATGCGGCATGGGCGGCATTTGGCCTACGCGCGGCGTCAAAAGCCGGTGATCGGGCGCGATTCGGGGACACGGTGGATAGCGTTCTGCAAGACAGTGCGGATAGCTATGCGCAACTGCGGCTGATCTATCTGATGCACCGCCGCCACGAATTGAACCAGGGAGGGACCGAGATTGACCCCTATGCCGACGCCGCCGCAGATGACGTCATCGACCCTTACGACCCGTGACCGCCGCGGCGTCCTGGCGCTGTTCGCTGGCGCGTCGGCGGCCTCGCTGATGCCCTTGCGCGGCTGGGCGCTGGACGCGGTCCAGGCCCGGTCGCTGATCGACACCGCCTTGGGCGAGGTCTATCAGGTCATCAATTCCGGCCGCCCGCCGGCGCAGATGTATCGCGAGTTCGAGACGATCTTCGTGCGCTATGCCGATGTGCCGGTGATCGCGCGTTCCGCGCTCGGTCCCGCCGCGCGGCAGGCCGATCCGCGCGCCCTGGCTGCCTATACCCAGGCTTTCCAGGGCTATATCGGCCGCAAATACGGCAAGCGGTTCCGCGAGTTCATCGGATCGAAGATCGAGGTGACGGGCGCCCGGCCGCTGAAAAGCTTCTTCGCCGTGACCTCGGTCGCCTATCTGAACGGCCGGGCGCCGATGGAGGTCGAATGGCATGTGTCGAACAAGTCCGGCCAGGACAGGTTCTTCAACATCATCATCGAGGGCGTGAACATGCTGGCCAGCGAACGCGCCGAGATCGCCGCGATGCTGACCGCCCGGCGGGGGGATCTGGCGGCGCTGACGGGGGATTTGCAGGCGGCGGGATAGAGAGGGTCTGGGAACCTATAGTTTCATTCCGGGATGCAGACGTGACCGTTGAGCGGTCTTGTTGCACTACGCCATCGGTTCAGGGATTCCTGTTTGTAAGTCGGCGGGTCGGGTTAGCCTCATGAGCAAGCCTGCCCTGTTTTCCGGCCCACGGATCGAGCTATAGGCTTCCGGTCTGCTGCCATGACGCCATCGCACGTCGAAGGGCCGATGCCACCATCCCTCCCGGCGAGTGCCCGGCATTAGAAGGGCACGATCCCGGCCTGCAAGCGCGCATTATGGCGAGAGGTTTCGACCGGCAGCATGCAGAGGTTCCGTTGGTCGATGCACGGAAAGGGCGACGCGCTTGCGTCGCCTTCGTTCGGTTTACAAACGAACTTTCGGAAGAATCCGTGCTCTACAGCGCAGAATGGGTCAGCGCATCGCCGGGGCCTTGTTCCGCGTCCTACAGATGACGCGGGAATTCGATCTTGGGGCAGCGGTCCTGGATCACGGTGATCCCCCGCGCCTCGGCCCGCGACGCGGCCGCATCGTTGCGGATGCCCAGTTGCAGCCAGATCGAATTCAGGTGGGGAAGATGGGCCAGGGCCTCGTCCACGATGGGACCGACCGCCTCGGATTTGCGGAAGATGTCAACCATCTGCACGGGAATCATCGGCGGAATGTCCGACAGGCGGGCATAGACGGTCTCTCCCAGAATCTTGCCGCCTGCCTGGCCGGGATTGATCGGGATGACGCGATAGCCGTTCGCTTGCAGGTAGCGCGCCACGCCCCAGCTGGGACGCGCCTCGTTCGGCGACAGGCCCACAACCGCTATGACCTTCACGCCACGGGCAATCCGGGCAATATCTTCGTCGTCCTTGAAATCGACTTCCATGACGGGTCTCCCCTCCTCGTCTAAAAGTTGTAGGCACCATTACATAGAAAAGGCGCCCGGTCCAGAATTCTGGCCGGGCGCAAGTCGCGGAACGAGGGACAGTGATCTGAACATGACGGTTCCGGGGTCATGTTCCAGATGGTAAATGGGCAACACCCCCCAAAAGTTCCAGCTATATCGCGAATTCGTGATGGACGATCGGCTGGATGGCTTCACTGGTCCCAGCGTTCCTGGGCGCGCGCCAGGATGTCGCGCGGCGCCTGCTGCAATTTGCGGGCCGCCCTGCCGGAGCCCACCAGATAGAGCCGGTTGCCGATGATCAGGAAATGTCGGGGATCGCCCGCGACCCGCCGTCCTTCGGCCAGGGCAACGGGGCAAAGGCCGCCGAAGGCGGGGGCAAAGCTGCGTGGATCGGCTTCGAACCGGCTGCGGTTCTCCTCGGACGCGAAATGCCAGACCTGGCCTTTCCACAGCGTCGAAATGTCGCCCCGTCCAGGGACCGGGCGGCCGCTTTCCAGGAAGCCTACCGCATCCAGCCCGTCGATGGCCCAGTCCTGGGCGATTGCCGGCAGGACGGGGGCCGAGGTCAGGATCAGCGAAAGAAGCAGCGTTTTCATGGATCGGGCGGTTTTATGACGGCAGGATGCCTCATTGGCAGCACCGGACCCGATTCTCAACGCCGCCGCGCCTATTGTCGCAGGGATGTGATCCCTATGCCATGCTGGCCGCATACAGCCCCACGGCCGCCGCGTTCGAGACGTTCAGAGACCCGAAATCGGCGGCAAAGGGAATCCGCGCGACATGATCGCAGCTTTTCAGCGTCAGTTCGCGCATCCCCGGCCCCTCGGCGCCCAGAACCAGGCACAGGGCGCGGCCGTGCAGGGTGGCCAGCAGGTCGGGTAGGGGCTGGTCGCCGGTGCCGTCCAGACCGACCAGCGTGAAGCCCATGCCCTTCAGCTGCGACAGCGCCTCGGCCAGGTTGGGGACGCGCAGATAGGGCTGGCGCTCCAACGAGCCCGAGGCGGTCTTGGCCAGCGCGCCGGTTTCAGGCGCGGAATGCCTGGCGGGGGCGATGACGGCGCGGGCGCCGAATACCTCGGCCGACCGCAGGATGGCGCCGATGTTGTGCGGGTCGGTCACGCGATCCAGCGCGACCAGCAGCGGCCGCCGCTCTCCCGGCGCCTGCCGCAGCACCACATCGCTGAGACCACCCCATTTCAGCGGCTTCACCTCCAGCGCGGCGCCCTGGTGGACGCTGTCGGGCGCCAGCGGCACCGCCTTGCCGAAGACGCGGGGATCGGTGATTTCGGGGGCGATGCCATGCAGATCGCCCAGCCGGTCCACGGCGTTCGGGGTTGCGACCAACCGCAGCTTTTCCCGCGCCGGATTGGCAAGCGCGTCGCGCACGGCGTGCAGGCCGAACAGCCACACGGTTTCCGCGGCTCCGGCGCGGCGGGCGCGTTCCTTGTCGATCACCCAGGCGGGTTTCTTGGGCTTGCCCGGTCGCTCGGTCATGCGCTGGATCCTTTGTCGCTAGCCCCCTTCATCGCGCGTCCCGAGGCCCGGACGCAAGGCCCGGAAATCCGCTTGACGCCTCGCGCCCCGGCCGTTAATGACCCCCCACGCCGATGGCTCGGCGGGCGACGTGCTGCAAGGTGCGGCAGCGGACTGTAACTCCGCCGGGGAGACCCATGCCTGGTTCGATTCCAGGGTCGCCCACCACTTAAATTTCAAAGACTTAGGTGGTGATATGATGCTTCTGATGAAGCATGTCGGCTCAGCCATGTAAGCGATATGTAAGCAGGCGGCTTAGAAATAATGCGGGTTTGTTCGGTCTGATATGTCTCCCCCGACGGCAGGGCGGGAGGTAGGCCCGGCAGAAGCCGGGCGCGGTTGTCAGGCGTCTGCGCAGATCATTTCGTTCCCGACGATCAGCAACCGGGCCAATGCGGCGTCCACAATCGCCTGGACCGCCTTGCATTCGTCCGACAGGGCTGAGAAGACTTCAGCCAGATCGGCAAGGGCTTCCGGGTCGTCTTCGAAGTCGTGCCGCAACTCGGCCTGCGTCTTGGCGAGCATCAATGCCGTGATACGGGCTCGCGCCCCGAAAAGCTTCTCGCGCTCTCCATCGAAGGCGCCGGCGTCCATTGCTACGGCTTCAAATTGGGTTTTTCTCGGCAAGCGCGGGGTGATATCGTAAACGTCAGCCATTCTCGATTTCCTCAGCAATCGGGTTTCGGTCAGGGCCGGGCGAAAGGTAGGACTTTCGCTCGGCCTGCTTATCTGTTATCAGATAATCATGAGCGAAACAATACCTGTCAACAGAAAACCCCGTGGCCGCCCTCGAACAGGGGCTACTCTTGTTGGTGTTAGGATAGAGCCGGACCTCTTGGCGTGGCTGGACGCCGAACGCGCAAAGCTGGACCCTGAGCCCACGCGGCCGGAGATGGTGCGTATCTACCTGGAAGAACGGCGCGGCCGTGTGATCGTCAGGGACTGATCGCTGGGCTAAGCGGCAGAGCGGGGCTGGGAGAATGCAGAACGTGATCGCTACGGGGTTTGTCATCTTTCCGGCGGCATTGGTATTTGGTCTTCTGGCCGTGCCCATAAATGCCCAGCTTCTCTACTGGTTCGTGGTCGTCCCGCTGGCCGTGCTGGCGGTCGCCGGGGTGATCTGACAGAGAGCCCCGCACTGCGGACTAGGCGGGGTGGCGACGTCAGGAGTGCGGCGGGAGCTTTGACCGCTGCTCCGCCGTTGGCTGTTTGGTTTTGCTGAGTGGGACGTGGTCGAAAATGCCGGGCGTCCTTTCTGACACCCAGTCTGTGTTCTATGCTTGTGCGTTGATGAGACCAAGTTTTCTGGCGTTTGACACGTCAGGTTTACATCAGTTTAGTGGTTTTCTATGCTACTTTGAGGCACTTAAGGTCTTTGCATTTTGCCTCTTGATCCTAAGTTCTGACATACAACTTGATTTGACGATCTAGCGAAAATGGTTCAGATCAGGCGACGTAATGGGGGCCAAGATGTCTGTCTTTGATGTTGCTGCATATGTTCTGAATGCCGCAGGGGGCATGACGGCTATGAAGCTACAAAAGCTGTGCTACTACGCACAGGCATGGTCGCTAGTTTGGGACGAACGGCCCTGTGGTTCCAGATTTGTATGCTGCGCATCGTGGGATGTTCACTGTTGCGCCAGGGGACATTCCTGGAGACCCCAAAGTCCTCGATAAGGATGCCCGGGAGACGGTTGATGCCGTCTTGCGTTTCTATGGTGATAAGCCCGCAAAATGGCTGAGTGATCTCACTCATTCAGAGCGTCCTTGGATGGAGACGCGGGAGGGGCTGGACCCTGGCGACCGCAGTAATCGGGTTATTAGCTGCGCGGCAATGGCAGAGTATTACGGCTCTCTGTAAATGGGGAAGGGCAAGGGACGGGGGCGAAGACCCCTAAAACGGTTATTTCGCCACTTCCCCAAAAGCGTGTTCCCGCGCCGCGCGTCGCGGTCCCTTCATTTCGTGGGAAGCCTATTGCATGGCGCTTCAGCGCCGTTGACAAAAATGGGCCCTTCGCGTGGACAAACCTCCACGATGGTCATCATCACAAATCTGTAATCGAATCTCTGGCGTCCTTGGAAACGATGACGGAAGCCGAGTTAGGCCAGCGAGGATGCCACTTTATCGAAACCCCGAAGCTTTCGAAGGAGGCGCGGGATCGTCTTGCCGAAATCAGGCTTGATGACCTAGACGAAGTATATTCTATACGGGTGACTGGAAAACAGAGGGTGTTCTTCGTCCATCGGGAAGGCACCCTGGACGTTTTGTGGTTCGATCCCGAACACGTAGTATGCCCATCTGAGAAGAAGCACACCTAAAGTCTATCGAACCGTATTCTGCTGCTCATCGATGTCTGCAAGGTTATCGATCGCCTGATACTGCTCGCTGTAGCCGTCCAGTTCCTCGTCGCGATGCGGCGGCAACTCCAGTAGGCTCCAGCTGTCCACAGCATTTTCTTTCCGGTGCCCGGACTACAAAGCCAACGAAATTTGACCGGCGTGCTCTTGGGCGTTCACACGGTCGTTAAAGGCTGCAGCCATCAGGCGAGGGGCTTCATCGTGATCAGATGCGTGGATTAAATGATAGGAAATGCGCCGCCTATTAAGACGCAGTGGAATGGGATATGGCACCACATGCTTGTATCCGAGTTCGCTTTTAAAGCGGTTCACCAAAACTCTGACTGTCTCCATCTGGGTAAGGTTAGCTAACGCCTCCCAACTGCTGTTGCCCCACCATAAGTTCAACGCCTCGATGCTTGAAGCCTTGGTGCGAGTCTTGATCATCCGATGGACCCATGCAGTCGGACAGAAATACATGATCTCGATTTTAGTCCTGCGCCCCCGTCGCCGGGCCAGAAGTTCAACCGTCCGCAGTGGCATTCGGTCGCTCGCTGATCCAGGAGGGCAAAAACCGCCGTATCCCGCCGCAGTTCCTTGGCCTGGAGAAAGTGGAATACCTCTTTATTGAAATCTCCTTCGAACACACGAACCTTGCGTGAGATGGGACTACGGTGATGGAGGGATTTCAACTCTCGGAGCATCTCGACACCGCCTGGATCGATATCAAAGAGCCAAAAACCGCGTATCCTCTTTGGCTCTACCTCAAGCACCCGCCTTGCTGACCAGGCCTCAGGGGCGTTCCGCCGTTGTGGTGCTGCAAAACCATCCACATAGAGGCCCCCTCGCGTCACCTGCTGAAAGCGCCTTATGTAATCCGCTACGAGTTCACTTTTCGGCCGACGCCCCAGTTCACTTGCCACGAGCTGGTGGCCGCCGAGTAGCCGAGGACGAGGCCGATCAGGGCCGCGATGCTTGCGCCAATGAACATGAGCTGCGCGGCACCCCGCCATCTTTCGGCCGACCAGCCCGGCTTCAGGATGCCGCGCTGTGCGCCACAGCTCGGACAGGTTGTCGCCTCGGTGTGTATCTCGTTCATGCAATGCGGAAATTGTAGGGGCATATCAGGCTCGCAAATGCCGGATGAATGTTAAAACAGGTAGAGTTAAAAGCGTCGACGCACAATAACATTGTGCATGAAAGCGACCCCCAAAAGCCCACTGCGAGACATCGTAGCGCGCAACATGCGCAGGCTTCGGGCCGAACGTGGCTGGTCGCAGGAGTACCTTGCGAACGAGTGCGGGTTGAACCGGACCTACCTCAGCGCGGTCGAACGGTCGGAACAAAACATCTCTATCGACAACCTGTACAGGGTGGCGCAGGGCTTCGGCGTTCAGAGCTGGACGTTGCTGAAAGACGATCCAGCGTGACAGCGCTTGAAATTTATAGCGAATAAGGTATATAGCGGGGCACATTCCATTCTGGAATGCATCACTCGATAGTTTCCTGAAGCTATTCAGGAGGATGTGATGAGGCGCCCTTTCACCAACCTGACGCTGGACGAACGCCGCGTGATTGCGCGTTTGTTGCAGGCCAAGGTGCCGAAGACGAAGATTGCGCAGATGCTCGGCCGCAGTCGCTCGACCATCACCCGCGAGGTCAAAAGGAACTGGTGGCATGACAAGGATGTCCCGCAGGCTGATGGCTACTGGCATGTGACGGCTCAGTCCCAGGCCGACCGCAGGCGTTCCCGCCGGCGCAAGCTCGAGCGTCTTCCGGACTTACGCGCCGAAGTGATCCACTGCCTTCAGGAAGGCTGGTCTCCCGAACAGATTGCAGGTCGGCTCAGGATAGAACCCGGTGCCCCGCACCGGCTCTGCCATGAGACAATCTACCAGTATGTCTATTCTGCCGAAGGCCAGTCAGCGCAATTGGCGCGCCTCCTGCCCGAGCGGCGCCGAAAGCGGAAGCCGCGCTATGCCCGCACGCCCCGCAACCGGGTTTTTCCTGCGGAAACAAGCATCCATAACCGGCCGTCCGAGATCAACGATCGCAGCCAGTTTGGGAATTGGGAAGGCGACTTGATGATCTTTGAGCGAACTCAAGGCGATGCCAATGTGGCGACGCTGGTCGAACGCAAGACCCGCTACACCGTTCTGCTGCGCAACAATGACCGGAAGTCTCGGCCCCTCATGAACCGTCTGATTCATGAGATGT